>JBDSLU010000024.1:0-2744 GCA_039916225.1 Vicinamibacteraceae bacterium
GTCGCCATCGCCATCCGCCGGCTCGATGCCGGCACCGGCATCGAGATCGACGGCGCGGTCCGCACGCTCGCCTCGTGCGTCCTCGAGGGCCATCGCCTTGCCGTGCGCGCCATCGCGCCGGGTGAGGCGCTCCTCTCGTGGGGGCTGCCGTTCGGCCATGCCCTGGTGCCGATCGCGCCCGGCGACTACATCTGCAACGCCTCGATCCTGCAGGCGCTGGCGATGCGCCAGCTCGGCGTGCCGCTGCCGGCGGCGCCGAACTTCGAGGACTATCTCGTCCCGTTCACGCTCGATCCGTCGACCTACCGTCCGGGTCAGCCGGTCGAACACGTCGCCGCGCCGCGCACGTTCCGCGGCTATCGGCGCGCCGGTGACCGGGGCGTCGGCACCCGCAATACGATCGTGATCCTGGGCACGACGTCGCGGACGGCCAGCGTCGCCCGCCAGCTCGCCGCGCGCCTGCAGCCGCTGGCCAAATCGCATCCGGCGATCGACGGCATCGTCGCCGTCGCCCACACCGAGGGCGGCGGACCGGGCGAGCCGAACAACACCACCGAGGTGCTGCGGGCGCTGGCCGGGTTCATGGTCCATCCCAACGTCGGCGCGGTCCTGGCCATCGATCTGGGCGTCGAGCCGATCACCAACGCGCGGCTCCAGGCCTACCTGCGCGAGCACGACCAGCCGCTCGCGGGCGTGCGGCACGCCTTCCTCAGCGTCGGTGGCGGCCTGGCCGCCGGCCTGGCCGAGGGCGAGGCCATCGTCCGCGGCTGGATCGACGCGGTCCAGGCCGATGTCCGCACCGACGAACCGCTGGCCGGCCTGCGGATCGCGCTGCAGTGCGGCGGCTCGGACGCCTTCTCCGGCGTGTCGGGCAACCCGCTCGCCGGCGCTGTCGTGCACGAGCTGATCCGCCACGGCGGGACAGGCGTGCTGTGCGAGACCGACGAGACCGCCGGCGCCGAGGCCTACGTGCTGCGCAACACGCGCGACATCGAGGTCGCCCGCGACCTGCTGCGCCACATCCACGGGTTCAAGGAACGGCTGTCGTGGCACGGCGTCACGCCGGAGAGCAATCCGTCCGGCGGCAACAAGCTGCGCGGCCTCTACAACATCACGCTGAAGTCGCTCGGCGCCGTGCACAAGAAGGATCCGCGCACGCCGGTCGATCACGTCATCGACTACGCCGATCCGCTGACCGGGCCCGGCTTCTACTTCATGAACAGCCCGGGCAACGACCTCGAGGGGATCGCCGGCCAGGTGGCCTCCGGCTGCAACCTGCTGCTGTTCGTGACCGGCAACGGATCGATCACCAACTTCCCGTTCGTGCCGACGCTGAAGATCACGACGACGACCCAGCGTCATCAGCTGCTGAAGCACGAGATGGACATCAACGCCGGCCGCTACCTCGATGGCGAGGCGATGCCGGCGCTCGTCGACGAGGCGTTCGACCTGACCATCGCGACGGCCTCGGGCGAGCGGACGCAGGGCGAGAAGGCCGGGCATTCGCAGGCCCAGCTGTGGCGCAACTGGCGCCAGACCAGCCCGGATCGGATCGCGGCCATCGAGGCCCGGCCGGTGCCCGACGGCCAGCCGCTGGCGGTGCCGGCGGCTCGCGCCCGTGCCGGTGCCGCCCCGTCCGGCGTGGCGACGGAGCGCGTCGGCCTGGTGCTGCCGACGAGCATGTGTTCGTCCCAGATCGCCCGTCTTGCGGCGTTGCGTCTCAACGATTCGAGCGTCGGGCTGCGGCACGGCATCGACCGCTTCGTCGCCCTGGCCCATTCCGAGGGCTGCGGGTTCGGGGGCGGATCCACCTACGACACGCTCCAGCGGACCTTCCGCGGCTACGCCACCCATCCCAACGTGGCGGCGGCGCTGCTGCTCGAGCACGGCTGCGAGAAGGTGCCGAACGACGCGATGCGGCGCGACTTCGAGCGCGCCGATCTGCCGCTCGAACGCTTCGGGTGGGCGAGCGTGCAGCTCGATGGCGGCATCGACCGCGTCATCGGGCGCGTCCAGCAATGGTTCGCGACCCGGGCGGCGTTGCCCGCCGCGGCGCGCGACGTCCGGCTGGGCGCCTTGACCCTGGGCGTCATCAGCGCCGTCCCACCCGAGCCGTCGGTCGTGTCGAGCCTGGCGGCACTCGTCACCGCTGCGCTCGCCGACGGCGGCACCGTGCTGATTCCCGAGGGCGATCCGCTGCTCGCCAACGCCGCCTTCTGCAATGCAGTTCTGGGCGACACCGCGCCGCGCGCGACGCTGGTCTACGGCGAGCCGGTGGCGCTGGCCGGCCTGCATCTGGTCCAGACCGATACCGACCACTGGGTCGAGAACGTCACCGGCCTGGCCGCGTGCGGCGCGCACCTCCTGGTCGGCGCGGTCGGCGACGGACCCCAGCAGGGGCATCCGCTGGTGCCGGTCCTGCAGATCGCCGGGCCCGGCAGCCGCGGGGTGTTGTCCGAGGACGACGTCGACTTCATCGCCGCGGGCGCCACGAGCGATCCCGACCGGCTTCGCGACCTGGTCCTGGCCACGGCCCGTCGCGACGCCGTGCCGGCGGCGCAGGCGGCCGGGTTCGTCGAGTTCCAGCTGACGCGGGGGCTCCTGGGCGTCTCGACCTAGGCCGGCAGGGGAAGTGCCCGCCGGCGCCCTACGGCCGGCGACCCCTACGCCGCGGCCCTACGATCCGCCGGCGGCGGCCCGGGCGTAGATTCCCGTCGGCAGACGGCGGCCGTCGGCGCTGACCA
>JBDSLU010000025.1:0-16590 GCA_039916225.1 Vicinamibacteraceae bacterium
CCCTGATCGCGGGCCTTGCTGATCGCGGGCGCGATGCGGGCCGTGTCCTCATCGCCGAACGCACCGCCCTCGCCCGCGTGCGGGTTGAGGCCGGCGATGGCGATGCGCCGTGACGGCCGCAGCCGCCGCAGGATCTCGTCCGTCTGAACGATCACCTCGAAGATGCGTGCCGGCTGCGCCAGATCGATCGCCTCGCGCAGCGAGACGTGCGTCGAGACGTGGGTGACGATGGCCCGCTCGGAGGCCAGCATCAACGTCGAGGAGGTGCGGCCGCACAGCTCGGCGACGTATTCGGTGTGGCCGGTGAACGTCGGTGCGCTGAGCCGCGTCGCCGCCTTGTTGATGGGCAGCGTGACCACCGCGGCGACGTCACCGCTGAGGGCCAGCCTGGTCGCGCGGGCGACGTAGGCGAGCGCGGCGGCGCCCGAGGCCCGGTCGATCTCGCCGATGCGCAATGACGCTTCCGACAGCGCGCCTTCGTCCAGCACGCCCAGCCGGCCCGGCGTGGCGCACCGCGGCACCGACAGCGGCTCCAGGATCACGTCGCAGTGCAGCCGCCGGTTGCAGAGGTCGAGGACGGCGAGATCGCCGACGGCCACGACGTCCGTACCGAGTTCCCCCGAGGCAAAAGCCCGCAGCAGGATTTCCGGGCCGACGCCGCTGGCGTCGCCCATGGTGATCGCGAGAGGTGGCGTCGTCGTCATCGAAGGGTTGCAGGTCTCCCGGACCGAGAAGAGGAGGTGAGCCGCCGGACGAGGCGGCGAAGCGTCTGCGGATCGCCGAAGGCGCCCGACTTGGTGATCAGCCAGGCGGGACCGTTCGAGCCGGCCCGACGCGCCGCCAATCGCACGACGGCGACCCCCGGCACGAGCGCGCCGTCCACCGCGAGCGGGGCCCAGCCCATCGCCGCAACGACCGCGGCGGTGGTGTCGCCACCGACCGTGAATACAGCGCCGACCGGTCCGGCCGTGACAATGGTGCGGGCGACCGCGGCCAGGCGAGCCGCGACGGCAGCGGCGCGCGGCGCGGTGATGCGCGCGCCGGCGGCGAGTGCCGGCGATGCGAGCACGACCGGCCGCCCCGACTGCAGGGCGCTGATGGCGAGGGTTTCAGTGGCGTGGCGATCCCGAAGCGGCGTCCGCGGATCGATCGGCGCGACGAGGCCGAGGGCGCCCGCCGCCACCAGCGCCCGCGCCTGGACCTGGGCCGACGGATGGGCGCTGCCGGACACCACGAGGACCGGCCGGCCCGAGACCAGGCGTCGGGTGGCGCGGGGTGGCGCGCCAAAACGTGCGGCGATGGCCCCGGCGAGGCCGCCCGAGCCGACGACGGCGCCGAGACGCCCTTCCCGGTCGAGTCGTGTTGCGACGCGCCGCAGATCGGCGTCGGAATGGGCGTCGCACACGTCGAGCGCGCCCGGCGGACCGAGCCGGGCCAGTTCGCCAGAGACGGCGGGGGCGAGCGCGTCGTGCGCGGCAGCGGACGTCGACAGCGGCCGGCCGTCGACCCAGACCGCGCCGTCGCGTGTCGTGCGGCCCTGCGCCGGGAAGGCCGGCGCCAGCGGCAGGCAGGCGACGCCGGTCGCGGCGCGGAACGCCGCGAGCTCGGCCGCGACGTTGCCGCGCAGGGTCGAATCGATCTTCTTGTAGAAGCCGCGAGCGGGCGCACCGCGCGGGTCGGAGCGACGCGCCGCGGCCACGACGTCCCGCACCCGCCGCGCCGCCTCGCGGGCCGCGACGTGTCGCGACGCGGTGTCGATCACGACCACGTCGTGCGCCTTCGCCGCCGCCCGCAGCGCCGTCGCGATCGCGCCAGGGCCGCGGCCCGGCCATGGCACGACGCACGTCCGCCAGGCGCGTGCCGCAAACGGCGCAGCGGTATCGAGGGCGCCGGTCAAGTCATCGGCGATGACCCAGAAACGCAGCCGTGGGGACATGAGCAGCCGACAACTGTATCAGCCCGCGGTGGAAGTGCCGCTGCGCTGACCGGCAGGAGCGGGTAAAATCGTCGGCCGACGACGCGCCTCACGCTGGATCCGCATCCTTATGCCTGCCGCTGCACTCACGCCCGCTGTTCTGCTCCCCGCGCTCGATACGTTGTTCACCGCCTCGGCCGCCAAGATCGACGCGACCGAAGCCGCCTGGCGCCCCGAGGAGGGGTCGCCGGTCTTCACGGTCGAAGGCCGCTGGCAGGCGCGCGGCTGGACCGAGTGGACGCAGGGCTTCCAGTTCGGCTCGGCGCTGCTGCAGTTCGACGCCACCGGCGACACGCACTTCCTCGAGCTGGGCCGCTCGCGCACGGTGGAGCGGATGGCGCCGCACCTGACCCATGTCGGCGTCCACGATCACGGCTTCAACAACGTCAGCACGTATGGCGCGCTGTGGCGCCTGGCCGCCGAGGGCCGCTACGAGGCGTCGGATTGGGAGCAGCGCTTCTACACGCTGGCGCTGCAGGTCAGCGGCGCGGTGCAGGCCCGGCGCTGGACGCGCATCCCGTCCGGCGGCTACATCTATTCCTTCAACGGCGCGCACTCGCTCTTCGTCGATACCGTGCGCTCGCTGCGCGCGCTGGCCGTCGCGCATCGCCTCGGGCATCGCCTGGCCGAGGAGCAGGACGCGCAGATCAACCTGCTCGAGCGGCTCGTGCAGCACGCCAAGGCGACCGCCGACTTCAGCGTCTATTACGGCACCGGACGCGACACCTACGATCGGCGCGGCCGCACCGCCCACGAGAGCCTGTTCAACGCCGCCAACGGCACCTATCGCGGGCCGTCGAGCCAGCAGGGCTACTCGCCGTTCTCGACGTGGACGCGCGGCCTGGCCTGGGCCATGCTCGGCTTTGCCGAGCAGCTCGAGTTCATCGCGACCGTCGGGGACGCCGAGCTGGCACCGCTGGGCGGACGCGCGGTGATCGAAGGCTTCATGCGCGAGGCCGCGCAGGCCACCTGCGACTTCTACATCGACGAGGCGGTGGCACAGGACGGCATCCCCTACTGGGACACCGGGGCACCGGGCCTGGCCGCGCTCGGCGACTGGCGCACGCGCCCCGCCGATCCGTTCAACGACCACGAGCCGGTGGACAGCTCGGCGGCCGCGATCGCCGCACAGGGTCTGCTCCGGCTCGGCCACCATCTCGGCGCGGCAGGCGATCGTTACACGCAGGCGGGCCTGCGCGTCGTCGCCACCCTGACCGATCCGGCCGGCCCGTATCTGAGCACCGACGCCAGCCACCACGGCCTGCTCCTGCATTCGGTGTATCACTGGCCGAACGGGTGGGATCACGTCCCCACCGGGGCACGGGTGCCGCGCGGCGAGTCGAGTCAGTGGGGCGACTACCACCTGCGCGAAGTGGCGCTCTACGTCCGGCGCCTGGCAACCGACGCGCCCTACCTGACCTTCTTCGGCCCGGCCCCCGTGGAGCGCGCATGACCGGTCCCGATCGGCGCTCCGATCCAGGGTCGGGGACACACCGCACGGCGATCGTCACCGGCGGCACCCGCGGCATCGGTCTCGGCATCGCCCGCGCGCTCGCCGCCGAGGGTTGGCAGATCGTCCTCAGCGGCGTTCGCCCCGCCGCCGACGTCACCGGCGTCATCGAGGAGCTGACCGGACTCGGGACCGCGGCTCACTACTGCGCGTCCGACATCGCGGACGCCGCCGACCGCGCCCGGCTCGTCGCCGAGAGCATCGAGCGTTTCGGCGGTATCGACGCGCTGGTCAACAATGCCGGGCGCGCCCCGGCGGTCCGCGCCGACATCCTCGACGCCGGCGAGGAGAGCTTCGAGACGCTGATGCGCACCAACCTGCAGGGGCCGTACTTTCTCACCCAGCAGGTCGCGCGGCACATGCTCGAGCGCGGCCGCGGCACCGGCATCGTCTTCGTCACCTCGGTCTCCGCCGAGCTCGCCTCGATCAACCGCGGCGACTACTGCGTCAGCAAGGCCGGCCTGGCGATGGCGGCGCGCCTCTTCGCGCTGCGCCTCGCGCCACAGGCGATCCCGGTGTTCGAGGTGCGGCCCGGGGTGATCGCCACCGACATGACCGCGCGCGTCAAGGACGTCTACGATCAGCGCATCGCCGACGGGCTCGTGCCCGAAGGTCGTTGGGGGACGCCAGCCGACGTCGGACGGGTCGTCGCGGCGCTGCTGCGCGGCGACGCGCCGTACGCGACCGGCTCGGTGATCCACGTCGACGGCGGCCTGGCTCTCGGCCGCCTCTGACGCGACGAGCGACGCACCGCCTCAGAGCAGCTCGGCGGCCAGTCGATCGGCAACCCACGGCGCCATCGAATACTTCCCGGTATCAATCGACAGGTAGCGGCCGTCGCGGAACACGCCGGCGTGGTCGCGGCGGTGCAGCGTGGACGCGCGGTCGTCCAGGGCGCCGCGGCCCGCGGCGTAGACCCAGCCTCCTTCGACCTGCGCGGTCTCGACAAACGGCCGCAGCGCGGCGACGGACGGCAGGATCGCACCGAGGCCCGTCAGCACCGCATCGATCAACGCGGTTCGCGCCGCGCCGTCGAGCGGCGGCACCGGGGGCGGCTCCAGGGCCGTCCCTTCGACCGCCAGACCTGCCGGGTACCAGGACAGGTAGAGATCCCGCCCGTTGTAGTTCTTCACGTCGCCAAACGGTCCGACGCAGATGACGGCGCTGGGCGCCGTCACGGGACGCGACGTGCGCACGAACAGCGACCGCCGGAACCGGTGCGACCACGTCGCCGGCGCCGGCAGGCCCCGGGCGGCATCGACGCCGAGCCGGCCATCCCAGAGCGCGTTCACCACGCAGTCGTAGGGACCGTCTCGGCCGCCACTGGTGTCGACGTGCATGGGGGCGTCGGGGCCGGCCTCGGGGCGCGCGACCCCGTTGACGCGCACGCCCCATCGGCCTTCGATGCGCGGCTCCGCCGCGACCGCCGCGATCAGGCGGTCGGCAATCCACACCGTCGAGACCGAGCGCTCCGGCACCCGGAACCCCGCGACGATGTCCCGGGTGTCACACATGGCCGCGAGCTCGGACATGGACAAGGGATGCGCGGACGCCCGCGTGGCCGGATGCAGGTAGCCCGCGGCGCCGCCATGCTCGCGCACGAGGGCCGACACGGCGGCGTAGTAGCATCGGATCGCGTCGGCGTCGACCACCGACCGGCGATGCACGAGATACACGTCGTCGACCGGTGACGTGACGGGATCGATCGACTCGCCGATGAGCCGTTCGATGAGGGGCTTGAAGGCGAGCCCGCCGTCGAGGACACGGTGGGCCGTGGCCATCGACGGATCGGCGGCGTACAGGTAGCCGAGGTGAATCTTGCCCTCGTTCCACCGGCTGGCGCCCGTGCACGGCTGCGTGGCGCCGTCGAAGAGCGTCACCCGCGCGCCCCGCTGGGCAAGACACAGTGCCGCGCTGCACCCCATGATGCCGGCGCCGAGGACGGCGACGTGCATCAGGGCGCGACCCGGACGCCCGCTGTGGTCATGCGTGGATTGTATGCTTGGGCCTACCGGCCGGTTGCCCGGCACTGCGTCCATGAGCCCTTCCCCACTCCTCAGGCCTCCCCTCGTCTCGATCGTCATCGCCACCTACAATCGGAGCCAGGTCGTCGCGCACGCCATCGCCAGCGTACTGCGGTCGACGACCACCGACTGGGAGCTGATCGTCGTCGGTGATTGCTGCACCGACGACACGGCGGAGGTCGTGGCGGGCTTCGCCGATCGGCGCATCGTCTGGGTGAACCTGCCGGAGAACGCCGGCGAGCAGTCGGGCCCGAACAACGAAGGCATCCGCCGCGCGCGAGGCCGCTATCTCGCGTTCCTCAACCACGACGATCTCTACTTCCCCGATCACCTCGCCACGTCGATCGCCTGCTGCGAAGCGAGCGAGGCCGATCTCGTGTGGTCGCCGCTGCTGGTCGCGCTGCCTGCCGCCGGGGCGGACCTCGCCGCCGGCCGCGAGCCGTTTCGCCTCAGCGGGGTGACGTCTGGCAACGACTACGACCCCCGCGTCTTCGTGTTCGCGTCGTCGTGGCTGATGCGGCGCGAGCTCGCCGATCGCATCGGGCCGTGGCGATCGGGCCGGACCACCTTCGTCACCGCCTCGCAGGACTGGATCTTCCGGGCTTGGCGGAGCGGGGCTCGATTGCGGTGCCATCCGCACGTCGGTGTGCTGGCGGTGCCGGCGAGCGAGCGGGTCGGCAGCTACCTCGCCGCTCGCAGCGTCGAGCACGATCACTTCGCCAGCCGGATGGTGGCGCCAGGCTTTCGCGAAGCGGCCCTGGAGCGGGCGGCGATCACCGGCGAGCGCGAGACGAACCGTTTCCGCTTCGGCCAGGCCATCGGGGCGGCGATTCGCGGGCTCGTCTTCCGCCCGGTCAGTGCCGCCGCGCTCGCCCTCGGCGCGCACCCGTACGCGCCGCTCCTGGCGCTGCGTCATGGCCGCCGCGGCAATCTCGTCAGCGCCCTGCGATCCCGCACGGGCTTGGGTCGTCTCGGCCGCTGAGAACATCGTGCAGCCGCGGCTGGACCGTGGCTGCGGTCCCGCTGTGGCGGACCGCCCGGCGGCACCTTGACGGCTGATGCCTGCCTGTATAATATCTGTTTGTGACAGATATCGATACGCGAACCCTCGACCGCGAACTGAAGAAGGGCGCCGGCGAGCTGCTGATCCTGTCGCTGCTCGAAGCGCGGGCTCGCCATGGCTACGACTTGTGCAAGCTGATCGAGAGCCGCTCGCGAGGCCAGATCACGTTTCACATCGATTCGCTGTATCCACTGCTCTATCGTCTCGAAGAGCGTGGATGGATCAGCGGAACGTGGCTCGAGAAGGCGGGCGAGCGCCGGCGGCGCTACTACAAGCTGACGGCCGAGGGACGAGGCGTCCTCGCCCAGCAACGGCAGACGTGGGCCAGCTTCGTCGATGGGGTCCGGCTCGTCACCGGGGACGACCATGCGTGAGTGGGCGAACGACCTCCGGCCACGCCTGGCCAGCCTGCGACTGTCGCCGGCCCGCGAGGCCTCGATCATCGACGAGCTGTCGCAGCACCTCGAAGACCGGCGTGACGAGCTGATCGCCGGCGGAGCCGACCCCGACACGGCGACGGCTCTGACCCGCGCCGAACTGGAACGGGCCGGCCTGCTGACGTCCCGGCTTGGCGCGCTGTCGCAGGCGCGGTGGCAGCCGACGCCGACGCCTGGTCTGCCAACCCGGCACGCGCTCGGGGGCCTCTGGCAGGATCTTCGCTACGCGTGGCGCACGCTGCGCCGCGACCCGCTCTTCACCGTCATCGCCGTGCTGACCCTCACCTTCGGCATCGGGCTGAACACGTCGATGTTCGGCTTCATGAACGCCCTGATCTTCCGGCCGCTGCCGTTCGCCGAGCCAGCGCAGTTGATGCGGTTGTACCGGACGACCGCCGAACAGGCGTCGGGTGGATTTTCTCCGGCGGATTACCTGGCGCTGCGCCAGGCCGAGGAGGGCGTCGGACGATTCGCGGCCTACCGCCCGTCGAACGTGGCCCTCGTCGACGCGGCCCGGACGACCGAGTGGATCGATGTTTCGGCCCACCTCTTCGACGTGCTGGGCATCCAGCCCGCGCACGGGCGATCGCTGCGCCCGGACGACGAGGTCCCGGGCCACGAGCGCGTCGTCCTCATCAGCACCGCGCTCTGGCAGGACCAGTTCGGGGGAGCCACCGACGTCGTCGGCCGGACCATCCAGACCACGGGCGGCCCGTACGAAATCGTCGGCGTGCTACCGCCCGAGGCCAGTGACCACCGGCTCTTCGGCCGCGTCGGGGTCTTCAGCCCCCTGAGCAGCGCCGAGGCGGCCGGTGTCTATCGTACGACGCACACGCTCACGATCCTGGGACGCCGGCGCACCTCGGTGACGCAAGGGCAGGCCGACGCGTTCGTCGCGGGCCTGGGCGCACGGATGGCCGCCGACTTCCCGGCCGAGAACGCCAAGACGGCCTGGCGGAGTCAGGCGCTGCCCGACTCGAACACGGGGCCGACCGGACGTGCGCTGCTCGCCATGCTGCTCGGCCTGTCAAGCTGTGTGCTGCTCATCGCCTGCTCGAACCTGGCCAACGTCCTGCTCGCGCGCGCCATCGACCGGTCGCGGGAGTTCAGCATCCGCACTGCGCTCGGCGCCTCGCGCCTTCAGCTGATCCGGACGGTGGTGCTGGAGTCGCTCCTGCTCGCCGCGGCGGGCGGAGCCGGCGCCGTCCTCGTCGCGTTGTGGACGACCCGATGGCTGCAGTCCGTCGTGGTCGATGGCGGCGGCCCGGCCATTCCGGTCGACTGGCGCGTCCTGGCCTTTGCCGCAGCGGTGTCCCTGGCGACGGTGTTCTTCTGTGCGGTGGGGCCGGCGCTCTTCACCCGGCGGATCGCCCCCGGCGACGCCTTGAAGCGGGGCGGGCGCGGGAACACGGCCGCGCGGGGCCACGTTCGAGCCCGCAGCGTCCTGCTCGTCGGCCAGTTCGCCATGGCCATGATCCTGGTGGCCGGCGCATCGTTCTTCCTCCGCGGCACGGCCCAGATGCTGTCGCAGCACTATGGATGGCGGGCCGACGGCGTGGCACAGGCCGAGATCTCCCTGCCCGAGGAGCGCTACGCTGCCGATCGGGAGATCCTCGACTTCCAGCGTCGGGCCATTACCCGGCTCGAACGCATTCCCGGGGTGGCGGCGGTCAGCCTCAGCTACGGCCTGCCCTACAAAGGCCTGCGCGGCACCGCCCACTTCGTCGGCGATGGCAGCGGCGACGGCCTGGCGCTGACCGCGAAGATCAACGGGATCTCGCCGGCCTACTTCGACGTGACCGGCACGCGTCTCGCCTCGGGTCGTCTCTTCACGACGGCCGATTCATCGACGTCGTCCAAGGTCGCGATCATCAGCGAGGGAATGGCCCGCCGGCTGTTTCCGGACGGCCGGGCGCTCGGCCGGCGGATCGCCTGGGCCGACGCCCAGCCCCGAACGTGGATGGAGATCGTCGGCGTCGTCGAGGACGTGCGATCCATCGACCTGGCCCAGGAGGCGGAACCCTTCCAGCTGTATCAGCCGACCGCGCAGGACCCTCGCCGCACGATGATTCTCGCGGTGCGCAGCAACGGCGGCACGCCCGCCGCGACGGTTGCCGCAATCCGGTCGGCGGTCGTCGAGCTCGACGCCAGCCTCGTGGCCCGTCGACTCATGACCGCGACGGACACGATGGCCGACGTGACGACGTCGATGTCGCTGATCTCGCACTTGCTGATCGCCTTCGCCGCGCTCGGCGTGTTCCTCGCCGCGCTCGGGATCTACGGCGCGATGGCACGGATGGTAGCGCAGCGCACCGACGAGATCGGGCTGCGGATGGCGCTGGGCGCGAAGGTCCGCGACATCGTCGGCATGGTGCTGGGCTCCGGGGCCCGGGTGGTCGCGACCGGCATGGGCGTCGGCCTCGCTGGCGCGTTCGGGTTGTCGCAGGCACTGGGAGCCGTGCTCCCGAGCATGGCCAGGGATACGGGCGTGGCCGGATCGATTGCGATCGCGGCGTTGACCGCGGTGGCCGTCCTCGCCTGCTATCTGCCAGCGCGGCGCGCCATCGCCGTCGATCCGATGGTCGCATTGCGGAACGAGTGATCCGCGCGTCCGTCGCCGCCGCGTCTCCGCTCGAGTCGACGGTCGAGCTGTGTGCGCCTCGACCGTAGCAGCAGTCGCGCTTAGCCTGGGCACACGGCGGGCTACCATCGAACGATGGGACCCTTCCGCACCCTCACACGCCTCGGCCTCGTCTCGGCCGCCATCCTCATCGTCGCGTCGCCCGCGCTCGCCCAGCGAGCCCGCGCGGCCGGCGAGCCGCTCGTCGTCGGCGGCACCCTCGGCACCGCCGTGTCGAGCGGCGACGCCTATCCTGCCGGTCCCGAGATCAGCGGCCTCATCGAGTTCCCGCTCCGCGACGACCTGCGGCTGCGCGGCGAAGTGGGACTCGGCTTCTGGAGCGACGATCTCCCGCCGTTCGACGATATCTCCGATGGCGACCTGCGCCGCCACCGGATCACGGGCAGCGTGATCAAGGTGCTGCGCGCACCGCTGACACGACGGCGCCTCGGCTACTACGTGGGCGGCGGCGCCGGGCTCTACTTCTACCGCTTCGCCGAGCGCGACGACAGCAGCGGGTTCGGCGTCCATGGCCTCGGCGGCGTCGAATACCTGCTGCCGCACGGCGGCAACCGCTGGCTGGTTGGCGGCGAGGCGCAGCTGCAAATCATCGGCTCGCCGGAAGGCCCGGCCGACGACGACCTGCTCAAGGTGCTGCACCTGGCGGCCGTCGTGAAATACCGGCTGCCGCGCTGAGCCGATCGCATCGCGCCTCGTGCCTCGCCGCTCGCGGCGTGCACGGGGGCGTCACGGAAGCGGAGTCGCCCCCAGGTCGCGGGCGGCGGGCAGGCCGCCCGACGCCTTGGCGGTGAGGGCAGCGCGGACGATGGCCTCGCTCATCACCTCCGCGGCGAGCGCGCCGATGCGCAGGATGTCCGGCTCGCCGGGCCGGGCGCCGCTGGCGATCGCGAAGATGGTGTCGCCGTCGGCCGGCGTGTGGATCGGCGAGATGGCGCGGGCGTAGCCGTCGTGGGCCATCTGGGCGACCTTGCGCGCCTGCGCCTTGGTCAGCGTGGCGTTGGTGGCGACGACGCCGAGCGTCGTGTTCTCGCCCGGGCGGGCGACGAACGACGCGCCCGAGCGCAGCAGCAGGCGCGCGTCGGCGAAGCCCTTGCCGTCAGCGGTGCGGACGCCGGCGATCACCTTGCCGGTCGCCGGATCGATGACGTCGCCGACGGCGTTCACCGCGACCAATGCGGCGATGACGAGCCCGTCGGGCAGCACCAGCGCCGCCGATCCAATGCCGGCCTTCATCGGCCGACGCGGCTCGCCTGGCTTGCCCAGCTTGCCCACCGTGGCGCCGGCGCCGGCGCCGACATTGCCTTCGGCCACGGCCTCCGCGGTGGCGGCGGCCGCTGCGCGATAGCCGCAGTCGGGGCCCGGCCGTACCTCGGGCTTGCCGCCGAAGGCGAGGTCCATGAGGATCGCCGACGGTACGATCGGCACCTGCGTGCCGGCGATCTTGAAGCCGATCTTGCGCTCGTCGAGGAAGCGCATCACGCCGCTGGCCGCGTCCAGACCGAACGCGCTGCCGCCGGACAGTACGATCGCGTGCACCCGCTCGACGCTGTTCGACGGATCGAGCAGCTCGATGTCGCGCGTGCCCGGCGCGCCACCGCGGACGTCGACGCCGGCGACCATGCCCTCCGCACCGGCCAGAATCACCGTGCAGCCGGTCGGCCGCTCGGTCAGGGTGTGGTGGCCGACGGTGAGGCCGGCGACGGCGGTCAATCCCTTGGCGGCGTCGCCGCTCGCCGGTGGACCGAGGGCCGCCACGCCGACGCCGGTCAGCGCGATCGCCGACGCCGCGGCGACGGCCGCCGTCCGCGCGAGTTTGCCAAACATGGATCAGACGTTAGCATGGGCGCTCGATGACCCACCTGACGCTGCTGACGATCTTCTGCCTCGCCCAGATCGCCCTGGGCGTGGCGATCGGCCGGCGCGTGCGCAGCACCAGCGACTTCTTCGTCGCCGGACGCCGGCTCGGCCCGGCGCTGCTCTTCTCGACGATGATCGCCGCCAACATCGGCGCCGGGTCGACCGTCGGCGCCGCCGGCTACGGCTACCGCGACGGCCTGTCGGCGTGGTGGTGGGTTGGCTCGGCGGCGATGGGATCGATCGTCCTCGGCCTGTGGGTCGGGCCGCGGATCCGGCAGCTCGCCGAGGCGCACGACCTCCAGACCCTCGGCGACTACCTCGAATGGCGGTACGACTGGCGCGTCCGCGCCGCCGCCACCTCGCTGCTATGGGTCGGCACGCTGGCGATCCTGGCGGGCCAGCTCCTCGCCCTGGCCTTCGTGCTCGAAGCCGTGGCCGGCTGGCCGCGCTGGATCGGCTGCCTCGTCGGCGGCGCCGTGATGACGATCTACTTCACCTCGGGCGGCCTGCTCTCGACGATCTGGGTCAACCTCGTCCAGCTCGTGGTGCTGCTGGTCGGCTTCTCGCTGGCGGTGCCCTACGCCTTCGGCGCGGTCGGCGGCTGGGACGGACTGCGGCAGGCGACCGATAGCGGTGGCTCGTATTGGAGCCTGTGGCGCGGCGGCGCCTCCGGCTGGATCTTCCTCGCCATGCTCGGCCCGTCGTTCTTCCTGTCGCCGGGCCTGCTCCAGAAGGTCTACGGCGCCCGCGACGACCGCGCGGTGCGGATGGGCGTGCTGGCCAACGCCGCCGTGCTGTTCGTCTTCGCGTTCCTGCCGGTGCTGCTCGGTATGATCGCGCGGGCGCTCCACCCGGGGCTGGCGGATCGCGAGCTGGCCCTGCCGATCCTGCTGGCGCGCGATCTCCCGGTGGCCGTCGGGAGCCTGGGTCTGGCCGCGCTGGTCGCCGCCGAGATCAGCAGTGCCGACGCCATCCTGTTCATGCTCGCTACATCGCTGTCGCGCGATCTCTACAAGCGCTTCCTGCGCCCGGCGGCGAGCGACGGCGACGTGCTGCGGGTGGCCCGCCTGACGTCCGTCGTCGCGGGGATCGCCGGGGTGGCGATCGCGATCGTGGTCACCAAGTCGGTCGCCGAGGCGCTGGGGTTCTTCTACACGCTGCTCAGCGTGAGCCTGTTCGTGCCGATCGTCGGCGGGCTCTTCTGGCGCAGCCTCGGCGCCCGCCAGGCTCTCGTCGCGATGGCCGCTGGCATCCTGGTGGCGGGAGCCGCGCGCTTCGCCTTTGCCGGGCAGCTGCCGCCCGAAGTCACGCCGGCCATGGTCGGCCTCGCCGCCAGCATCGCCGCGGCCATCGCGTCATCGGCAACGAAGCCCGGTCAGATCGGGCCCGGCCGCGCCTGACCGCCGGATGGCCTCATCGCCATCCCCACTTGACGCCGAACTGCACGATGCGCCCGTCGTCGGCGCTGGTGATCCGGCCGAAGGTCGGCGTGCCGATGCTCAGCCCCGGATTCCCGAGGCGAGCCTGCTCGAGCAGGTTGAACGCCTCGACGCGCAGCTCGATCCGCTGCTGCCGCGGCAATGACACGACGCGCACCAACGAAAGGTCGGTGCGGCCGAAGCCGGGGCCGCGAACGATGCCGCGGCCGGCGTTGCCGATCTGTCCGGCATGGGCGGCCCGTGTCAGCTGGCTGAAACAGCGGGTGTCGAACCACTGAGCGACCGTGCGCGCCCCGCCACTGTTCGGGTCGCAGGTCACGTTCGGACGATTGGTCAGCGACGTCAACGCCACGTCCACCGGCTCGGTCACCGTCAGCGCGAAGCCGCTCTGCGCCTGGACGATGGCGTTCACCGACCAGCCGCCGAGTGCGTGGCGCAGCAGCGGCGCCCGGCCCGAGAGCGACGGGAACACGTAGTTGGCGCTCAACACGATGCGGTGCCGCGCGTCGAACAACGCGTCACCCTTCTCGCGGGCCAGCATGGCGTCGATGGACGGCCCCTCACCCCCGGCGAGATCGTCCAGGGAGACCGGCAGCATCGGCCTGGCCTCGCCGCCGATGTTGATCCCGGAGACGTGGTCGATGGCGTGGCCCCAGGTGTAGGACAGGAGCGCGGTCAGGTCGCGCCACCGCCGCACGCGGGCGCTGGCCTGCAGCGAGTCATAGGACGATCGCGCCGCCGACAGGCTCGGACGCACCAGGCTGAAGGCCGGCAGCAGGCGCGGTCCTGGCCGCGGTGCCGGCGTCGCGGTCGGCAGCGGCGCGGTCGGATTCACCTCGACGAAGATCGGCAGGTTGCGAGCCCGCGAGCCCACGTAAGCCAGTTCCAGGCCGATGATGTCCGCCACGTCTCGTTGCACCGACACGTGGGCGTGCTGGGCCAGCGGCGTGGTGAAGCGCGGCCCCCAGCCAATGAAAATGAGACCGGGCGGGAACCCGTTTGGCCCGCCCGTCGCGCCGTCCAGCGGATCGCTGAAATGCGTCGACGAGACCGACGAGTAGTTCACCTCGGTCAAAGGCTGGAACGGTGGCGCCAGCGTGCCGCTCTGGAAGAAGTCGCCCTGCCCCGCCGGCGTGTCGTAGAAGAGTCCCCAGCCGCCGCGGATGATCGTCGTCCCGGCGCCAGTGACATCCCAGACCGCGCCGAGGCGGGGCGCGAGGTTGTTGCCGTCGGTCTCATAGGTGCCCCGCGGCACACCAGGGTCACCCGGATAGACGAGGCCAGTCGGAGCCGCCGGGAAGCGCGTCGACTGCTGGCCGGGATGAAAGGCGTTCAGCTTGTCGCCGCGCTCGACGAACGGCGCCGCCCGTTCGTAGCGCAGGCCGGCGGTGACAGTCAGCGCGCGCGCCGCCCGCCACTCGTCCTGCACGAACAGGCTCGTGGTCCAGGTGTGGCCGTCCATGTTCGGATCGCCGGACGCCTGCCGATACTGCTGCGGAAGACCGAGCAGGAAATCGGCGGCCGCATTGCCGGTGTACTGCCCGTTGAAGGTGAAGTTGCCGTTCGGCCGGTTGATGAACGCCAACGCGATGCGATCGCGCCGGACCTCCGCCCCCCCTTTGATCGTGTGCCGGCCGGCCGTCTTCGTCACGTCGTCGGCGATCGTGATCACCTCGTTCACCCGCGTCGCGAACGGCTGCTGCGCGTCGCCGAGCGTGAAGAACCCGTTGACGCCGATGTTCGGCAGCCCGAGCGCCGACGCGTTGCTCGGCGTGATGGCGAAGCCGAGCTCGCGCGGATCGAGTCCACTGGTGACGTTGGGCTGCGCGTCGATGCGGTTCACCGAGACACGCACCTCGTTGAAGGCGGTCGGGCCGATCACCCATCCCTCGCTGGCGAGGGCATCGAACAGCCGCGCGGTGGCGACGTTGCCGGCCGGTGAGAAGTTGGCCGGCCCGAGCGGGTTGCGCTGCTCGGTGCTGGCGGCGTGGACGCGCGCCAGCAGCTTGTGAGCGGCCGCCGCGGTGACGTCCAGGCGAGCGCCGCCCTGGTGACGGCGATCGACGACGTCGGGCGATTGCGTGTGGCGATTGCCCGGCTGGTTGGGCACGGGCACGTAGGCGTCGAGCAGGCCCAAGGCCAGGCTGTCGAGGCGGGTCTGCGGGATCACGTTGCCCGGGAACGGCTGGCCGGTCAACGGATCGCGAATGGCTGGCTCGCCGGAGAAGTCGCCGGCCCGTTGCGCTGCACTCGGCACGACGCGCGTGTCGGTGGTGCCGCGCCGATTGCGAAAGCCTTCGTAGTAGCCGAAGGCGTAGGCCCGGTTGCGGGCCACCGGGCCGCCGGCGGTGGCGCCGAACTGGTGCTGCTCGAGGGCCGGCTTGGCAACCGCGAATCGGTTGCGGGCCTCGAGGGCGTCGTCCCGGTTGAACCACCAGCCGGAGCTGCGCCACTGATCCGAGCCGGCGCGCGTCACTACCAGGACCACGGCTCCCGCATTACGTCCGTATTGCGCATCGAAGGCGTGGGTGAAAATGCGGAACTCGTCGATCGCGTCCGGCGGCGGTCGCAGGACGAAGCCGGTGTTGAAGCTGTCGTTGTTGGGCGCGCCGTCGAGCAGGAAGTTGTTCGACTGGTTGCGCATGCCGTTGACGTTGAAGCCGCCGGTGACGTTGCCGAAGCCGCCCGGCGTGGCATCGCCCGCTTGTCCACCCAGCGCGGCCGGCGGCGCGATCACACCCGGCATCAGCGTGCCGAGCTGCGTGAAGTTGCGGCCGTTGAGCGGCAGCTCGATCAGGTCGCGGTGCGGAATGACCAGGCCGAGCCCCGGATGCGCGGTCTCGATGCGCGGCGGCTCCGCGTCGTGGACCTGCAGGCCTTCGGTGATGGCCGCAATCTGCAGCACGATGTCGTGCCGCGTATCCGTGCCCGCCTTGACCTCGACGCGGGCCCGATACGGATTGAAGCCGTTGAGCGTCACCCGGATCGTGTAGCGGCCTGGGCGGAGGCTGGTGACGCCGTACTTGCCGGATTGATCGGTGACGGTGTGCTGATCGGTCCGTGACGCCTCGTGCCGGAGGTCGATGGTCGTCTCGGCGATGATCCCGCCGATCGGATCGGTGGCGGTTCCTGCGAGGCTGCCGGTGTCCTGGCCGTGAACGAGTGCGGGAAGGAGCGAGAGGACCAGGCCGGCGACGAGACCGGCCTGGCGGAAGTGGTGGAACACGGGGCGTGCGACTTTCTGGCGCGCACCGCGCGCCCTTGCTAGTAGGAGAGGCCGAACCCGAACGGATACAGCGGATCGTAGGCCTTGTCGCCCTTGTTGATCGGCACCTGGGCGACCGTTTTCGGCCACGTGAAGGCCAGCTTGCCGGTCGGTTTGTAGGCACCGGTCAGGACGTCGGCGACGCCCTGGCCTTCGGTGCCAGGCCACCACGCGGCGACGATGGCCCCAGCCCCGGTGGCAATGTCGCCGAGGATCACGGGGCGGCCCGAAAGCACGACCACGACGTAAGGCACGCCCGACGCCTTGACTGCAGCCAGCGCCGCGAGGTCGTCCTTGTGGATGGCCAGGTCGGTCGTGTCGCCGAAGAACTCGGCGTAGGGCCGCTCGCCGACGACGACGACCGCGAGGTCGGCGCCGG
>JBDSLU010000026.1:0-4773 GCA_039916225.1 Vicinamibacteraceae bacterium
GCCCGCGGCCGTCATCGAGGAACTGCCCGATCTCGAGCTCGAGGACGTGTCCGCCTGCCTCCGCTTCGCGAGCCGTCGCCTGGCGCACCCCATCGTCGCGGCGTGACGTGACGCTCTGGCTCGACAACCAGTTGCCACCTGCGCTCACCACGTGGGTCGGTTCCGAGCTGCGCGTCGATTGCACCAGCGTCCGCGCCTTGGCGCTCCAGCGCGCGGCCGATCTGGAGATCTTCCAGGCGGCGCGCACCGTTGGCGCCGTGGTGATGACCAAGGACGCGGATTTCGCGGCCCTGGTCCAACAGCTGGGTCCGCCACCGCAGATCGTGCTGGTCACCTGCGGAAACACGTCCAATGCGCACCTTCGGGAAGTCCTCTCAACGGCTTGGCAGACGGTTCGCGAGATGCTCGAGCGCGGTGAGCCGCTAGTCGAGATCGGAGACCGGCCGCGCCAGCGTTGACAGGCAGACCGTACCACGTGTTCTTGGCCGGGCCGCGAACACCGCGGCCGGAGGGCGGCGACGTCCCGCTCCATCCCGGTGCCGGTTCCCGCCAGCGATCTAAGACGGACGGGGTCGCACCATCGACGTAGCGGAGTCGGGGCAGGTCACATCTCTGGGCCGGACTCTAAACCGAAACGCTACTCAGAAGTGGAGGGACGTCAGTAGAATGGCGTCCCCCTTCCAGTGCGCGGAGACGCCATGTCGATCGCTCGAGCCGTGCTGGCCATCCTGATCGCGGGCGCCTGGGCGACGTTCCCGTCGGGCCAAACCCGCGCGCAGGGTCACGCCGTCATCACCGGACGCGTCGTGGACGATCGCGGCGAGCCGGTCGTCAACGCCCGCATGACGGCGTCGTCCCCCGACTTGACCTCCGGATATCGGCGGAGCCGGCACGTATCCGAGGCCAAGACCGATGACCGCGGCATCTACCGGCTGCATTCGCTCAATGCCGGCCGTTACGTGGTCTGCGCCATGTCGCTCAACTGGCCGTCGCGGCTCGATCCCGCGCAGAGGCTGCAGCGAGAGATCGACGGGCTGCGGCTGACCGCCGCGTTCACGACAGGCCCCAACGGCGACGTGGCACGCAAGCGGCTCGCGGAGCTTGAACCCACGCTGCCGGCCCGCGTCGAACCCGTGCGCGGCCTCGCGCCCGCGTGCTACACCGATGCGCGTGGCACCCGAGCGGCCCTGGAGCTCGCCGACAACGAGGAGCGTCCCGGCATCGACCTCACGCTCGCGCGAACGGGACTGGCGCGGATCGCAGGCAAGGTCACGGGCCTGACACTCGCCGCCGATGAGAACGCCACGCTGCGGCTGCTGAACCAGGACGAAGAGCTCGGTGACGTTCCCGTCGGTGCCCGAATGTTACCCGGCGGCGAATTCGTGCTGCAGGACGTGCCACCCGGCCGATACGCCCTGGTCCTCTCGGTGAGCCCCCTCGCGGCCCGGTCGTACACGACTCGCGAGCTCGCCGTGATGCCGATCGTCGTCCCCGAGGACAGCCTCCGGAACATCGAGCTCGCGGTGCCGAGGGCGGCGACCCTCGGCGGACTATTGGAAATGCGCGGCCGCACCGACCCGCCGGCGGCCGCGCTGGCGCAAGCGACGGTGCATCTCGAACCGACCGAGCATGGCGCCCTCACATGGCGCAGCGGAGGTTACATCGCGCGCCCGGCTGGCGACGGCAGCTTCAGTTTTCCAGAGGTTCGGCCGGGCACCTACCGCCTCTTCGCCGGCGTGCGATATCCGACGACGTGGTTCCTCGACACCGTTACCTTGGCGGGCCGCGACGTCACGTCGGTGCCGGTGGAGGTCACCCCCGCCATGAAGGCGTCCGACATCGTCGTCACAATGACCGATCGGTGGCCGTCTCTGGCCGGAACCGTCGTCGACGACGCGGGCCAGCCTGCCCCGAGGTCCACGATCGTGCTGTATCCAAAGGACCCGCGCGACCGGACGCCGATCACGTTCCGGTTGCGAGTCGGCTTCACCACGCCCGATGGCGACTATTCGGTCCTCGGCGTGCGCCCCGGAGAGTATCGCGTCGCGGCCGTCCGCAATCTCGCCTTTGCCACCTGGTTCGAGGACGGCTTCTTCGACCGCATCGACCCGCTGGCGACGTCAATCACCATTGCCGGCGAGGGCCAGACGATCCTGAGCCTGCGCGTTTCGTCGGCTCCTACGCCCTGAGCAGGAACGCCGGCAGAGCGCGTGGGCCATGGTTGACAGTTCCTCGACGGGAGCGCGGGCTCAGCGTCGAGGAGACCGCGGAGGTCCTGCAGGTCTCGCGCGAGGATCTCGTACAGCCGACGGCGTCGGACGTCGGCGATCCGTCGCTCGCGCGAGTCTTTCACACAACCTCAGGAACGCGACGGTGGCTTGCGACACCGGAGGCTGATTGTCCCGCCCACCAACAAGCCGGTTGAATCTTCGAGGAAAAATGGAGGCGCCGCCCGGATTTGAACCGGGGATGGAGGTTTTGCAGATTCAGCGGGGTCGTAGATCGTGTTGTTTCGTGCTGGTCTTTGGTCGGTCCAGCTCCCCCGTTTTGCCTGGCCTTTGGGCGCTATTGGACTACGTCTGGACTACGATCCCTTTCGCAACCACTTGAGCCGGAGCGTCGGCTGAGGGTCGGCGATCCTAGTCCGCGACGGCCTTTCGCGGCCGCCCGCCGAGACGGCCATTGGCCCGTGAGGTTGCGGCCTTGCGGGCACTGGTGCGGCTACCGACCAGAGCGGCAGCCGTCACCAGGTTGACCCTGGGGTGCGTCCGACGCCCCGCCGGAATGGAGACCTTGGCCACCCGCACTTCCGCGCGCGGCTGCTCGTCGGGATGGGCCTCCAGATACGCGCCGAGCGTTCGCACGATCGCCGTCGCCGCTTTGCCGCGCGTCGCGCCCTGCGCATACACCGGCAAGCCGGCAACGTACGCACTGTACGCCCCCGATTCCTCCCGCTCGAACACAATCGGATAGTGCGTGGCCATCATTCAACTCCCGCATCGCGCAGGATGCGATTCCCGAGCCGGCCGGCATCGTGCCCATGTACCGTGACCCAGACTTCCTTGCCGCTCTCCGGATGAACGAAGAGCACGTGGCTGCCTTTGCCAGTGCGCCGCTCGATGAAGCCGGCGGCCTTCAACCTTCGGATCACTTCCTTCCAGGTCACTACCGCCAGACTAACCTATCGTTAGGTTAAGAGCAACTGGCCGACGCGGTCGCCTCGCCACGCCGAGGACATGCGCTGCACTCACAGTCGAGGCACGGATCGCAGACCTCTGCGTGACCAAGGTGGCATTCGAGCTGCTGTCGCTCACGCGATCGAGCTCACGATTGGAATCACCTCTGCCCATCATGAGTCATCGTCTACCATAGCGCCCATGCTCCATGCCACGCGCGCGCTCGTCTTGCCAGCTGCGGCGGTACTGGCGGCGCAGTCGCAGGCACCCGCTGGACTCGACAGCGTCCTGCAGCGGGCGGAGGTACAGCGAGCAGCATACGTTGCCACGCTCCGGAACGTCACGGCGACGGAGAGGCGCGTCACCGAGCTGTTCGACGAGCAAGGCCGCGTGGACAAACAGCGAACGCTCGTCTCGAACCTCCTCGTGTATCAGTCCCGGTTCGACCCACCGTGTTGAGCGAATATCGCATTCCGCTCACCGTCGACGGAAAGCCGACCGGCAAGCCGGAGCAGGCCGCGATGAAGCTGTTCGGCAGGCTGGCCAGGGCACGCTCCACGGCGGAGGAGCTGGAGGTACTGAAAGAGCAGAACGTGAGCCACGGACTCGGCGCCGTCGTGTGGGGAATGACGCTGTACCCGCTGGGCGTCATCCGCGCGGATCTTCGCGACCGTTTCCTCGGTGGACACCCAAAACCGGCCATTAATCGACACCCCAAAACCGGCCATTTCCTGACCCCGTCGGCCGAGACGTTGACCGCGACGAGGAGCTGCGTGTTCCTCAGTCGCTATGGGGAACGTCTTGGACCCGAGCAAGCAGCAGCAAGTCCTCGCCCTGGGCCGTCTGGGCTGGTCGCTTCGGCGGATTGAGCAGGACACCGGCATCCGCCGCGAGACCGCGGGCGCCTACCTCCGGGCCGCCGGGATCGCGGTGCGCGGCCGCGGGCGACCAGGAGGCGAAGCGACACCAAAACCGGCCATTGCCCTGGCGGAGGTGTCCACCGACCCCGCGCGGCCGTGGCCGCCGCCCGGCCGCGCCCCGTGCGCCAGTGCGTGTGAACCCTACCGCGATCTGATCGTCGCCGCGCTGGGCCGCGGCCGCAACGCGATGGCGATCTGGCAGGACCTGGTCGACGACCACGGCTTTGCTGCGCGCTACGCCAGCGTCCGTCGCTTCGTACGACAGCTGCGCGGCCGGGCGCCCGTCGACGCGCGTGTCGTCATCACGACGGCCGCCGGCGAGGAAGGGCAAGTCGACTACGGCGAAGGCCCGATGGTCCGCCATCCCGCGTCGGGGAAGTACCGCCGCACGCGCCTCTTCCTGCTGACGCTGGGCTACTCGCGCAAGGCCGTGCGCCTGCTGGTCTGGCAGTCGAGCGCGGCGGACTGGGCCCAGCTGCACGAGCAGGCGTTTCGGCGGCTGGGCGGCACGCCGCGCGTCATCGTCCTCGACAATCTCAAAGAGGGCGTCCTCACCCCCGACGTCTACGAGCCCACCCTCAATCCGCTGTACTGCGACGTGCTGGCGCACTACGGCGTCGTGGCGCTGCCGTGTCGCGTCCGCGATCCCGATCGCAAGGGCAAGGTCGAAGCCGGCA
>JBDSLU010000027.1:0-15443 GCA_039916225.1 Vicinamibacteraceae bacterium
GAGCTGGATGTGACCAACGTCGCGTCGGTGCACGTCGCCAAGGCGACTGGCCGGATGCGTTTCGCCTCGATCGCCGGCGCCGTGAGCGGCGAGCTCGGCCCCGGCGAAGTCGACATCGAGCGCGCCGGCTCGGTGGCCATCGAGACCCAGCGCTGCCAGGTGCGGATCGCCAACGTCGCCGGCACGCTCGAGGCCGAGGCCCGGCGTGGCGACTTCCGCGCCCGCGGCATCGGCGGCGCGACCACGCTCGAGAGCCACGACATCGAGGGCGAGCTCGAGGATCTCGGCGGTCCGCTGAAGCTGACCGGCTCGGGCGGCGAGGTGCGAGTCCGCGGCGCCCGCGGCCCGATCGATGCTCAGACGGAGCGCACCACGCTGAAGCTGACCCTCGACACGCCCGTCGCGGTCTCCGCCGTCACCGAGCACGATGCCATCGAGCTGACCTTGCCCGCCGGCGGCATCCTCCTCGAGGCCACCGCGACCGGCGGCGACATCCGCGTGCCCGATGGGCTGATCACGGTCAAGCGCGAGGGCGACGACGCCACCGCCAAGGGGCCGGTGCGAGGCGGCGGTCCTCGGGTCGTGCTGCGCACGTCGCGCGGCGACATTACTGTCCGTTGAGACGGACACTGTCGGCGATCGATTGACACGCGGCCGCGCTCGTGCCCGCATCGGCGCGCCGGTGCTGGCGTCCGTGCCGCGAGTCGGCTACGCTACTCCGCCTGCGAGTCGACGTGGTCACGACCTCCCCTTTGCTTGAATCATCGCTCGCGGATGTCGCGCTCGTGCGCCGTGGCAAAGTCCGCGACGTCTACGAGGTCGACGACGCCCACCTGCTGATCGTCGCCACCGATCGCATCTCGGCCTTCGACTACGTTCTCGGCAGCGGCATCCCGGACAAGGGCCGCGTGCTGACGGAGCTGTCGGCCTTCTGGTTCGATCGCATCGCCGATCTCGTCCCACATCATCTGGTGACGGCCGACGTGTCGCGCTTCCCCGCCGCGCTCGCCCGGCACGCCGACGTGCTGCGCGGCCGCTCGATGCTGGTGCGGCGCACGACGCCGTTCACCATCGAATGCGTCGCCCGCGGCTACCTGTCGGGTTCCGGCTGGAAGGACTACCGCGCCACCGGCCATGTCTGCGGCGTGCCGCTGCCCTCGGGACTGCGTGAGAGCGATCGCCTGCCCGAGCCGATCTTCACCCCGTCGACCAAGGCCGAGAGCGGGCACGACGAGAACATCAGCGAGGCACACGCGGCGACGATCGTCGGCGCCGACACCCTGGCCCGGTTGAAGGCGCTGACGCTGGCGATCTACGCCCGCGGCGTCGAGCACGCCGCCTCGCGGGGCATCATCCTGGCCGACACCAAGTTCGAGTTCGGCATCGCGACCAACGGCGAGACCGACGAGATCATCTTGATCGACGAAGTGATGACGCCCGACTCGTCGCGCTTCTGGCCGGCCGACGGCTACGCGCCGGGCGGTCCGCAGCCCAGCTTCGACAAGCAGTACGTCCGCGACCACCTCGAGGCGATCCACTGGAACAAGCAGCCGCCGGTGCCGTCGCTGCCCGCCGACGTCGTGGCCCGCACCCGCGAGAAATACCTCGACGCCTTCCGCCGCCTGACGGGCCGGGAACTCGCATGACCATCCGCCAGCAGATCGACGGCCTGGTCCGCGAGATGGTCGCCAAGGGCATCCTCTACGAGGACGCCTCGCGCGAGTTCGAGGCCCGCTTCATCAGCGTCGCCCTCGAGGAAGAGGCCGGCAGCATCGGCCGGGCCGCCGAGCGGATCGGGATGCACCGCAACACCCTCAGCCGCAAGCTCGACGAATACAAGATCAAGAAGCCGTGAGCGGACGCTCACGGCTTCCAACTTCCAACGCGCAAGTTCCAACCTCCAAGGCACTCCCAACTCCAACGCCCAACTCCAAAATGGCCGCTAGCCCTTCCGGTCGGCTTGGGAGTTGGCTGTTGGGAGTGCCTTGGGAGTTGGAGATTGGGCGTTGGGCGTTCGCGCCGCCCGCGGCCCCTTGACAGGCGCCGCGCGCCTCTATAGATTTAGCAGTCGACTAGGGTGAGTGCTAACAAACAGGGGCGGCGACTGCCAGCAGGCGACTGCGCGGCGGGCATCCCTGATAGCCCCCAGTCTCTCGATATCCACCGTTTTCATTCATCGTTACGGAGTTTTCACGCATGAAGGTCAGACCGCTCCACGACCGGATCATTGTCCAGCGTCTGGACGAAGGAGAGCAGCGCGTCGGGGGCATCATCATCCCGGACACTGCCAAGGAAAAGCCCCAGCAGGGCAAGGTCATCGCCGCCGGCAAGGGCAAGGCGAAGGACGACGGCAAGGTGCTGCCCCTCGACGTCAAGGCTGGAGACACGATTCTCTTCGGCAAGTACTCGGGGCAGGACATCAAGATCGACGGCGAGGAATACCTCATCATGCGCGAGGACGAAGTCCTTGCCGTGCTCGAGGCCCAGTAAGTCGGCGCGAAGGAGTTAGTTATATGGCAAAGCAGATTGTCTACGGCGAGAGCTCGCGGCAAGCGATTCTCCGCGGCGTGAACGCCCTGGCCGACGCGGTCAAGGTCACGCTCGGCCCCAAGGGGCGCAACGTCGTCCTCGACAAGAAATTCGGTTCCCCGACGATCACCAAGGACGGCGTCACCGTCGCCAAGGAGATCGAGCTGAAGGATCCGCTCGAGAACATGGGCGCGCAGATGGTGCGCGAAGTCGCCAGCAAGACGTCGGACATCGCCGGTGACGGCACGACGACGGCGACCGTGCTCGCGCAGGCGATCTTCCGCGAAGGCGCGAAGAACGTCGTCGCCGGCGCCAACCCGATGGAGCTCAAGCGCGGCATCGAGAAGGCCGTCGAGGCCATCATCGCCGAGCTGAAGACGTTCTCGAAGCCGGTCAGCGGCCAGATGATTGCCCAGGTCGGCACGATCTCGGCGAACAGCGATCCGACGATCGGCAAGATCATCGCGGAAGCGATGGAGAAGGTCGGCAAGGACGGCGTCATCACGGTCGAGGAAGCCAAGACCCTCGAGACCGGTCTCGACGTGGTCGAGGGCATGCAGTTCGACCGCGGCTACCTCTCGCCCTACTTCGTCACCGACCCCGAGCGCATGGAAGTGGTGCTCGAGAACCCGGTGATCCTCATCCACGAGAAGAAGATCAGCTCGATGAAGGACCTGCTCCCGCTGCTCGAGCAGGTGGCGCGGCTCGGTCGTCCGCTCCTGATCATCGCGGAAGACGTCGACGGCGAGGCCCTGGCCACGCTGGTCGTCAACAAGCTGCGTGGCACGCTGCAGGCCGCGGCCGTCAAGGCCCCGGGCTTCGGTGATCGCCGCAAGGCCATGCTCGAGGACATCGCCACGCTGACCGGCGGCCGTGCGATCACGGAAGACCTCGGCATCAAGCTCGAGAACATCAAGGTCGAGGACCTCGGCAAAGCCAAGAAGGTCACCATCGACAAGGACAACTCGACGATCGTCGAGGGCGGCGGCAAGACCGAGGCGATCCAGGGCCGCGTCAAGCAGATCCGCGTCCAGATCGACGACACGACGTCGGACTACGACCGCGAGAAGCTGCAGGAGCGGCTGGCCAAGCTGGTCGGCGGCGTCGCCATCATCAAGGTCGGTGCGGCTACCGAGACCGAGATGAAGGAAAAGAAGGCGCGCGTCGAAGACGCGATGCACGCGACCAAGGCGGCTGTCGAAGAGGGCATCGTGCCCGGCGGCGGTGTGGCCCTGATCCGCGCGGCGAAGGTGCTCGACACCCTCAAGCTGGCCTCGGCTGACCAGCAGGTGGGCGTCAACATCATCAAGCGCGCCATCGAAGAGCCGCTCCGCTGGATCACGCAGAACGCCGGCAAGGAAGGCTCGATCGTCGTCCAGCAGGTCAAGGATTCGAAGGATGTCGAGTTCGGCTACAACGCCGCGACCGAGACGTTCGAGAACCTGGTCGCCGCGGGCGTCATCGACCCGACCAAGGTCGTGCGCACGGCGCTCCAGAACGCCTCGTCGATCGCCTCGCTGCTCCTGACCACGGAAGCGCTCGTGTGCGACATTCCGGAGGACAAGCCGGCCGGCTCCGGCGGCGGCCCTGGCGGCCCCGGCGGCGGCAGGGGCGGGATGTACTGACGTTCAGCTCGCGTGAACGCAGAAACGCCCGGCTGGGTCTCCAGCCGGGCGTTTCTGCGTACGGGCTCGCGCGATCAACTCACAACTTCCAACCGCCAACTGCCAAGGCACTCCCAACCACCAACTCCCAAGGAACGCCTGGCGTCTGTGCGACGCCTGGTCCGATACAGACCGGGATCGCTGGAGCGCCATCGCCGACGGGCTGCGATGCCTGATTCGAGATTGGCGGTACGTGCTCTCGAACGAACGACGTCCGCTACACTCTCATCAGTCGCTCGATGCGTCGACAGTGCCTCGCCACCCGCGTCGTCGTGCTGTTATCGGCGCGGCTCCGTCCCGAGGCGTTTCGGGTCTCGACCCCACCCGGCTGGATCGCGTCCGACGCGCCGTGCCAGACTGGTGGCATCGCTGGTTGATGCTTCCTTGTGACGACGCCATGGCCTACGACGAAGCGCTCGCTGGTCGCATCCGCTCCGCCCTGGCGGAGGATCCGGATCTGTCCGAGAAGCGGATGTTCGGCGGGCTCGCGTTCCTGCACCGCGGCCTGATGTTCGTCGGCGTCTCCGGGAACAAGCTGATGGCGCGAGTCGGGAAGGACAACTACCACGACTCGCTCGCACACGAGCACGTGCGCGAGATGGACTTCACCGGCAAGCCGATGCAGGGCTATGTCTACGTCGAGCCGCCGGGACTCCGGTCGGATGAGCAGTTGCGCTTCTGGCTGCAGCGCTGCCGGCAGTTCGTCGGCTCTCTCCCCGCCAAGGCATCCACAGTTGGCGGACGTTCGCGCCGCTGACCGCGTGAGGCCCAGAGCCGTAAACACACGATGATGCTGTCGGCCCTCCTCTCGCTCGTTCTCTCGATCCAGTCGAATACCGCTGACGCCCGACTCGTCCTGTCGCAACAGACGGTTCGCTGGAACATCAGTGTCAACGCCGACACCGGTCCGTGGGAAACCGCGGTCCTCGATGCGGATGGTCGCGAACGCTTCCGCGTCTCTGTGATTCCGCTGTGGGCCGTCGAAGGAGGAGTGACGGCGTTCGAGATCGCGCTGACATCGGCGGACAAGCCGGGTGTGAACCTTCTCGGTACGCGCCGGATGGGAGAGGCCGCTGCGTTCGTCATCGAGGCCGCGGAACTCGAGCGAGGCATTGGTCGCTCCACGTTCGGCAGCAAGAGGTCGTTCGGCATACCCGGGAGCGGCGGCAACTTGCTCGAAGTGACTGTCCTGAGCTCACGCCTTGGCAAGGCCGCCGGCATGTGTGATCAGTGCCCGAATGTCCAGGAGCTCCGCGCTACCCTCGCCATTCGGACACGTTAGCCCACGCAAGAACGTCCGCACCCTCGCGACGTCGGCACTGTCCACCGACGGCAAGCGACGTCATCGGAGGTTGAAGGCGACTTCGATCGTCACGGAGACCGGGACCGGCTGGCCCTGACGGGTGCCGGGCCGGAAGCGCCACTGGCGGACGCAGGCGATCGCTTCCTGATCGAGCCCGAAGGTGCCGTCGAGCGAGCGCGCGATGCGGATGTCGTGCAGCGTGCCATCGATGGCGACGATACCGCTCAGGAGCGCGACCCCCTGGACCTTGGCGCGCATCGCCTCCGGCGTGTACTGCGGCGACGCCTGGTAGACGATCCGCGGCGCCGTCACGCCGTCGCCGATGCGATAGGTGCCATCGCCGACGCCGCCTCGCATGCCGGGCCCCTGTCCCGGACCCTCGCCAGGCCCCGAGCCGGGGCCCTTGCCGCGGTCGGTACCGCCGCCCTGGCCTGGACCGCGCGCATCGTTCGGTGGCGCGTCCGGGGCGTTCGACGCGCCTGCTTGTAGCTGCGCGCCGGCGTCACTCGGCTGCACGGGCAGACGCCAGGCGTCCGGTTCGGGCGGCGCCTCCTGGACGATCTGATCGGGCGTCGCCAGCGCGGCCGGTGGCGCGACGCGCACCGCGGTCGCGTCTCCTGGCCGCGTCCGCATCAGAGCCGCGGGCTGAGGCGATCGGTCGCCACCGCCGCCGCCCCCACCGCTCTTGCCGGCCAGACCCGCGAAGACGAACCGGGCGATGCCTGGCGTCGAGACCACGGGCGGGGGTTGCACGGCGGGCGCCATGCGGGCGAGTCCCCAGACGACGAGCAGGATCACGGCGTGCGTGACCACCGTCGTGCCGAGGGCGCCACCGAGGCGTCCGGTACGGTCGGCGAACGCGGTGCGATCGAGCGTCGCCGCGCCCAGCGAGACGACGGCGTAGGTGGGATGCGGCGCGATCCGATGTCTTCGCATCGGATCTTTGGACGCGACAGGCGCGACCGTGGCCGGAGGCCTGTCAGCGCAGGTTGAAGGCGACTTCGATCGTCACGTAGACCGGCACGGCCTGCCCCTGCTTGGTACCGGGGCGGAAGCGCCACTGGCGCACGCACTTGATCGCTTCCTGGTCGAGCCCGAAGGTGCCGTCGAGCGAGCGCGCGACGCGGATGTCCTGCAGCGTGCCGTCGACACCGACGACGCCGCTGAGCAGCGAGATCCCCTGAATCTTGGCCCGCATCGCCTCGGCCGTGTACTGCGGCGAGGTGCGGTGGATCAGCTCCGGCGGCAGGACGCCGTTGCCGATCTGGTAGGCGCCGCCGCCGGTGCCACCGCCAGATCCCTCGCCGAGGCCTGACCCGCGGCCGGTGCCGGACCCGGTACCGTTGCCGGTCCCCGACCCGCCGCCCACGCCGCTGCCCTGGGATGTCGTCGGCGGCGCCGATGGCGCGTCGATGGTCCCGACCTGGGCCACCTGGCCGGCGTCCATCGGCTTGACCGGAATGTTCATCGCCATCTGCGGCGGATCCGGCGTCGGCTTCGGAATCTCTTTGGGCGGCGTCTGCGGAGTCGGCTTGGCGACCGGCACCGTGATCTTGTCGACCGGCTTGGTCTGGGCCGCCGCCGGCGGCTCCTTCATCTGATTGCCGCCGCCACCGCCGCCACCGCCGGGGCCGGGCACGTTCGCCCACACCATCTTCGACGGGTCGAACGGCCGCTCTTCGACCGGAGTCAGCGCCGGCACCGACAGGATCGTCAGGCCGTAGAAGAGCAGGATGATCAGGGCGTGCGAGGCGACCGAGGTGCCGAAGGCGCCGCCGAAACGGCCCTTACGTTCGCCGAAAGCGGTTCTGTCGGCGGTCGCGTCGTCGAGGTGGAGCAGCGTGTAGCCCGACGCGCCCACGGGAGCCGGACCACCACGCGTCACCGGCGTCGGAGAGGCGGGATTGGGCGAGCCCGTGGGCACTTCAAAGGACATGGCGAGACCGGACTCGGCGGCGTCTCTCATTGTGGACGAGGCCATCGGGTCGGTTCAACTGCAAAACCAGTGCCCCGAGCGACTGTTCCTCAACCCTTACGACGCCGCGCGATGCTGTCCGGTTTTGCGGCCAGTCCGACGCCGTGCCGTCACCGCGGTGATACCATGAGGGGTCGCCGCAGAAGGAGCGCACATGATTCCCCGCCTTGGACTGCCCGAAATCCTCGTCATCCTCGCCATCGTCATCCTGATTTTCGGCGCCAACCGGCTGCCGCAGCTCGGGAAGGGCCTGGGCCAGAGCATTCGCAACTTCAAGAGTGGTCTCAGCTCGGGCGAGAAGGAAGAGAAGGACGCCTAGTCACCGCCGCCGCTTCGGCGGCCGCGCCTGCTCCCGCTCCCGGCGTCCCGGCCGGGAGACCCGCTTCCTCGTCTCCACCTTCGACACCGCCGTGCTCTTCCGGGGTCCCCGGTTGCGCTCCGACTGCCGCACCGCATCCAGGATGTCGGCGAGCCCCAGCTCCACCTGCCGGCGCTCCATGTCCACCCGCGTGACCTGGGCCACCACCTTGTCGCCGAGTCGATAGCTCTTCCCGGTGTTCTCGCCGTACAGCACGTGCTGGCGGTCGATGAACCGGTAGTAGTCGTCGGCCATGCTCGAGATGTGCACCAGGCCGTCGACGAAGTGCTCGACGAGCTGCACGAACAGCCCGAACGGCGCCACGCCGATCACGTAGCCGGCGAACTCGTCGCCGACCTTGTCGGCCATGAACCGGACCTTCTTCCACTGGACGATCTCGCGCTCGGCCTCGTCGGCCCGCCGCTCGCGGTCGGAGGTGTGTCGGGCCGACTCCGGCAGTTCCTCCTCCCACTCGCGCACGCGTTCCTCGGTCAGCTGGCCATGGCGCTGCGCACGCAGCGAGCGATGGACCACCAGGTCGGGATAGCGTCGGATCGGCGAGGTGAAGTGGCAATAGCTCTTGGCGGCGAGGCCGAAGTGCCCGAGGTTGGTGATGTCGTAGCGGGCCTTCTGCATCGTCCGCAGCATGAGCATGGCGATGGCGCGCTCTTCCGGCGTTCCCTCGATCGCCTTGACCAGCTTCTGGAAGTGCTTCGGCTGGACGCTGTGTGACGGCGTGCCCAGCGAGTGGCCGAGCGAGGAGATGAACTCCTCGAACTCCTCCACCTTCACGACGTCCGGTGATTCGTGGATGCGGAACAGCGACGGCGTCCGGTGATCGGCAAGGTGCTGCGCCACCGTCTCGTTGGCGAGCAGCATGAACTCCTCGATCAGCCGGTGCGCCACGTTGCGTTCGGAGGCCAGCACCGCTGAGACGCGGCCGGCCTCGTCCAGCACCAGCTCGTTCTCGGGCAGGTCGAAGTCGATCGAGCCGCGCCGCCGCCGGCGCCCGTTCAGGACCGCGAACAGCTCCCCCATCATCTCGAACAGCGGCACCTGCGCTGCGTAGCGCTCGCGCGTCGCCGGATCCTTCTCGGTGAGAATGGCGTGGACGGCGTTGTAGGTCATCCGCTCGTCGCTGTAGATCACGCCGTCGTGCAGCTCATAGCGCACGACGTCGCCCTTGGCGTTGACCTCCATCAGGCACGACTGCACGAGGCGATCGACGTGCGGATTGAGGGAACACAGCCCGGTCGACAACTCGTGCGGGAACATGTGCACGGCACGCTCGGGGAAGTAGACCGACGTGCCGCGCTCGTAGGCCTCGGTGTCGAGCGCGCTGCCTTCCCGCACGTAGTGCGACACGTCGGCGATGTGCACGCCGAGCCAGAAATTCCCGTTCGGCAGCCGCTCGAGGGTGATCGCGTCGTCGAAGTCGCGCGCGTCCTCGCCGTCGATGGTGACGGTCGGGACGGCGCGGAAATCGGTCCGGCCTTCGATGTCTTTCGGCTTGACCACCGATCCGAGGCGGGTCGCCTCGGCGACGGCCGCGTCACCGTGCGCGTCGTTGATCCCGTACTTCCGGATGATGACCTGGAGGTCGACACCGGGCGCGTCGATGTCGCCGAGCACCTCGACGATGCGGCCGGCCGGGCCGCGCGTCGGCGTCGGCCAGCGCGTGATGGCGACCGTCACCATGTCGCCGGGCTGCGCGCCCTTGGTCTCGGTGGGCTGCACCTGGATGTCGACCAGGATCTTCTTGTCGAACGGCACGATGTAGCCGAGGCCGGAGGCATCGAGCACGTAGCGGCCGACCACCTGGGACGACGCCCGCTCGAGCACTTGGACCACACGGCCTTCGGTCCGGGTCGCCGGCGGCCTGGCGTCACGGCGCTTCCGGTCGCCCGGCTTGCCGCGCTCGGGCAGCTGCGTCACGCCTTCCAGGCGGACGACGACACGATCGCCCTGCATCGCCTCCTGGAGGTTGACGCCGGCGACGTAGATGTCCCCGGTGACGCCTTCGACCGGGCGTTCGGGGCGGACGAAGCCGAACCCCTGGGCGCTCATGTCGATACGCCCGACGACGAGGTGCATGCGGTCGGGCAGCCCGAAGTGGCCGCCCCGGGTGGCGATGATGGACCCGGCAGCGACGAGGTGCTTGAGGCGGCGGCGGAAAGCCGGCCGGTCCTCGCGGGCGATCTCGAGCCGCTGGGCGAGCTCCGCCAGGGTGGCGGGATGGTGGACCTGCTCGCGGATGCGGGCCAGGATCTGGTCGTCGGAGAGCATTGGGTGAAGTGTAGCCTGCAAAATCTGTAATTCCTGATGAGACGGTCGTCGCGGCGCGGCGCGTGGGTATTTCCAACCGGACCGGGGCCGGCGACGACAAAAGACTGTGTGACGGACCTCGAACTGGTCGAGCGCGCCCGGATGGGCGATTCCGACGCGTTCGGGGTCCTGGTGGAGCGGCACCATCGGGCCGCGCTGCGGGCCGCCGTGGCGGCCCTGGGCGCGGCGGATGACGCCGATGACGCGGTCCAGGAGGCCTGGATCGCGGCCCGCGACCGCCTGGCGGACTTCCGCGGCGAGGCGGCGTTCCGGACCTGGCTCCTGGCGATCGTCTGGCGCCGGGCGCTGGACCGCCGCCGCGGGGTCGGTCGCTGGCTGCGGCGCCTGGTGTCGCTGGAGGCCAGTGGCGCTGGCGACGCCGGTTCGAACCTGGCTGCGCCGCTCGCGCTTGTTGCCGGAGCCGGGCCGACACCGGAGCGGGCCGCGCTCACCGGCGAGTTGCAGCGCACGGTCGCCGGGCTGGTGCGGGCGTTGCCGCCGAAGCTCCGGGACCCCCTGCTGCTGGTCGGCTCGGGCGACTACAGCTACGACGAGGTCGCCGCGATGCTGGCGACCCCCGTCGGGACGGTGAAATGGCGCGTCTCGGAAGCGCGCCGCCAACTGCGGGTCAAGCTCACCCGCCTGGGTTTCTGAATGGCTACGCCGAACGATCAGCCGCACCCCGATCTCGACACCGCCATCGACGCGGTGCTGCCGTCGCTCACCGCAGTGGGCGACGAGATCGCGGCCGGTTCGCTCCGCCGGACGCGGATCGCGCTGGCCGAGGCTCGCGGCGTCACGGCCGGCGGCCATACCTGGCGCTGGGCTGTCGCTACCGCGGCCGTGCTGCTTGTGCTCGGGTCGTCGCTGGCGCTCTGGCGCAGCCGCACGCCGGCGCCCGGATCGAGCGTCGAACGGCGGCCGGCGAACCCGGTGGTCGTCCCGGCGGCGCCCGCGCCCGCGGCGCCGCAGGTCATGCCCGTGCCGGTGGTGCCGCAGCGTCTGGCCAGCGCCGAGCCCGCTGCACGCCGACCGGATTGGCGCCGCGGTGTTCCAGTGCGCGCGACATCGGCGCCGGTGGTCGTCGATGTCCCGCCTCGCCCAGATCCGCTGATCGCGCTCGTGCGCGCGGTGCAGCAGATTCCCGAAGCCGCGTGGCGGGTCAGCGCCAGTCGCAACAGCGATGCGCCGGTGACGGTGCCCGAAGTGTCCATTCCGCCAATCGTCGTGCCGTCAATCGAAACGACGGCCGAGGTCCATGCCGAGTCGATTGCTCCCGGAGAACCCTGATGTCCTTCACGCGCCCACTCGTCGTCGCCGCCTTCCTCGCCGTCTCGGCAACCGTTCCACTGCGCGCGCAGGAAGCTCCCGCCCAGCCAGCCGACGCTCCACGTCACAAGGCGGCCCTCAACCAGAACGTGCGCGTGGAGGTGACCATCTCGCTCAAGGCCGACGGCAAGCCACTGACGAAAAAACTGTCGATGGTCACCGGTGACGGCAAGACGTCCCAGGGCCGCGCCGGCATCGAGATACCGGTTCCGTCCGGGCACGAGATCAGGCCGGGCGCGTCGGGGCCGACGCCAACGGGCTTCGACTATCGCGATGTCAGCGTGAACGTCGACGCGATTCCCCAGATTCTGGACGCGAACCACGTGCTGTTGCGACTGAAGCTGAGCTTTTCGACCGTCTACAAGACAGACGGCGCCCAAGGCTCGCAGCCCAGCTTCGGCAAAGGGTCCCACGATGCGTTCGGCATCGTCATGGACAGCGGCAAGCCGATCGTGGTGACGGAGGCCGCCGACGGCGAGACCGGCCGCGAATATTCCGTCGAAGTGAAGGCGACGATCCTGAAGTAGCGGAGCGATCAGCGAGGCAGGGCCGACAGGATTTCCCCGAGGAGCCGCGACGCTTCGCCGGCCTTGCTGTTGGCGTCGAGACTGAGCTTCGCGGCGAGGTCGCGGCCGGCCATCACCTGCTGCAAGGCGGCGTCGACCTTGGTCGCGAGCTCGTCCTGGTCGCCGTCGCGCAGCGCGTTCGAGGACTCGGCCAGCGGCGGCTTCGCATACTCGAGGTGCTGAGCGGCATTGCCGAAGTTGGCGGCGTAGAGGCTCAATTGCGCATCGAGCACCTGGGCGCGGGCGTCGAGCAGCATCATGCGCAGCCGGGTCGCGTCGGCCGCGGCGCGGTCCGGCGCCGCGCTCGACCGCCCGTACAGCCACGCCCCGACCACCAGCGCGATGACGAGCGCGGCGCCGACCGCCAGCTTGGCGAACGGCGACATCTTCGCCGGCGGAGCCGGCAGCGTGACGGGCAGGACGGTCGGGTCGTCGACGCTCATACGCCAACCATGTTACGCCACGCGTCCTGCTGGGCGCGCAGCGGCGCCAGCCGGGTCTGCTCCAGATTGTCCCGATAGAACAGGTTATAGGTGTCGAAGGGGATCAGCCGGCCGTCCTTCGGGTGGACGATGTGCACGCAGCTCTTCTTCACCGAGCGCACGTCGAAGGCGTACGCGTCGATGAACTGCATGATGATGATCCGGAACAGGTTCTTGTAGCCGAGACCTTCAGGCACCTGCACCGCGGGCAGACAGCACAGCAGGTCCTGCAGGCTGCCGATGCTCGACGACGGCGAGTGGTTGGTGGCAAACAGCTTGAGGATGCCCTGCCGCACCTGTTCGTCGCGCTCGTACACGATGGTGTTCCGCCCGCCTTCGATCAGCACCTTGGGATCGACCAGTCCGGTCAGCGGGATCACGCCGCCGTCGACCTTCAGCGCGTAGGCCATCGCCAGCGCGTCGGGATGGCACGGCACCGGAATGACGTCCTCGGGCTGGAACACGGACGTCTGCTCGAGGATGCACCGCCGCACTTCGGTGAGCGTCAGCCGATCGCGCTCGGCGTCGTAGCCGTCCAGTCGACCAGCGGCCTGCACCGGCTGCAGCGTGACCCCGCGCACGCACGGCTGTTCGAGCGCGAAGTCGATGATCTTGCCGATCTCCTTGTCGTTGACGCCCTTCTCCACCGTCACGACCAGCGTCGTCGACAAGCCGTGCCGGTTCAGGCGCTCCAGCGCCTTCTCGCGGATGCCGCGCAGATCGGCGCCGCGCAACCGCATCAGGGCATCGCGCTCGAACGAATCGAACTGGAGGTAGACCTCGAAGTTCGGCATGTAGCCGGCCAGCCGCGCCGTGAACTCCTCGTCCTGCGCGATCCGGATCCCGTTGGTGTTCACCATCAGGTGCCGGATGGTGGTCTTCTTGGCCATGTCGAGGATGGCGAAAAAGTCGGGATGAATCGTGGGCTCGCCACCGGAAATCTGCACGACGTCGGGCTCGCCTTCGTTGCGCACCACCGCGTCGAACATCTTCTGCACGGTCGCCAGATCGCGGAACTCCGGCCGGTGCACGCCGCTCTCGGCGTAGCAGATGGGACAAGTCAGGTTGCAGGCGTCGGCGATCTCCACCAGCGACAGGCACGAGTGCTGCTCGTGGTCGGTGCACAGCCCGCAGTCGTATGGGCAGCCCCACTTCACCGGCGTGTTGTAGCGCAGCGGCATCTCGGGTTCCTTGAGGAACACCTCGCGGCAGCGGCGGTAGTAGTCGACATCGTCGGCCACCAGCACCCGCTCGGGGCCGTGCACCGGACAGTGCTTGAGCATCAGGACGCGACCGTCCTCGAAGACGATCTTGGCGTCGACGCGGCGATAGCAGGTCGAGCAGATCGAGATCGCGGTGTCGTAGAACAGGTACGGTCGGGTCTTGGCCATGGGGTTACTTCCTCGGCGACACGATCAATCGCGCGAGTGCGACGAAAAACAGCTCACCGGCCCCGACCGCCAGGGCTGTTCCGGCGACGAACACCGCGCCCAGGGCCATCGCCACCGGCCAAATCTCGGACGCTTCCAACGTCGCGGCCCAGCCGCCGCAGCCACCGATGGCCAAAGCGCTGCCGGCAAGGCCCATCAGCAGCGCCTGCCCCACGCTGGGCCAGGCCTCGGCGAACCGGCGGCGCCAGAGCCGGAACACCAGCAGCGCGAACGCGCCGGCAGCCAGCGGGACGCTGAGGACGAACAGCAACGACCACAGGTCGTTCGACCCGGCCGGCGCGAACCCGCCGAGAAACGCCGCGAAGGAACCGCCGGCGATGACGCCGAAGGCGACGAACAGCAAGGCGGCCTGGGCGATGCGCGGCCTGCCGGCCGGCGTGCCAGGCGGCAGCGATGGCGGGAACGAGACCGGCGGCGGGCCGACGGGCGTCACGGGCGGTTCGATCGGGGCCGGCGGCGGCGAGGCGGGCGTGTCGGTCATCGGGCTGGCTTCGAGGGCCCGGCCATCGTACGCGAACCGGCACGCGGGCGGTGAATCGCGTTCACGCGACGGGCGGCGCCGGATCGCCGATCACCAGCACCTGGAGATCGCCGACGTTGGTGTCGGTCGGCCCCGTACGCACGAGATCGTCGAGGCGTCCGAGCGCGTGATACGCGTCGTTGTCGGCCAGGCTCGCCTCGAGGTCGACGCCGAGCGCCTGGCCCCGGCCATGCGTGGTCGTGTCGACCAGACCGCCGGCCGCATCCGTCGGCCCGTCGATGCCGTCGGTGCCGACGCTGAGGAAGGCCGCCGGTTCGCGCAGCGTCGCCAGGGCCGCGGCCACCGACAGCGCCAGCTCCTGATTGCGGCCGCCGCGACCGCGGCCGACGACACGGACCGTGGTCTCCCCGGCTCCGACGACACAGACCGGTCGGGGCAGACGGCGGGACACCTCGAGCGCCCGCACCAGGAAGGCCGGGCCGGCGTCGCGCGCCTCGCCGACGATCGGCGCTTCGATGGTGATCGTCGAGAAGCCGCGATCGATGGCCGCGCTACGGGCCGCATCCATCGCGTCGGCGCGGTTCCCGATCAGATGCCACATCGCCCGCGCCAGCCGCGGATCGCCGGACTTCGGCGTCTCCGGCAGCTCGCCGCGCGCGCCGGCTTGGAGCCGTTGCCGAATCGCGGCCGGCAACCGCTCCAGGACCCCGCGACGCGAGACGACGGCCAGCGCGTCGGCCCAGGTCGAGGCGTCCGGCGAGGTTGGCCCTGAGCCGATCACGCCGGGATCGTCGGCGACGGGCCCGACGACGTCCGAGAGCGCGAAGGTGACGACCTCGCAGCGCGCCGCGGCCGCGAGCCCGCCGCCCTTCACCGCCGACAGGTGCTTGCGCACGGCGTTCAGTTCATCGATCGACGCGCCGGCCTCGAGCAGCAGCTTCGTCGTCGCCTGTTTGTCGGCCAGCGAAATGCCATCGGCG
>JBDSLU010000028.1:0-7874 GCA_039916225.1 Vicinamibacteraceae bacterium
GCGGCTACCGCGCGCTCCAGATCGCAATTGGTGGCGGCGACGACACGGACGTCGACGCGGACTTCGGACAGGCCGCCGAGGCGGGAGAACTCGCCGTCCTGCAGCACCTGCAGGAGCTTGGCCTGGAGGGACCCGCTCATCTCCCCGATCTCGTCGAGGAAGATGGTGCCCTCGTCGGCGGCTTCGAACTTCCCCGGCTTGGCCTGATGGGCCCCTGTGAACGCGCCGCGCTCGAACCCGAACAGCTCGGACTCGAGCAGGTCGGCCGGCAGCGCCGCGCAGTTGACCTTGACGAATGGCTTGTCGCGGCGCATCGAGTACCAGCGCAGGCCGCGGGCGACCAGCTCCTTGCCGGTACCGGTTTCCCCGCGGACCAGCACGGTGACTTCGGCGTCGGCGACGCGCTCGACCAGCGCCCGGACAGCGACCATTTTGTCGCTCGTCCCGAGCAGGAGCGCCTCGAGGGTCGGCGGTCGACCCTCAGCGACGCCGGGCGGGAGCGCCGGGCGGTGGCGTAGCGCGGCGGCGAGAGCGGCCTCCAGTTCGCGGCCGTCGAACGGACGGGCGATCAGGGTTGCCGCGGGCCCGCTCTGTTCGAGGATCGGGAAGAGCTGGCGGTCGGCAATGACGACGATCGGGACACGCCGATCGATTTCGCGGAACGTCGCCAGCATGTCGAGGGCGGCGCGGCCCGCGACGTTGAGGATGACGGCGCCGGGGCGGCCGTTCTCGAACCGCGGCACCGCCTCGTCGGGGCCGACCGCGAGGGCGCGATACCCACGACCGGCCAGGAAACCGCTGAGCACGTTGCGCGTGCTGCTTTCACTCTCGACCACCAGGATGTGTTCCGGCCGCTTCTCTGGTGCCGTCCGCATGCTCGCCATGTGCTTCAGCTCTGCCTCTGTGAAATACCCGCCCCTTTCAGAGCAATCGGAATGCCACGCTGAGTGGCGCGTGAACGGCAGCAAAACATGACGTCGGTCACGTCGCCGACACATCCGAGCGTAGAGAATCGCTACACACGGGGCATCGAAGGTGCACTTCGTGGCTGAGTGCGGCACAACCTCGGCAGGAGTGGTCATCTCCGGGTGTTTTCTGGAAATGCGTCGCCGCTCGAGGACGCCGCCGGCCTGCTGGACCGCATCCGCACGCTATTCCGCCGTGGCATGCGGCTTGTAGTGTGGAGCCTCGACTGGATTCGATCCGCCATGAACAAAGACAAGTCCTCCGCCAAGCCCCACGAAAAGTCTTATACCCTTGTGATCGCCGTTTCGTTCGTGATCGCCGTCATGATGCCGTTCGTCCGCGCCCTCGCCACCGGAGACACGCAAGTCGCAGCCGCGTACGCGACCGCCGCCCCGGCTCCTGCCGCGCATGCCGCCCTGCCCAGTGGCGGCGCCGATGAACTGTCGTTGCTCGTCGTCGGCGTGTTCCTGCTCGGCCTGGGTTCGGTCCTTCGCAGGGTCGCGTGACGGACCAGGCGGAACCAAGTCCGTCGCTGACCAGCCAGGCCGTCTGGCTGATGGCGGCCAAGACCATCAGCTTCGCCTTCGCCGTCGCGCTCCCGCTGCTGCTCGTGCGACGCCTGTCGCAGCAGGATCTCGGCCTCTACAAGCAGGCCTTCTTCGTGGTCATCACGGGGATGAACCTGCTGCCGGTCGGGTTCGCGATGAGCGCGTTCTACTTCCTGCCGCGCGAACCCACCCGACAACCCGCGGTCATCGCCAACATCCTGGCCTTCATGGGCACGATGGGCGGGCTGGCCGCGGTGCTGCTGCTGGTATGGCCGGGTTTTCTGGTGTGGCTCTTCGGGACGCCCGAGCTCGCCGGCCTGGCCCGGCTGCTGGGCATCGTGGTGCTGCTCTGGACGATCGGCTCGTTCCTGGAGTTCATCACGGTGGCCGTCCAGGACGTTCGCGCCTCGACCGCGTTCATCGTCCTGGCCCAGTTCAGCAAGACCGGGCTGTTGATGGGGGCGGCCGCGATCTTCGGGACGGTGCGGGCGCTGGTCATCGCCGCCCTGTTCCAAGGCGTGGTGCAGATCACCGTGATGGTGCTCTACCTGCGCCGGCGCTTCCCCCAGTTCTGGCGATCGTTCGACTGGCCGCTGCTGCGACGCCAGGGGGCCTACGCCCTGCCGCTGGGCCTGTCGTCGATGGTCATCCTGCTGCAGGACACCCTGCACCACCTGTTCGTCAGCCATGCCTTCGGACCGGCCGGCTACGCGATCTACTCGGTCGGTGTGACGCAGCTGCCGCTCGTCGGCATCCTGCGCGAGTCGGCGGGCGCCGTCATGCTGCCGCGCATCAACAAGCTGGAGAGCGAGAACGGCCGGCTCGAGATCCTCGATCTCGTGGCCCGGGCGGCCCGGAAGCTGGCGCTGGTCTACTTCCCGCTGTCGGCGTTCCTGCTGGTCGTCGGCCGCGAGGTCGTCGTCTTCCTGTTCACGCGCCAATACGAAGCGAGCTGGCCGATCTTCGCCATCGCCGTAATGATCCTGCCGATGAACGCGATCGTCCTCGACCCGGCGACGCGGGCGCACAGCGAGCGTTTCTTCTTCCTGCGGCTGCGCCTCGCGGTGCTCGGCGTCCTGACGACTGTTCTGGCCCTCTACGCCTCGCAACTGGGGCTGGTCGGGGTGATGGCCTCGGTGTTCATCGCGATCGCGTCGATCTGGCTCGTCGGCGTGTGGCGGATGTGGCGGCTGCTGCAAGTCGGGCCGACGGAGCTGCGCGCCTTCGCTCCGATCGGCTGGATCGCCGTATCGACGGTCGCCGGGGCCTCCGTGGCCGCGGTTGTGCGGATGTTCGTCGTGGGGAGACCTGGCTGGCAGGTGATCGCGACGTGCGCGGCGGCCTTCGGCGTGGTCTACGCCAGCGGCTTGCACCTGTCCGGCGTGCTCGCGACAGCGGAGCTGCGGTCGTTGTGGCAGGACGTGCGCAGTGTCTCCGCTGGCCTCGGCGCGATCGGGGCCGGACTCCGACGGCGGCCGCGTCCGCAGGCACCGTCCGATCCGACGGCACCTACTCCCGTCGATCTGGCCGCCCGCTAGCGGAGCGCCTGTGGGCCACGGCGCCAGCGGTACAGCGCGACCGCGGCCGACGGCGCGATCGCGAGCAGGCGGACGATCGCGGCGAGCTTGAAGCCGGGTACGGTCCGCGCCGCTTTGGTCAGTTCCCGGTGGGCCCCCGTCGCGTCGCCCGTTGCCAGCAGCCGATGCCCTTCGGCGAGCGCCATCTCGGCCTCGCACCGGAGATCCGCCGCCTCCGCCAGCTGCCGTACCTCGTCACTGACCGCCGCGGTCGCGATGAAGCGGCGCCGTACGGCAATCTGCGCGCGCAGCATGCTGGTGGGCACCGCCGACAGGCTCGTCGGATGCAGACGACGCCGGCCGAGCACCGCCGGGTTGTAGCGCAGGCGGCCATGGGCGGCCAGCTTCAGCCACAGGTCGTAGTCTTCACCGAGTCGCAGCCCATCGTCGAAGGCCCCCACCGCGACGACGGCCTGGCGTTTGGCTACGGTCGTCGACGTGACCACGACGCACCGGCCGAGGAGCACTGCTGCCAGGGTGCAGTCGGGCGGCGGCGGTTCCATCGTCATCAGCGTGGCGGCGCCCGCTCCCATGCCGAACGGCTGTGAATCGGCCCAGAGGAGGACGACCTCCGGTTCGCGCGCCAGAAGGGCGAGCTGTTCGGCGAGGAACGTCGGCGCCCACAGATCGTCGCCGTCGAGGAACGCGAGATATTCCCCCGATGACGCGGCGATCGCGGTGTTGCGGGCGTTGGCGGCGCCGCCCTGCGGCTGTTCGATGTATCGGATGCGATCACGATAGGGGGCGATCGCGGCGCGCAGGTCCGGCGTGTCCGGGGAGCCGTCGTTGACGACGACGATTTCGAAATCCTGGAACGTCTGGGCGAGAGCGGAGTCCAGCGTCTCCGCGATGTACGGGGCGGTGCGGAATGCGGGAACGATGACGCTGACAGTGGGGTGGGGCATGAGGTCGCTCGGTTACGCCTGGAAGGCGATGTCCATCCAATCGTGCGGGGGCGGCTCGCCGGCACCATCGCGACGCCCGTCGAGGGCGTCCTCGAGCCGGGCCCGGCACGACTCCGGACGATCGAGGTCGGCGGCGTCGATGACCGTGACGCCGCGCTGGCGCGCGAACTCGAGCAGCTTGCGGTCGTAGGCCATGATCGCCGTCGGCGCGCCGAACGCCTCGGCCAGGACGGCCGCGTGCAGGCGCATCGCGACCACCAGCGATGCCCCGCGGAAGAGCGTGGCGATCCGCGTCACGTCCACCGTCCAGGGCAGGAACTCGATGGCGTCACGTCGCCGCATCCGCGCCGCGACGGCCTGGTGCAGCGTGTCGTCGTCCTCGGTGTCGTGCTGCTGGAACGGCAGAAAGCCGATCCGCAGCCCGCGCGCGGCGAGGGCGTCCAGGGCCGACGCGAGTTGCTGCAGGCGCGGCTCGGGCATCGCGAAACGCCCGAACGCATCGGGGTTGCCGCGGAGGCAGACCAGCACGTAGGGCGCCGGGCGGGGCGACGTCAGCGGTGCCGCGCACTCCGCGGGAAACAGGCGGGGCATGGACAGCACGATGTCGCCGGCGAAGTAGGTCTGGACCGGACCGCGCGCCGCCAGCGCGACGTCGTAGCCGCGGCGGTCGCGGACCACCACCTGGCGGGCCCGGCCCAGCACGTAGCGCAGGATGCGCCTGCCGTAGCCGGTCGTCGGCGGCCCGATGCCGGCGTTCAGCACGTACCACGGCGTCCCGAACGCCTTGGCGACGAAGTACTTTTCCGTGGCGAAGGAGAAGTGCCGCCAGCCGCGATCGTCGCGCAGGACGTCGCCGCCGCCGCCGACGAGCCCATCGAAGCGGCGCAGTTGACGAATCAGGCGGAAGGCGGAGCCACGACCCCAGGCGTCGTACCACGCCCACTGCCCAAGCAGCGGCACGTTGCGCAACGCCGGCAGGGCGCTGGTCCGTTCGCATTCCTCCGGCCGCTCGGAGAGCACCGTGACATGCGGGTGTACAGAATCCATCCAACGGACGAGACAGCGCAGCATGAGCTCATCGCCCACATTGCGCACGCCATAAAACCCTGCCAACAATAGGCGAGGTGTGGCGGACGATGCAGAAACCGGTGTCGTCATCGAGGGGTGAAAGGCAGGCCGAGACGCGTGGTGCCCACAGAGCCGCAGCAAAGTCCGGGCCGGAGCGGTTCAGGCCGATCGAGAGGGCTCCTCGTGCGTGAACCTGCATGCCGGTGGAAGCTGGTCGGTTCGTTTTCCCTTATCCAGCAGATCCGGCTCGTCCACGCCTTGGCCGAGTCGGGCTGCGATATTGCCATTCCCGTCGACGAGCTCGACAAGTTCGGCATCCTGCGCGACACGTTCGGCCTCCAGCTCGCCGTTGCCAATGCGTCGGATCGGTCGCTGTCGCCATTCGTCACGATCGACCATGCGACTCCGTCGACCGCCGTCGGGGAGATCGTGCGGCCGCTGATTTTCCCGCGGGCCATCGCCGAGCACTGCCGCACGCTCTGGCCGACGACCCGGGCGCACCGCTATTCGTTCGCCGGACTCCTGACGGACAGCCGCCGGGCCCTCCTCGAGGCGTGGCTGGCCGGCGGAGCGATGGCGCCGTCGCGTCTCGCCGCCAAAAGCCGCCTGAGTGACTTCATCCGCCGGCAAGTGATCCGCTGGCGCGGCGCCGATCGGCAGCGCCGCATCGGCGACGTCACCGTCTGGTCGTCGGAGCGCGGTCGCCGCTTCCCGACCAAGGCGTGGGACGAAGATTACTTCAGGATGCTCGCCGATTCGGCATCCGTGCTGTGTCCGAGCGGCGACTACGTCTGGTCGTACCGCTTCTTCGAGGCCTGCTTGTGCGGCGCGATGCCGATCGTCGAGCAGGCGTCACCGTTGTACGACGGGTTCCGGTATCGCCTCATGACGGATGCCCGCGACGGCGGGCCATGGTCGGTCGCCGACGCCGAGCACAACTACCGCACCTGCACCGATCGCATCGTCGTCCCGGCCGGCCAGCTCGATCGCGAGCTGACCAGACTGGCGGCGCTGCCGGCGTCGGTCAGCGCGGTTCCAGTACGCAGCGCACTGCCGCCGTCGTGAACTCTCGCGTCAGGCGGTTGGCGACCAGCCGCAGCGGGCGGATCGGCAGCAGCTCGAAGCTGGCGAACCTCAGCGGGCTGCCCTCGACAAGCTTGATGAAGCGGCTGATCGTCATCTTGTTCAGGCCGCTCTCGGCGATGGTCGTCGCGCCGTCCGTTTTGTGCATCGACCGCCATCGCACCAGGGCCCGCTCCGAGAAGAGCAGGTGCGAGAACGGGAAGACCGAATAAATGTGGCCGCCGAGGGGGTGATACCAGGTCGGCCCGAAGGCCGCCAGCACCTTGCCGCCGGGGCGCAGCAGGCCGCGCATGTGCGTCAGCACGCCGGCGGGATCGGCGAAATGCTCGAACGAGTCGAGGGAGATGATCAGGTCGACGGGCTCCAGCCACTCCCGCGCGAACGTACAGCGGTCGGCGACGCCGCGCTCGGTGGCGTGCTCGACGCCGGTGTCGAGCCACTTCTGACGCAGATCGATCCCGATGACCCGGCGGGCGCCGTGCTCCGCGATCTCCACGGCCTCTGCACCCGGCCCGCAGCCAAAGTCGAGCACGTCCTTGTCGCGGGTCTGGTCCCAGATCCCGGCGCCTAGGAGTACCTCGAGCTTGCTGCGTCCTATGTAGGCCGTGGCGATGTCACAGCGCTCGATCGCGCCGTTGCGACTCGCCAGGTTGAGCAGGGCTATCCCCAGTGCCCCGCCGATGAAACTCATCGAACCACCCTCCGCGGCGCTGCCGTGCTGCCCGCGCTTACGTGCGTCTCGAATAGTAATGCCGTATGCGTCAGGACCAAGCCCGAGCGGAGGGAGATTCTGATACCGTGACCCGGGTGAAGGGCGCACGTCTGGGCGGCCTGCTCGCCCGTGGCCTGATTGTCGGCGCGACCGTGGCCATCGTGGTCGTCGCCGCGCTCCTCGCCTGGCCCGGGGCCGGCGTGGGCCCGTCCGCCGACGCGCGGCGCATCGCCGACCTGCAACGCCTGTCGCACGCCATCGAGGCGTTCCGGCTGCGCCAGCACGTCCTGCCGGCCTCCCTGGCCCGGCTACCGATGGAGCCCGCCGCGCCCATCTACCTGTACGATCCGACCATCAACCGGCCCTACGACTACCGGCCGCTCGGGCCACTGGCCTACGAACTGTGCGCCACCTTCGATGCCGCCGCGCCCGACCAGCAGCGCGACTACTGGTGGCACGACGGCGGCCGCTACTGCTTCGCGCTCGAGATGCGCGAAGGACCGAAGCCACCCGCACCGCCAGCCGCGCCACCGGCGGCGGAACCCGCCGCGCCGATCGACGAGGTGCCCGGGCCGCCGTCGGAGACGCTCGCCACCCCGCCGGCACCCGTCCCAGCTCCCGCTCCGCCGCCGACGCCAGCCGATCCGCCGCGTTGATCAGGGCGCGGCCAATGGCCCGGACGGATGCTGCAAAGATCCATGAAGACGTGCTCGGGGCCGCCGAGCCCGGCCGCCAGGACCTCGTGCAGCCGGCCCGCGTAGGCGTCGCTGTCGCTGCGGCGATAGTTGAAGAACACGGCCGGGTACGTCTCCCGCCGCCGGAACGGCAACGAGCGGCCGCGTGGCGCCACGGTGGCGAGCGCGCTGGCCGCCGGCAGGAAGCCGTCGTAGGAGCATTCGAACAGGCGCGCGTCCGGATCGACCTCGCGGCCGGACGCCGTCATTATCGCCGGCCGGGAGCCTGGTGGGCTTGCGGTGCGGCCGTTCCCGAGGGAACGGCCGCGACGATCAGCGCG
>JBDSLU010000029.1:0-4096 GCA_039916225.1 Vicinamibacteraceae bacterium
GGCCTTGGCGACCAGCGCGTCGGCCGACTCGATGTCGCCGCGGCCCAACGCCGCCTGCGCGTCGTCCAGGTGCTGGTTGGCGTGCTGCTCGTCGAGCGCCGCCTGGGCCCGCGTCCGCAGTTCGCGCGGCTTCGGATCGTCCTCATCGACGGCGCTGGCCCGGTAGGTGAACTCGATTGCGTCGTCGAAGCGACCGGCGTCGAACGCCTGCTGCGCCGCCTCGAGGTGCTGCGCCACCTGCTCGGCGCGCATGCGGATCAGCCGATCGGCATCCGCGCTCGCCTTGCTGCCAGGCTTGGGTGTGCCCGGCGTCGGCGTCTGGATCCCGTGCGACTCGATCTCGAACCGGGTGTGCTCGCTCGACTCGTCGCGATCCAGGCGACGCCGCACCCGGGTCAGGTCGCGGTGCATCGCCGGCAGGTCGGGATAGCGACGGCCCGGATCCTTGTCGAGCGCCTTGTTGATGATCCCCTCGACCTCGGGGTCGGCGTCGGGGACCGTCTGGCGCAGGCGCGGCGCCGGCTGCTCGGCGATGCGACCGAGGACGCCATCACCCAGGCCGCCGGGGAACGCCTGGCGATAGCTGAGCAACTCGTACATGACCGCGCCGCACGAGAAGATGTCGGAGCGATGGTCGATGGGCAGGCCGCGGACCTGCTCGGGCGACATGTAGTTGAAGCTGCCGATCAGCGCGCCGGCGTTGGTGATGCCGGAGTCGGCCAGCTTGGCGATGCCGAAGTCGAGGATCTTGAGCCGGCCGCGCCGCTTCTCGACCATCAGGTTGGCCGGCTTGATGTCGCGGTGGATGATGTTGAAGCTGTGCGCGTAGGCCAGGCCGTCGCACAACTCTTCGAGGAGCCGCAGCTTGCGGCTGACCGTGGCCGGCTCCTTGCGCCGGATCCACATCGACAGCGTCTCGCCGTCGATGTACTCCATGGCGATGAACGGCTCGCCGTCCTGTTCGCCGACGTCGAAGATGCGGACGATGTTCTCGTGCTCGAGGACCCCGGCGGCGTTCGCTTCCTGCATGAAGCGGCGCCGGATCTCGTCGTTGTCGAGGCCTTCCTTGAGCAGTTTGATGGCGACCGTGCGGCCGCCGATCTTGGGGTCGCGGGCCCGCAGGAGCGTGCCCATCCCGCCCGATCCGATCGAGCCGAGGATCTCGTAGCGACCGATCGTGTGGGGAACTGCCACGGGCGCCGGGAATTATATAGGTCCGGCCGGCCTCACACGGCCGCGTGCCGGGTCCCGAGGGGCCCCGGCGCTGACTAAGCGCTCGTCCGAGCCCTACGCAATGAAGTTCAGGTACTGGCGGTAGTCGCCGCCGAGGACGGCCACCGAGTTGCTGCCCAGCCAGCGGTCGAGGATCTCGGCGTAGACGCGGCGGAAGTCGATGTCCCAGCGGACGTCGCCGCGGTCGTTCGAGAGCGTCGGGTTGCCGACGAAGGGATTGAGGTCGGCCGCGGTGCCGTAAATGCCGCCCCGCACGCCGCCGCCGAGGGCGAACATGATGCCGGCCTCGCCGTGGTCGGTGCCCTGGGTGCCGTTCTCGCCGACGCGGCGCCCGAACTCCGAGAACGTCAGCATCGTGGTCTGGCTGACCAGCCCCTGATTCTGCATGTCGGTGTAGAACGCCGTCATCGCGCCGTCAATCGACCCCATCAGGCTCTGGTAGGCGCCGGTCGCCGAGGCCCCGTTGCCCTGCTGGGCGTGGGTGTCGTAGCCGCCGGTCTGCACCCAGAACACCTTGGTGCCGATGCCGCGGACGATGGCGCCGGCGACCGCGCGCAGCGCGTTGCCGAGCCCGGTGTTCGGGTAGGTCGCGGTCGGCGCGTACTGCGCCACCTGGGCGACGCGGTCCATGGTCGCGAACGCGCCCTGAGCCGAGGCGTTGACGAAGGCCAGGTGCGGGCGGTCGACCGGTACGTGCGACGAGATGCGCGTCGCCGAGGTGCGGGCGAAGTTCTGATCCGGTGTGCCGCTGTTCGGGCTCGAGAACGCGTACTGCGCCGGGCTCGGGATCGACGGCACCGAGACGGTGCGGGCGATCATCGTCCGCGGCAGTTCGCGGTTGGTGTTCCAGCCGATGAGCGGATCGACCGGCAGCGGCAGCGTGTCGAGGTAGCGGCCGATCCAGCCCGGCCCCTGCGGCGCGGACATGCTGGCCGTCGACCAGATGTCGGTGCCGAGGAAGTGCGAGCGGCTCAGGTTGGGATAGCCGGTCCGCTGGATGACCGCCATCCGGCCCTGGTTGAAGATGCCGCGCAGGCCGGGCAGGTTCGGGTGCAGGCCGAGGACCCGGTTCGCGCTGTCGGTGCCGATCTGCAGCACCGATCCCGCCGGGATGGCGATGGTCGGCCGGCGCGAGTAGTACTGGCCGTCGCCGTACGGGATGACGGTGTTCAGCGAGTCGTTGCCACCGCCGAGATACAGCACCACCAGGTTGCGTGAGGCGGCACCCTGGGCGTGGGCCACGTCGGCCAGGAAGCCCGGCGCGGCGAAGCCCCAGGTGAAGGCGGCGACGCCGCCCTTGACGAAGTCACGTCGTGTGAATGCCATAACGCCTCAGACCAGCTGGTAGTACGACGAGCCCAGCACCAGATGCATGACCCCCGCGACCTTGGTGCGGAGCTCGTTGTCGGACGCCGTCCAATTGGTGCCGGCGCGCAAATAGGCGAGCAGTTCGTCGTACGACTGCGGCTCGAGCGTCGCCGGCGACAGGCGCTCCATCACGAACGACATGACGCCCTGCGGCGTCTGCGCGAACGGCCGCGCCTCGTTGCGCAGGTTGATGCGCTGGTTGGTCGTGAGCGCCGCCGCGTAGTTCATCCGGTTCAGCATCGCGCCGGTCGAGAACCAGCCCTGGCCGAGGTCCCAGCCGGCCACGTCGGGCGGCTCGAACAGCGCCTGGCCCATGCTCAGCATCGGGTTCAGCGCCGAATCGACCGAGTAGCCGGTCCAGCCGGTTTCCTTGATCGAGCGGATGACGTACTCGACCGGCCACGAGTAGCGGGCGAAGACGGCCGTCGGATCCCAGAACTCCGGCGACGACAGGATCGCGTGCACGACCCAGCGCATGTTGAAGCCGGACGAATAGTAGATGGCGGCGATGCGATCGACCCAGGCCTGCGGTGGATCGGCGACCTCGCTGACGAAGTAGGCCCACAGCTTGCGCACCAGCCGCGGCCCGGTCGCCGGGTGGTTGCACAGCGCGGTGATGAGGTCGATGCCTTCCTGCTCGCCGTTGGCGGCGATGGCGCCGCTGCCGTTCGAGTAGATCGGGAAGGTGAAGTCCTTGGTCGTGTTGTCGTGCCGGTTGGCGCGGAACTCGTAGCGGTAGTAGTAGGCGCCGCTCGGGCCGTAGCGGGTCAGGTTCCAGCCGGTGAACACGCGCGCCGCCGCCTTGACGTCCTCCTCGACGACGTTGGCGACGCCGAACGTGAAGAGCTCCATGATCTCGCGGGCGTAGTTCTCCTGCGGGCGGGTCGCGATGTTGTCGCGCCCGTCCAGCCACACGAGGATCGCCGGGTCCTTCGAGATGGCGATCAGCAGGTCGCGGAAGTTGCCGAGCGCGTGCTCCCGGAGCAGCTCGAGCTGGCCCTTGGTGGCATCGCGATCCTCGGCCGGCTTGGCCGCCAGCATCCGCGTCGCCTCGGTGCCGTCATAGGCGCCGGCGATCTTGGTGTAGGCGGTGGCGAAGTGGTTGTGCCAGAAGAGCGCCATCTTCTCTTGCAGCGGGCGCTCGGAGTGGACCATCCGGAACAGCCAGCGCTGCCGGGCGTCGGTGATGTTCAGGTGCGGCGCGAAGGTGCCGCGCGTGGTGACGCTGACGTAGCCGGCCTGGCCGATCCGGCTGTCGACGTCGTCGGGAACCTGGTCGTAGTTGACAAGGAGGTCGATGGTTCCGCGGACGCCGATCTCCGAGAAGAAATCGATCTCGTTCGGGCTGCCGCCGAAGCCGGCGCGCCGGAGGAGGTGCTCGATCTGCTGTTCACGTCGTCCCATGCGAAAACCTTCCTCACGCCGACCCGCGATCCGCCGTGTCCCCTAATCGGACCGCGGCCGCCCAATCCGTATTGCGAGGCACATCACCACG
>JBDSLU010000030.1:0-7914 GCA_039916225.1 Vicinamibacteraceae bacterium
GCCGGAGCCGCCCGTCGATGCCGTGACGTCGGCGTCCCGGTTGGTGGTGATGGTGGTCGTTGCTTCGCCCAGGGCGTTGGTGACGGCGACCGTCGACGACAGCGAGCCAGCCGTCGTCGTGAACGACACCGCGACACCGGGCAGACGATTGCCGTCGACGTCGAAGACGATGGCCAGCAGCGTGCTGGTGCCGCCCGACGCCGGCACGTTCGAGGGATTCGCCGACAGGTTGATCGATCCGGCCGCGGCGCCGCCGATGTCGACGGACAGATCGCCGGACGTCACGCCGCCCGAGAAGGCGCGCACGATGGCCCGGCCGGATCGCGTGCCGGCAACGAGGCGCACGGTGACCTTGCCATCACGCGTGCGCGCCTCGCCGGGGTCGAGCTGGCCGATGGTGGTCGTGAAGGTCACGAGCGTGCCGTTCTGCACGAGCGTGCCGCCCGCTTCGATCACGGTGGCAGTAATTTCCGCCGCCCCATTGACCGGGACGATCGTCGTATTACTGAAGAGGGTCACCGTCGAGCCCGTGGGCGCGGTGAGCGGAACCTTGTCGCAGGCCACCGAGGCCAAGGCGCCGAGGAACCCGAGGGCGACGAGCGCCCGCCTCGAGAGAATGGCCGGCTTGGGCCGGCGGAGCAGGAGCAAAGCAGGTGCTATCATGGCTCTCAAAGCGCTAACGAGAATAGCGTCATGCATTTAGAGGGTCAATACGAACGGCGTTCGCGACCCGACGCTGGGTATGCCATGGCCGTGCTGCTGGCCGGCCTGGCGATCATGGCCGTCGTCTGGACGCTGGTGGTTCCGGTCTGGAAACAGGCCGTCCAGCGCGAGAAGGAAGCCGAGCTGATCTTCCGCGCCGGGCAGTACGCCCGAGCCGTCGCGTTGTACCAGCGGAAGTACGCCAACGCGTTCCCCCCCAGCGTCGAGGTGCTCCTGCGCGAGAAGTTCCTGCGCAAGAAGTACAAGGATCCGATCACCAACGGCGACTTCCGGTTCTTGTCGCCGCTCGAACTGCAGGCCCTGCCGGCACTCAACACCACGACCCGACCCGGGCTCCCGGGGACGTCGCCGCCGGCCACGGGCGCCGGCGCCGGCAGCTTCGGCAGCCCCCCCGGCGGAAGCCGCTTCGGGAACAACCCCGGCAGTGCGACCGGCGGTCCGGGCAGCGCCAGCGGCCCCGGTGGCGGCACTGGGGGCAGCTTCGGGCCGGGTGCGCTCGGTCCGAACGGACCGGCAGCGGGTCCCTCGGCAGGCATCGCGGCGGTGGTGAGCCGAAGCTCGGCGGCATCCATCAAGGTCTTCAAGAATCGGCGGCAGTACAACCAGTGGGTGGTGACCGTCCAGGACGTCATGCCCCGGAGCGCCGCCGGCACGCCACAGCCCGGTCAACAGCAGCAGCCCGGACAGACGGCGCCGTTCGGCGCGCCGGGCGCGTCGCCCGGGGCATCGAGTCCCGGGATGCCGTCCCGTCCGCTGCCGTGAACGGCCCGGTGCCGCACCAGCGACTGTTGGTTGGACGCCCCGACGGCGATGCCGGCCGTCGGGTCAATGCGCCGGCGCTCGACGAGCGAGGCGCCGCGTGCACTCCCAGACGGCGATCATCGCCATCGTCACGACCAGCGTGAGCAGCGCGCTCTCGCGGCTCGGGCGATGGGCCAGCACCAGGCCGTGTATCCACGGCAGCAGCGCACCACCGGTCGCCGCCAGGATGCCCATCTGGCTGGTGGCCAGGCCGGCGGCGTGCGGGAAGCGGCTGGTGAGCACCGCGACGCCGGTGGGGTAGATCGGTCCATAGCCGAAGCCGAGCACCGCGAAAGCGGTGACGCTGGCCGCCGCGGAACCATGGCCGGTCCACAACAGCGCGGCCCCGGCGCAGGCGATCCACACCGACGCCGTCAGGAGATGTTCGGCGTGGAGGCGCATGCCGGCCACCACCGCGCTGATTCGTCCGAGCGTCAACATCGCCCAGAACAGCGACGTCCCAGCGGCGGCGCGGGCCGCGTTCATGCCGGCCGACTGCTGCAGGTAGACGGTGCTCCAGAAGCCCGCCGCCATTTCGCTGCCCACGTAGAGCAGCAGCAGCACGCCGCACGCGAACAGCATCCCGTCGCGGAAGAGCGAGGGCGTCGGTCCCGCCGTTGCGTCCGTGGCGCCGCGCGATGTCGGCGCTGCCAGTCGATCCGGCAGCGTCATCGCCGCCGCCACCGCGACGATGGAGAGGAGGCCGGACCCGAGCCAGAGCGCCGGCAGCGACGCGCCGGTGCGCTCGAGCAGGACGCTGACGATCAGCGGGCCGACCACCGCGCCGAGGCCGAAGAACATGTTGACGAGGTTGACCGACGAGGCGCGCCGGGCCGGCATCAGCTCGGATGCCATCACGTTGCCCGACAGCGAGAACGCCCCGTAGCCGAGGCCGTAGACGACGCCGACGGCCAGCGTCAGCGCCAGCGACGTCGACAAGGCGATCGCCGTGCCCGTGCCGGCGAGCAGCAGCAGGCCAGCCGTCAGCACGAGCCGCCGCCCGAAGCGATCGCTGCCCCAGCCGGCCACGAACTGGGCCGCGAAGGACCCAATGAACATCACCATGGTGAGGCGGCCGATCGCGGCCAGGCTCGCGCCGGTGCGCGCCGAGAGCGCCGGCAGCACCGGGCCGATCGCGGCCATGAGGAATCCGGCGGAGAAGAAGACCGCGCACAGCATGGCCAGCGCGCGGCCCGGGTGAGGCGCCGGGTCGTCGGACGCGCTCATGCGGGGCCGAACACGGCGTCGTGGACGCCCTGCCGCAGCGCGCGGATCGCGTCACCGGTCGCGCCGCCGGCGACGCGATTGGTGAGCAGCACGACGTAGGCGTCGCGCGCGTCGTCGATCCACAGCGACGTGCCGGTGAAGCCAGTGTGCCCGATCGCGGTCGGGCTCATGAACCGGCCGCACGACGACGTCGGCTTCATCGTGTCCCAGCCGAGCGCGCGCGTCGTGCCCGCCACGTCGTCCCGACGCGTGGCAAAACGGCGGACGGCGTCGGCACCAGCGAGGCCGTCGACCGCGCCTCCGCGCAGCGCGCGCAGCACCGCACGCCCGACGTCGCCGACGGCCCCGGCGGTGCCGAACAGGCCGGCATGCGCGGCGACGCCGTCCATCGCCCAGGCGTTCGCGTCGTGCACTTCGCCGACCAGCTCGCGCTGTCGGCATGCGTCCCACCCCGTCGACGCAATCCGCGGACGCCAGGACGCCGGCGGTCGGTAGGCAAGTGGGGCATCGGTGAGCGCGCGCAGCATCGGCGCGACCTGGGCGACCAGCCCGGCGTCGCCGATGCGCTCGAGCAGCACGCCGAGCAGGATGAAGCCGAGGTCGCTGTAGAGCGCGGCGGTGCGCGGCGGCGCGTCGAGCGGCAGGCGGCAGATGGCGTCGGCGAAGGCCAGCGCCCCGCGCCGCCCCTCGTAGAGGCAGCGGTGCGCCGCCAGGCCGGAGGCATGCGCCAGCAGGTCGGCGATCGTCGTCTCGTCGCGCCCCGGGCCGTACCACGCCGGCCACCAGCGCTCGACGCGATCCGCGGTGGTGCAGCGCGCGGCCGCCTCGAGCCGCATGACGAGCAACGTGGTCGCCAGTACCTTGGTCAGCGAGGCGAGATCGAAGATCGTGTCGCCGTCGGCAGACGCCGCGTCGGCGGCCGCCGACAGGCGACCCACCGCCACGCGTCCGCGCACGCCGGCCGTGTCGCCGATCTCCAGGACGGCGCAGGTTGCCGTTCCCGCCGCGACGGCAGCGCGGACCACCGTGTCGGCGACGGCGACGCGAGCGTCGAGGGCGGAAGACGAGGACATCGGAGCTGTGCGATCAGGCCGGCGCTTCGGCCGGAACCGGTGGGCGCGAGGGCGGCACGAACGGGGCGACGATCAAGGCGACGCTGACCGTGACCGTGGCCCCGATCATCGCGTGCCACGTCCAGGCGATCGGGGTGCCGAGCCAGACCGCGAGCACCGTGGCGATGCCGGTGAGCATGCCCGCGAAAACCGCGTTGCCGCTGACCGATGGCCGGAGCGTCCCGATCAGGAACGCGCCGAGCACGGCGCCAGACGACAGGCCGAGCACGGTGAGGCCGGCATCGAGGACGCCCTGCCGCATGTACTGCGCGCCGAGTGCGATGATCACCTGCACCAGCCCCCACACGACGGTGGCCACGTGCGAGACGCGCAGCAGGTGCGAGTCGGGGGCGTCGGGGCGCACGTAGGGCTTGTAGAAGTCGTTGACCGTGGTCGCGGCCAGGGCATTGGTCGAGGGCGACAGGGCGGCAGCGACGATCGCCGCGATGATCAAGCCGGCCAGCCCGGGACCGAGGTTGTGCAGGACGTAGACCGAGACGATCTTGTCGGCGCGATCGACCGGCACCGGCAGCGGCGTCTGCTGGTAGAAGACCCACAGCATGATGCCGATCAGCAGGAACAGCGCGAACTGGGCGAACACGACGAGGCCGCTGGCGAAGACGCCCCAGGCTGCGGCCGAGCGTGACCGCGCCGCGAGCAGGCGCTGCACGAAGAACTGATCCGTGCCCTGCACGGCCAGCGTCAGGATCATGCCGCCGATCAGCCCCGACCAGAGCGTGTAGATCTTGTTCGGGTTCCAGGTGGCGTCGATCACCGTGAACTTGCCGGCCGCCATGCCCGCGTCGACGACGGCGTGCCAACCGCCGTTGATGTGGGCGAGCAGCGACCCGACCAGCACCGCGGCGCCGAGCACGTAGACGAAGAGCTGAATCACGTCGGTCCAGATCACCGCGGTGGCGCCGCCGCGCAGCGTGTAGACGATCATCGCGACGCCGAGGACGACGATCAGCACGGTCACCGGGACACCGGTCACGACGGCGATGACCAGCGCGGTCGCGTAGAGGCGGATGCCGTCGGCGAGCGATCGCGTGACGATGAAGAGACCGGCGCTCAGGTTCTTGACCGCCGGGCCGAACCGCTGGCGCAGCAGGTCGTACGACGTCATCAGGTCGCCGGCGAAATACGCCGGCACCAGCAGGATGCCGACCAGGGCCCGGCCGAGAATGAACCCGGCGGCGAGCTGCAGGAAGCCCATGTCACCGGCGTAGGCGGCGGCCGGGACGCCGATGAACGACAGCGTGCTCGTCTCGGTGGCGACCGTGGTGCAGCAGATCGCCCAGCCGGGCACCGAGCGCCCGGTCAGGAAGTAGTCCGCGGTGGTGCGATGGAACCGGCCGAGCCAGGAGCCGAAGGCGGTGATGCCGGCGAGGTAGACGCCGACGACGATGTAATCGAGGACGGTCATCGAGCGTCCGCCAGCGGCCGAGCGTCGGGGCGCGTGCGGTCAGCGGACGCCCGGGTCGGCGCGAAGGCGACGCGGCCGATGGCGCCGAGCGGGTCCCGGGCCGGCGATTCGACCAGGCTGTCGTAGCTGAAGAGCACCACACCGGCGGCGCCGGCGCTGCGGGCGGCGGCGATGTGGTCGATGGTCTGCGCCGGCGTCAGCCGGTAAGCGCCGATGCCGGCCCACACGGCGCGCGGCGCCGCCGCCTGCCGGGCCGCGGCGACCTGACGATTGAAGGTCGCGAGTGACGTCGTGTAGGCCATCGGGCAAAAGGCGTCGATCAAGCCGCGGCGGGCCCAGTCCGGCCAGTCCTGCATCTTGTGCTCGAAGGCCTCGCGGGCGTCGGGAATCACGGCGGCCGTCACCAGCGCGTCCGGTCGCGACCGGTGCACGGCGCCGCGAATCCGCGCCACGAGATCGGCCAGACGCATGCGACGGAAGGCGGCCCAGCGATCGGGGTAGGCGTCGGCGTAGGCGAGCGGATCGCGCCGCAGCTGATCGTCGAGGCGCTGCCGGTCGGACGGCGACAACTCGCGCTGCAGCGAATCGCGGAAGGCGAGCAAGGCGCCCTGGCTGTGGTCGAACAGGTTGGAGGGGTAGCGGATGTAATCGAGATGGACGCCGGAGACGGGGTAGCGCGTGACGATGTCGCTGACGACGCGCTCGACGTACTGCGCCGCCTCGGGTGTCACCGGCGATGCGTAGAGCCCTTCGACGCCGGCGGCGTTGCGCTTGGTCCATTCGACGAGCCGCGCCACGTAGCGCGGATCGCGCGGCCCGAGCCGGGCCAGGTCGGCGGCAATCGGCCGCGGCACCATCAGCCATTCGGGATGGGCCCGGACGACGTGGTTCCGGCTGGTCGGCATCATCGCCGTGCTCGCCACCAGGTTGGTGTTGAACCAGACGTGCACGCGCAGGCCGTGCTTGCCGGCGGCGGTGATCGCGTAGGCGAGCGGGTCGAACGTGCCGGCGACGCCGGCGCCGCGCGGTTCGATGGTGCTGTCGTAAAAGGCGTCGCCGCGGCCCCGCACCTGCAGCAGCAGCGTGTTGAAGCCGCTGCGGGCCGCGGAGGCGACCAGGCGATCGATAAGCGCGGGCTGGGTCAGCGAGCCACGCAGGACCCACAGCGCGCGGATTTCCTGGCTGCGGGCCGGGGGAGGCGCGGGTGACGGCGGGCCCGAACTGTCGACGCGCGGCGCGGACACGGCCGGCGCGGTAGCGGCCGGCGCGCTGCCGAGCATGGCGACGCCGAGCATGGCGACGGCGAGCATGGCGGCCATGCCGGCCTGTCGGGTTCGCGTCCAGACACGCATCGTCCGGATTGTATAGTAGCGCCCGACTCATGAGCGTCGATCTCCACGCGCCCTACGTGCTCGGCTTCGATGCCGGTGGCACCAAGACCGTCTGCCTGCTCGCCGATCTCGAGGGCCACGTCCTCGACGAGGCACGGACCAACGGCGCCAACCTGCAGGCCGTCGGCGAGCTCGAGGTCGAGACCACGCTGCACGAGGTCATGGACCTCGTCATCGGCGATCGCATGCTGCCGCCGTCGGCGATCGTACTGGGCATGGCCGGGGTCGATCGCGCCGACGACGCGCAGGTCATGCGGCGTGTGCTGCGGCGGATCGGGGCCAAGGCCCGCACGCTGATCACCAACGACGCACTCATCGCCCTGGTCGCCGCGATCGGGCACGACCCCGGCATCGTGCTCATCGCCGGCACCGGCTCGATTGCCTACGGCCGCAACGCCCGCGACGAGGCGGCGCGGGCCGGCGGCTGGGGCTATGTCCTCGGCGACGAGGGCAGCGGCTACTGGATCGGCCGGCACGCGCTGCGGGCCGTCGTGCGCGCCTCGGACGGACGCGGCCATCCGACCGCCATGACGCCGCTGGTGCTGGCCCATTTCGGCGTCACGCATCCGGACGATCTCGTGCGGGTGATCTACGACGGCGCGCTCAGGCCGCCGGCGATCGCCGCGGTGGCCCGCGCCGTTCAGGCGGCCGCGGAAGAGCACGACGAACTGGCCCTCCAGATCCTGACGGTCGGGGCCCGCGAGCTGGCGTCGAGCGCGCGCTCCGTCATCGCCCGCCTCGGGCTGCGCGACGAGGTCTTCGACGTCGTGCTGTCGGGCGGGGTCATGCACGCCGTGCCGCGGCTCGCCGCCGAGGTCGAGGCGCAGGTGCAGCAGCTGGCGCCGAAATGCCGCGTCCAGCTGCTGCAGCGGGAGCCGGCCTACGGCGCGGTGGCGCTGGCGGTCGCGGAAGCGACGGGCGGAGCCCGCGTTCCGAGCTACGCCACGGCGTAAGCGCGCGGTTCGCGCGGGCTCTGACGAATTTCCAACTACCACCGTCCAACTCCCAAGGAACTCTCAAACCTCCAACTCCAAGACGCAGCTTGGTCGTTGGTCAGTTGGGAGTTGGGAGTTGGCAGCGAAGCCGCCTATTCGGCTTTCGCTTTAGGGTCGTCGAGATGCAGGAGCGCGCGCAGCCGCGGCTCGATGTCCTCGCCAATCGCGTCGCGGGTCGAGCCCTCGGCCTGTTTCAGCCTGGCGATGGCCGCGGTGTAGGACGAGCCGGTGCGGTGCAT
>JBDSLU010000031.1:0-6311 GCA_039916225.1 Vicinamibacteraceae bacterium
TCCAGCGGTCGCGGGACGGTCGGCCAGGCGACCCCGTCGCCGTCTACGTTGATCGCGAGGGCGTAGGCCAGGTCGCTCCCTGTGCGGTCGAGTGCGCCGACGACGGCATCGAGATGATGCGGCAGCCAGAGATCGTCGTGGCCGAGGTAGGCGATGATCTCACCGTGAGCCTGACGTAGCCCCTCGTTGTTCGGTCCGCTCTGGTGACGGGTGTTCGTCGGCAGATTGATCCAGCGTACGCGCGGATCGCACATCCCCGCCACGACGTCCGCCGAGTCGTCCGTGCATCCGTCGCCGACTACGAGCAGCTCGAAGTCAGCGAAGGTCTGGCCCAGCACGCTGCCGACCGAGTACCGAAGGACGTTGCTCCAGTTGTAGGTGGCGATGATGACCGTGACGCGCGGTGCCACGGCGAATAGTCTCACATCAGGACGCCGGCGGACATTGGTAGGTCGCCGTGGACCAGTAGCCCGTCGGCGGCCAGCGCGGCCCGCTCCATCCGCGCCGACGCAGCTCGCGGGCGACGAAGCGATTGAACCAGCCGTGGCCGATGACGAGCAGCGTACCGTGCTCGTCGGCCAGTCGCGTCAGCGTGTCCGCTGCGATCGCGGCCCGGGCTCGGCTCGCCGGAACCGGCTCGTCGCATGCGCAGCACCCGAGCGTCTGCGTGGCCCGCGCGATCAGCACCCAGACGTTCGGTGAAAGGCGGACGGGGACGGCGAGCGATTCGGGAAACCCGACCTCGCGCAGCACGGGCTCGACTCGCACCCGATCCGTGACCCCGAGGCGCGCAGCTGTCTCGAGCGCCCGCCGCGCGTCACTGGCGACGACGCAGCCTGCCGCGGCCGCGGCCTCGCGCAGGCCCGCCGGCGGATCGGCGTGGTCGGCGATGCCCGACTCGTCGTAGCGACGATACCAGTGGCCGATGTCGCGGCCGGTGATCGCCCGCCCGAGCTCTGCCGGCAGATCGGGCCGGCCGTGGCGAGCGAGCACGATCGAGCGAACATCCGGCATGCCGGCGACAGTCTACCCGCGAAGCCCACGGGCTCACGCCGCACCGCGCCGTGCGTCGTCTTTCCCGAAGCATGGTTGCCCGGGTATCTGCACGCGCGAGCACTACCGTCGCGCTCAGGATCGCAGCGCGCGAGTCAGCTCGGCGGCGTAAGTGCGTGTGCAGCGCACGCGGCGCCCGCCGATCAGCACGACGTCGAATTCCCCGTGCAAGGCCGGCCGCAGCTCCGCCACTTTGTCGACGTTGACGATCGTCGATCGATGGATGCGGACGAACCGTGCGGCGTCGAGCCGACGTTCGAGGGCCGCGATCGTGTCGCGGACCAGGTGCGCCGCGCCCGCGGTGCGGATCTCGACATAGTGCCCCGCGGCCTCGAGCGACTCCACGTCGTCGACGCGCACCGCGTGGACGCGACCGGACGACTTGACGAGGAAGCGCCGCAGCGGCTGGGCGGCGCGAACGGCGTCGACCAGCGCGTGGAGCCGCGCCGGGTTGGCGGCGCTGCCGGCGAGTGCCGCGGCGCGCGCCAGCGCCTTGCGCAGCCGACCGCGCTCGAACGGCTTCAGCAGGTAATCGGCGGCGTGGACGTCGAACGCGCGCATGGCATACCGGTCGTAGGCGGTCACGAAGATGACCGCCGGGCATTCATCCGGCTTCAGCAGCTCGATGACGTCGAAGCCGTCGAGGCCGGGCATCTGGACGTCGAGGAACACCAGGTCGGGCCGCAGGCGGCGGATGACCGCCAACGCCAACTCGCCGTCCTCGCTCTCGCCGACCACGTCGACGGACGCCTCGCCCTCGAGCAGGGCTTTCAGGCGCCGCCGCGCCAGCGGCTCGTCGTCCACGATCACGACGCGCAGACTCATGACGACGCAGCGAGCCGCAGCGGTAGCTCGAGGCGGGCCCGGGCGCCGCGCCGCGCATCCGGGCCGACCGAGAGAGACGCGCCGTCGCCGTACAACGCGCGAAGGCGCGACCGCGTGTTACGCAGCCCGTAGCCGTCGCGCAGCGGCTGCGGCGGTCCGGGGCCCTCGTCGGTGACGTCGATGCGCAGCGTCCCCTGCGCGCAGGACACGCGGATACCGACGGCGCCGGGCCCGGGCGTCACGCTGAATCCGTGACGGATTGCGTTCTCCACGAGCGGTTGCAGGATCAGCGTCGGCACGAGGCTCGCCTCGCACCCGGCCGCGAGGTCGACGTCGATGCGCAGCCGGTCACCGTAGCGCGTCTGCTGGATCGCCAGGTAGATGCGCAGCAGCCGCAACTCGTCGGCGAGCGGTACTTCCTGCACGCCTTCGGTCTGCAGCGTGCCGCGCAGCAGCTCACCCAGCTGCGCCAGCATGACGTCCGCCGACTCGACGTCCTCCCGCATCAGGCCCGCGATCGCGTTCAGCGTGTTGAACAGGAAGTGCGGGTGGATCTGCATCTTGAGCGCTTCCACCTGCGCCCGCGCCAGCTCGGTCTGAAGGCGCGCCGCCTGCAGCTCGCGCTCGCGCGCCAGGCGGTGCTGCTCGGCGTACTGGACCGCGCCGACGATGGCCCAGTAGGTGAGGAGCGTCAGGTGAATCTTGAGGAGGCTGAACGGCACGCGGCCAGGACCGATGATCGCGCGGACGATCATCGCTTCGGCAGCGAGTTTCACCACGGCGATCCCGAGGCTGGCGGGAATGTGGACCACCAACGGCTTGGCGAGCCGTCGGCGCGACACCGGCACCCGCGCCCCCAGCAGCAGGATGATGGGAGCGATGAGCGTCCACAACTCCCAATCGACGAGCGCCACCGCGAAGGCGCGCGGCCACGACAGCGACCGGCCGGCATAGGCGTAGTCGACCCAGACCTGTCCCGTGAAGAGGATCGCCGCGAGCGTGAAGCAGCACGCCGCCACGAGCCATGATCGTCGCACCGGTCGGAGCTTATACCTGGCTGGCCGGCACCGGGACTGACCGAATGCCCGGGCGCCAGGCGCGGCGGCGGCGCGCGACGCCGATGACCGCGACGACGGCCAGCCACATCAGCGGGGCGGCGACGCGCGCGGCTTCGTCGTGAAGCGCGTGCGTCGCCGCTGCGCCGATCAGGATCGCGCCGAGCAGCGCGGCCGCGTACGACGACAGCCTGGGCACCAGGACCAGCACCCCGCCGGCGATCTCGAGCGCCCCAATGACCATGTAGAACCCATCGGGATATCCCCACCGTTCGAACTTGATCGCCCACTCGGGGCTGCCGAACTTGGCCAGGCCGATCGCGACAAGTGCCGCCGCCGCAAGGATGTTGACGATCCACAGCGCCACCGTCCCGGCAATCCGCAATGCACGCATGTCCGCCTGCTGAGGACTCACGTTACGGGAGCGTGTTCCTGGAGCGAAACGGTTTGTCCCGAGGCGGACTGAAAACGTCGCCAGCCGGCAGAGCGAGAGGCGCTCCCTGAGTAACATGGCGGGATGCAGCCACGGCAGTGTCGACTCGCGGTCGTCCAGCATCCACCGGTCTTCCTGAACCTGCTGCGCAGCTTCGAGCGGGCCGTCGCGCTGATCCAGGATGCCATCGCGCACGGCGCGCAGTGCATCGTCTTTCCCGAGACCTGGCTGCCCGGGTATCCGGTGTGGCTCGACGAGGCGCCGACGGCGGGCCTGTGGGACTATGCGCCGGCACAGGCGCTCTACCAGGTCCTGTCCGACAACGCGATCAGTGTCCCGGGACCGGAGCTCGATGGTCTGCGGACCCTCGCGCGAGAGGGCGCGGCGACGATCGTGATGGGCGCGCACGAGCGGGTGGGCGGCACGCTGTACAACACCATGGTGCTCGTCGCCGCCGACGGCAGCTACCGCCTGCATCGCAAGCTGATGCCGACCTACACCGAGCGGCTGATCTGGGGCATGGGCGACGGGTCGACGCTCGAGGTGATCGAGACGCCGTTCGGACGCCTCGGCGGCCTGATCTGCTGGGAGCACTGGATGCCGCTGGCCCGCGCCGCGATGCACGCCAGGCGGGAAACGATCCACGTCGCGCAGTGGCCCGGCGTCAAGGACCTGCACCTGCTGGCCAGCCGCCACTACGCCTTCGAGGGCCAGTGCTTCGTCGCCGTGGCCGGCGCCGTGCTGACCCGCGGCGACATGCTGGCCGGCTTCGATTCGCTGGGGCTGGGGCCGCACCCCGCCCGCACCGTGCTCGAAGCGATTCCGGGCGACGACAGCACGCTGCTGCTGCGCGGCGGCAGTGCCATTGTGGCGCCCGACACGTCGCTCCTCGCCGGGCCGGCGCCGGCGGAAGCGACCACCCTCTACGCCGACCTCGACCTCGGACGCATCACGCGCGGCCACCTCACGCTCGACGTCGATGGCCACTACGCGCGGCCGGACGTCTTCCAGCTGACGGTGAACGACCGCCCACAGTCGAGCGTCCGCTTCGCGTCCGAGTCGGGCGGCACCTCCCCGGCGGGAACCGGGGGCGCCGCGACTACGCCTTCTTCGTGAAGACTTCCTTGAGGCGACGCGCGACGATGGCGTCTTCGCCGGGCTGCATCATCCAGACGCCGATCAGGAGCTCGTCGCCGGGGCGGACGCCGATCGACGGCGTGCCCTCGCGCATGCGCTTCGAGACGTCCTGACCGGTGATGCCGGTAACGGCCGGGTCGAGCTTGATCTGGACGTGCGGCACGTGGTTCGCCACCTCGGGCACCGTGAGGCTGGCGGTGACGCCCTTGATGCCATCGAGGCTGGTCATGATCACCTTGGCGCGGCGCTGGTACTCGCGGTCGAGGGCGGCGTGATCGAGCTTCAGGAAGCGCTCGATGGCGGCGAGCATGCCCACCATCTCTTCCTTGTTGACCTTCAGGCCGCGGCCGATGGCGTTGCCGTTCGGCGCGGCGTTGGCCCGGGCAGCGGCGATCAGATCCTTGCGACCGAGGAGCAGGCCGGCGCTCTGCGGCCCGCGGATGCCCTTGCCGCCCGAGAACACGACCAGGTCGAAGCCCATCGCCGTGAACTTCCAGAAATTCTCGACCGGCGGCACGTCGGCGGCGCAGTCGTTCATCGTCACGACGCCGTGCTTCTTGCCGAGGCGGACGAACTCCTCGTCGCGGATCTGCCCGAGCGAGTTGTTGTTGTTGTAGAACAGCATCATCGCCGTCTGCGGCGTGATGGCGGCCTCGAGCTGCGCCGCCGTCTCGACCTCCACGATCTTGACGCCGCAGTTGCGGACGGCGTGGTCATAGCCGAAGCGATGCGCCTTCTGCATGATGACCTCGGTCTTCATGCCCGCCAGGTTCGGCAGATCGACGATCTTCTGCTGGTCGAGACCGGTCAGCACGCCGGCCGTGCCGAGCGTCATCGCCGAGGCGGCGCCGGACGACACCATCGCGGCCTCGGCCTTGAGCAGCGACGCGATCCGCTCGCCGATGCGATCGTGCAGCTCGGTCAGCGGCACGAACTGCTTGGAGGCGTAGTTGATCGCCGACATCACCTCGGGCGGCATCAGCGACGCCGTCATGTCAGTGAAGGTGCCGGCGGCGTTGATGAAAGGCCGGACGCCGAGCTCCTTGAAGAAGTCGCGGGCGGCAGGAGCGGCGGGAGCGGCGGCCGTCGCCGAGGTCGCGGAGCCGCCGATGAAGCCGCCGACCAGCGGCAGCGTGGACAGCGACTCGATGAAGCTGCGTCGGGTGAACATCTCGTCTCCTCGTCTGTTGGCGTCCGCGCGCCTCACGCGCGGACGCGGCCGCCGTTTCGAGCGCGGCCCTGACTCCGGCGACGCTGGGCGCGTCGCCGACCAGCCGCGCACGGCGGTCTGATGACTCAACGCACGGCGATCAGGCCGATGCGAATGCGTTCCTTGCCCTGCGGCTGCACCTGGATGGTGACGCGGGCCGGCGGATCCGTCGGGAACGTTTCCTTGAACATGGCGTTGATGCGCGGCAGGTCGGCGATGTCACTGAGATAGACGGTCACCAGCGCGACGTCGCTCAGGCTGGCCTTGCGCTGGGTGAGCGCCTGCCCGAGCTGCGCGAACGCCTGCCGAGCTTCGGCCTCGACATCAGCGCCGGGCGCGATCACCGCGTCCACGTAGACCGCCGAGGCCTTGCCTTTGCTAGCGATGAACGTCAACTCGGCGCGGATCGGACCCGGCAACCGCGGCACCACGACCAGCCCGTGCGGCGGCTTGGTCGCTCGCATCAGCGTCGCCTCGAGCGCCGACGCCTCGGCGAGACGCGTCGCGTAGCCCTGCGCCCAGACGACGTCCGACAATCCAAGTCCGGCGGCTTTCAGCGTCGTCGTGATGTTGGCGACCGTCTGGGTGACCTGCGCTT
>JBDSLU010000032.1:0-9950 GCA_039916225.1 Vicinamibacteraceae bacterium
CCGGCGGTGCCGCGTCCCGTGCCGGGCCGGGGCCACGTCTGGAGGCCCAGGCGGCGCCGCGCGAGCAGGACGCACGCGAGCGTCTGCCCGGCGGTCGCCAGCGCCATCACCGCCGCCAGCCCGGTGATCCCCCACCAGGTCATGGCCGCGCTGCCCAGGACGACCGCGATCACGCCGACGGTCAGCGACACGCGCATGAACGCCTTCTGGTGGCCGAGCAGCATCAGCAGGTGGCCGCTCGACCCGCCGCACGCCTGGAGCACCTGGCCCAGGCCGAGGATGACGCCGATGGTCAGAGCCGGCGCGTAGGACGCGTCCCAGATCGCCTGCAGGCCGACAACCCGCAGGCCCAGCAGACCGAGCAGACCGAGGACGGCGGTGCCGCTGGCGGCCGTTGCCGTGATGGTGAGGACCCGCTGGAGTCCCGGCCGATCGCCGTCCGCCCAGAGCGCCACGATGCGCGGCGTGAGGGTGACGTTGACGACGCCGAGCGGCAGCGCCAGCAGTGACGACAGGCGCAGGCCGAGCCCGTAATGCGCGGCGTCGACCGCGCCACCGACGACGCCGGCGATGGCCGTGTCGGCGAGCGCCAGCCCCACGGCGCCGACGTTGGTCATCAAGACCGGCCAGGCGAGGGCCGACAGCCCGGCGATGCGCGCCCGGGGCTCGTCGCTGGTCGCGCTTAGGTCGAGGCGTCGCTGCAGCACGGTGAGGCCGACGGCGAAGGCCATCGCGACGCCGGCCAGGCCGGCGAGCAGCAGCGCACCGGCATCAGGACGTCGGCCGAGCACCGTCGCGACGATGGCCAGGCCGGCCACGGCGAGCCCTTGCGCGTTCGGCAGCAGCGACGCGATGGCGATGCCGCGGCTGGCGCGATGCATCTCGCCGAGGACGGTGCCGAGCGCGGCGAACGGCACGATCGCGAGGATCACCGCCAGCGTCGACGGGGCGAAGCCGAGCGCGACGCCCGACCGGTCGGGCCACAGCACCGCGCCCAGCGCCGCGGACGCGCAGACGCCGAGCGAGGCCAGCGCGCAGAGCAGCAGGGCGGCGCGACAGATGGCGCCGGCCGCCGCGCCATCGCGCCGGGCGAGGGCCTCGCCGACCGCCCCGGGCACGATGAAGGGGAGACCCCACTGCGCGATGACCGCCCCGACGGCGATCGCGACTTGCGCCAGGAAGAACGTGCCGACTTCGGCCGCGGACATCAGGCGCGGCAGCAGCAGGGCGAGGATGGCGCCGGTCGCCAGCTGCAGCAGCCGGCCGCCGAGCACGAGCGTGCCGGATCGCACCAGACGCATGCGCTATCGATCCTCGCCGCGACGGCTCGGTGGCGGGCCGGCGCCGAACGGCGCCACGTGGAGCAGCCGGCCGACGATGGCCAGGCCGAACGCGGCCAGCACCAGCTCGATGGCGAAGAAGAGCAGCGTGCGCGGAAAATTCAGCTGCACGAGCAGGTAGGCCAGCGCCACGCCGGCCACCGCCGCAACGGCTGGATTGGCCGTCATCCGTCCAGCCAGGTGCTCGAGGAGCGTGCCGGCGACGACCAGCGCCGCCATCAGGCACACGCACGCCAGCCAGTTGCCGCCAAAGGCGGCAAAGGCCACGGGCCCGGGAATGGTCATGAAGACGAAGCGGGTGGAGCGCGGATAGCTCGACCTGGCCATCCGCTGGAAGATGGCGTCGACCCCGGTCGACGGCGATTCGACGAGCGCGCGGCGGAGCAGCGGCGCTCCGAGCGGCTCCGGGCTGGCTACCGTCGCCAGCACGCCGTCGAGCCCGACCCACCGCAGGACGAAGAGGCGGCGCAGCTCGATCGGGACGGACAGGGCAACCTCCTGCGCGGTGAGCTCTCGCGTGCTGGTGCGGCCGGCCGTGACGAGCGGCCGCGCGCCGACGTAGGCGAGCGCGCGATCGATCGACACCAGCACCAGCGTGGCGGCGAAGAGCGGGACCAGCACCGCGCCGATCTCGATCCATTCCCGTCGCCCGATGCGCCAGCCGCGCCGGTGCAGGCCGTGCCACAGCGCCAGGCCGGCGGCGATGACGTGCAGGAGCATCTGACCGCGGCTGCCCATCGAGAGCGCCGCAGCCGCGCCTTCGAGGGTGGCGATGTGGGCCAGGGCCTTGGGCGGCAGGCGGCCCTGTTCGACCAGCCACCAGGCCAACGCCAGCGACCACAGGAGGATGCCCCAGCTCACCGTAAACGCGACCGCGGCGTAGCCGTACGGCGGCAGCTCGAGCGTCGGCACGAACCCGATCCGCAGGATCGAGAAGTGGTGATTCCACACGAACACGGCGAGGGCCAGCACGCCCGACACCGCGAGGAGCGGGATGCCGAGGTGGCCGCTGGCCACACGCCGGCCGGCCCCTGGCGGCGGCGCGGCGGCGTCACCTGAGCGCAGTCGCGACGTGCCCACGAGTGCCAGCCACACGCCAGCCAGACCCGCCGTCGCGAAGCCGAGGGCCGCGTCCCAGGCTGCCGGCGTGCCAGGAAAGGCGCCGATCGGTTCGACGAGCTGGGCGCCGACGACGAAGTGGGCGACGAACTTGGCCCAGAAACCGAGCGCGAGGAAGACGCCGATCAGGATCCGGAACGGCGAATGGCCGATCACCACGACCAGCGGGACGAGGCCGCCGGACACGAGGCAGAACAGCAGGCCCCGCCAGGCCGCGCCGGGGTAGACGGCGACCGCGGGAATCGAGAGGACGCCGATCGCGACCGCCGCGATGATGGCCGCTCGCCGGCGATCGAGCCCGAAGCGGGCGGAGACGTGCCCGGACGCCGCGCCCCGGTCCGCGATCGTCACCGCCATCGCCCCGCCTGCGCGGCAATCGATCGCCCGACGTAGCCGACCGTCTTTCGCGTGCACAGCGTCGCCGGCGAGGTGAGCCCGGCGCGGACGAAACGGCGGACCGCCAGCCAGCTCCGGCGCGACGTGCCGTGCATGACCGCGGACAGCAGCAGCGCGTTGGCGGTGGCGGCCCGCGCGCGCCGCTGGACGCGCTCGGGCAGGTCCGGTCGCCGGAAATAGCGCTCGACCACCCGCAGCGGCTCGTCGGCGCGATCCGCCGAGGCCGGGCGGTAGGTCGCTGCGCCGGCGTGCTTGCGGTAGTCGGCCAGCACCTGGGGCACCCGCACGAAGGGGCCGAGGAGCGCCAGGCGCAGGAAGAAATCGAGGTCGGGCACCTGGCGGAGGGTCGCGTCCCATGGCCCGGCGCGTTCGTAGGCGTCGCGACGGAAGAGCGCGCCCGGGCCAGGCAGGCAATGCAGATCGCGGATCAGCAGGTCCTCGTCGTAGTCCGGTGGCGTGACGATACCCGTCGGGCTCGAGGACGCGTCGATCAGGCCGAAGTCGGGGTAGGCGAGCACGGCCTCTGGCGCGTCGACCAGGGCCTGGGCCATGGCGGCGAGGGCGCCCGGGCGCAGCCGATCGTCGGCACTGAGGTAGCCGAGGAGCGTGCCCGAGGCGCGGGCCCAGCCGGCGGTCAGGGCCGCGCTCTGTCCGGCGTTGGCCTGGCGGAGCACGGTCACCCGGTCGGCGAAGCGGCCGACGATTGCGGGCGAGTCGTCGGTCGAGCCGTCGTCGACGACGATGACCTCGAACGCGGCATAGTCCTGCGAGAGGACGCTCTCGATGGCCTCGGCGACGTAGGGGCCGGCGTTGAAGGCGGGGACGACGATCGAGACGGATGCGGGCGGCGCTATGACTGCCCCCGGTCTGGGCCATCCGGCAATGCGGCCAGATGATCCCGCAGTGCCGCGCTGACCGTCGGCCAGGCGTAGTGAGCGCTGATGTGGTCGCGGAGGCGACGGCCCTTCGCGGCGAGCGCGCCGCGATCCGCCAGCAGGCGCTCGAGACCGTCGGTCAGGCCGGCGACCGTCGCCGGCACGACGGCGCCGCCGTCGATGGCCGCGACGTCGTCGAAGCCGCACTGGTCGGTCAGCAGCACCGGGACACCGGCGGCTCCGGCCTCGAGCGCGACCAGCGACATGGCCTCGGCTCGCGACGGCACGCAGGCCAGCAGCGCACGATCGAACAGCGCGGTGCGGGCCGGCTCGTCGACGTAGTGAGCCAAGACGACCCGGGAGCCGAGACCGAGCTCGGCGACGCGGGCGGCCAGCGACGTCTGCAGGCCGAAGTCGGGGCCGGCCATCACGAGGTCGATCTCGGGATGACGCGGAGCGATCGCGGCGAACGCCTCGAGCAACAGGTCGGGCCCCTTGATGGGCGCCAGCCGTCCGACGAACACCAGCGTGCGTCGCGCCTCGACGGGCACGGTGGCGCGGGGTGCGGGGACGGACACGCCGTTCGGGATCACCACGACCGCCGGCGCGACGTCGAAGTGCGCCTCGATCTGGCGACGCTCGAGCGGCGTGATGGCGATGAGTGTCGCGGCGTGCCGAATCAGGCTCAGACCGACCAGGCGATGGAACGCCCGGGCGGTGCGGCGCGGCGCCGTGAGCTTGGCGAACTCGCCGGCCGCCGACAGCACGTAGGGCCGGCCCAGGGCCCGCGCCATGCGTGCGGTGGCCACCGACAGCAGATACCAGTAGCCGAGGATGTGGACGCGATCGACACGCCGGACCAGGCGATACAGCGCCAGCGGGTTGATGAACGGCAGCGGGAATCGCACCTTCACGTAGCCGGTCACGTGGATCGGGATGCCCGCCGCGCGCAGCGCGTCGGCGTAGCCGCCATCCTCCATGGTCGCCACTTCGCATGTCGTGCCGAGGGCGGTCAGATGCAGGGCGAGCTGGCGCGTCCGCTCCGCGGTCCCGCCGCCGCGCTGGGCATGGAGCGAGATGGTGACGAGCAGGACGGTCACGTCAGGCCCCGCTCCCCGTGGCGCCGAGCCGCGCCGCCGTGAGCCGCGCCGCCGCGAGCCGGGCGGTCGCAAGCGCGGCGACGTAGGCGCGCAGCCGGGCCGGGAACTGGGCCGCGGCGGACGGCAGCCACGCGTCGAGCAGGCCGGGGGCGAAGCGTCGATAGGCGAGGGCGGCCGGCTGCCCCCGCCAGGCGAGCGCGGCGCGCAGCACGGCCCGCGGCAGGACCGGCGTGCCCGACACGTCGGGTCGTCGGAGCGCCGCGGTCAACAGGTCCTGCGCGTGCGCAAAGTCGTTCTCCGGCGCGGCGTCGTCGGTGACGACGAGGCGGGGCGGCGCGTCGTCGGCATCGACGAGCACGGTCAGGGCCTGCGTGACGGTGTCGTGGCTCACCAGATGGAGGCGCCGCGGGCCGTTGAGCGCGCGCCGCGCCGCCAGGCGCCACGCGGGTGCCACGGCCACTTCGTCGGCAATGGCCACGAGGTTCTGGCTGCCCGGGCCGAACACCGCTCCCAGGCGGGCGACCGTGGTCGCGACCGGGCGTCCCTCGGCCAGGCGTTCGGCCTCCAGGTGCTCGCGGGCGTAGGCCGAGGCCGGCTCGGGCGCCGTATCCGCATCGACGATCGGCGCCCGGCTGACACCGTAGACGTCGATGCTGCTCACGTGCACGATGCGCCGCACGCTGGTGCGATCGACGGCCTCGCTCAGCCGTGCGGCGGCCGTCAACCGCCAGCCGTCGCCGGTCGGGCGCAGCAGGTCGATCAGCGCGGTCGCGCCGTCGAGCGCTCGTCGCAGATCCGCCACCGACGTCGGATCGATCGCGCATGTCTCGACGTCGCCGGCGGTCAGCCAGTCCGGCCGAGAGCGGTGGAGCAGCACCCGCAGACGCCGCCGCTCGGCGATCGGCCAGCTGGCGACGAGCGCGCGCCCGACCGAGCCCGTGCCGCCGAGAACGACGACGCGATCGCCGTCCATGCCTCGCTCGCTCACCTAGGCGCTCGAGGTGGACACGCCGCGTCGCACCGAATGCAGCGGTGGTTTCACCACGGACTCCTAGACGGTGTCGCCTTCGCGCGCCGTGAGCTCGCGGAACAGGGCCGTCAGGCGCTCCGTCACCGGTCCGAGGCGGCCGTCGCCGATCGTCCGGCCATCGATGCTGGTGACCGCCGCCAGCTCGCCCATCGTGCCGGTGCAGAAGGCTTCGTCGGCGCGGTAGGCCTCGGTGAGCGACAGGTCGGTCACCTGGTGCGGAATGCCGTGCGTCACACACAGCTCGAGGACGGCGGCGCGGGTGATGCCTTCCGGACAGGCGGCGGTGGTGGGTGTGCGCACGACACCGCGCTCGACGAAGAACAGGTGGGTGGCGTTGGTCTCGGCGATGAAGCCGCGCGTGTCGAGCATCAGCGCGTCGTCGGCGCCGGCGACGTTCGCTTCGATCTTGGCGAGGATCGACTGCAGCAGGTTGTTGTGGTGGATCTTCGGGTCGAGACAGTCGGGCGGGAAGCGCCGGATGGCAGCGGTCTTCAGCGTCAGCCCGCCGCGCCCGTAGACCGGCGGCTTGTGTTCGGCCAGCACGATCAGAGTCGGCCCGGCCTGATTCAGCCGTGGGTCCATCCCGCTGGTGACCTTGACGCCACGGGTCAGCGTCAGGCGGATGTGGACGCCATCGGTCATGGCGTTGGCGGCGAGGGTTCGCCGGATTTCGGTGGTGATGGCCTCGGCGGACGGAATCGTCTGGAAGGCGAGCGCCTGGGCCGAGTGCCGCAGCCGGTCGAGGTGTTCGCGCAGCCGGAAGATCCGGCCGGCGTAGAGCCGCAGGCCTTCCCAGACGGCGTCTCCGCCCTGGACCGCGGAATCGAACGGGCTGACGCCGGCCTCGTTCCGGTGCACCAGACTGCCGTTGATGTTCACGATCAAGTCGGCGTTGCGCGGGTCGAACGTCTGCAGCATGACCAGTCGCGACGGCTCAGCGGGCGAGCGGGTCGAGCGGGGCGCGCAGCCGGTGCGCCGCCAGTTCCTCGTAATAGGGGAGGCACTCGGCCAGCAGCGGCTCGAGGTCGGCCGCTACCTTCCGTGGACGCGGCGCATACGGCTCGAAGCCGGTCGAGCGTTCGACGGCGTCGTACCAGTGCTGGGCCCAGATGCCGTCGGTCGCCCGGCGGCCGGCGGGCCAGTGGAGCATGCACTCGTCGAAGGCGACGCCGACCCGGGCGCAGAACTGTTGCAGCACGCCGCGCGGATCCTTGAGCACGTCCTCGGTGTCGAGCACCGGCGGCGTCGCGCCGGTGCGGCGGCGCACCTCGCGGAAGATCTCGACCTGCTGCGGCAGGCCGGTGTCGCGCAGGACGGGCAGCCCCATCTTGGCCGCCAGGCTGGGCAGCATCTCGGCGGGGTGGCGGATGAGGAAGGCGTTGGTCAGCGCGTAGACCCACTCGCCGCGCAGGTGCGGCAGCCAGTGGTGGGCCATGTGCTTCTGGTAGTAGACCCGGCGCCCGTCGGGAATGGGCCCGATCAGGCCGGTCACGACCCGCTGCCAGTCGCTGTCGTGGTGCCGGATCACGTCGTCGACACCGGGGTGGGCCACCGACACCTGCGTCAGGTAGTGGGCGTAGAGCGGCTCGTCGACGACCCAGGCGTCGGGCCGGTTCTCCCAGGCGCGCATCAGGGCGGTCGAGATGTTGCGCGGCCCCGACCACATCGCGATGCGAGTCGCCTGGGCCGCAGTGTCGGCGGTGGGCGCGTGCGGCATGCCGCACACTTTACAGGATGGCCGGGGCTCAGCGGGACCGGAGCGCGGTGTGTTCGCCGAGCTTGGTGAAGAGCTCGGCGACCAGCGCCGCGACGTCGCTGCGCCCGTGGTCGTAGGCGATGTTGAAGGCCGTGTCCATCATCGCCCGCGCGACGAAGGCGAGCAGCGCCGGCGTGCTGTCCTTGGCGACATCGACGCCGAGCCGGAGCGCGAGCTGCACCGCCAGGCGTTCCTCCATCAGGGCGTGCCGCTCGAGCATGGCCCGCCGGAGGGTGCGGCTCTCGCGCAGCAGCCGGATGATGGTGTGCAGCCGCTCGGTGTTGGCGATGCGGCTCTCGAGGACCGGGACGAGGGCGCGCTCGATGGCGAGGAGCGGCGGCTCGTCGAGCGGCCGTCCGGCCATCGCCGCCAGCATCGCCTCGGCCACTTCGTCGCTGGTCTCGACGAGCACGTCTTCCTTCGACGCGTAGTAGCGGAAGAACGTACGCCGCGACACCCCGGCGGCGGTCGCGATCTGGGCGACCGTCGTCGCCTCGTAGCCGCGCTCGCCGAACAGCTTCCAGGCGGCGTTGAACAGCTCCCCGCGTACCAGTTCCTGCTTCCGCTCCTGGAGGCTCAAGTCGTTCGGTGCCACGGTCCGGATTATGGCATGCCTCCGCAGGCGACTGGCACGTAGTGTTGACATTGTCACTCGGTGTCAGTAGCGTGCTGGCCATGCACCGACGAGGTCCATCGATTCTGCTCGGCGTGAGCGTCGCGATCGCGAGCACCATCATCGGGGCCGGGGCACAGAGCGGCGCCGGTCCAGCCGGCGCCGCGAAGACCGCGATCGTGCAGACCGATCGTGGGCCGGTGCAGGGCCTCGTCGCCGACGGCGTCGCCGCCTACCAGGGCGTGCCCTTCGCCGCGCCGCCGGTCGGCGATCTGCGCTGGAAAGCGCCGCAGCCGGCCAAGCCGTGGACGGCCGTCTTCGCCGCCGACCACTACGCCTCGGACTGCATGCAGAAGCCCTTCGGCGGCGACGCGGCGCCGCTCGGCACGCCGCCCGCGGAGGACTGCCTCTATCTCAACGTCTGGACGCCGGCGACGCGCAGCGCGACGCCGCTGCCGGTGATGGTCTGGATCTATGGCGGCGGCTTCGTCAACGGCGGCAGCTCGCCGTCGGTCTACGACGGGTCGGCGTTCGCCCGGCGCGGCGTGATCATGGTCAGCATGAACTACCGGATCGGGCGGTTCGGCTTCTTCGCCCACCCGGCGCTCACCGCCGAGACCCCGAAGGGGCCGCTCGGCAACTACGGCTTCCTCGATCAGCTCGCCGCCCTGCAGTGGGTGAAGCGCAATGCCGCCGCCTTCGGTGGCGATGCCTCGAACGTGACGATCTTCGGCGAGTCGGCCGGCGGCGGCTCGGTCAACGCGCTGATGATCTCGCCGCTCGCCCAGGGCCTGTTCCACAAGGCGATCGTCCAGTCGGGCGGCGGCCGATCGCGCGGACCCATGTCGATGCGCCACATCAGCCAGCCGGGCGCCAGCGGATCGCCGTCGGCCGAAGCGATCGGCGTGGCCTTCGCCAAGAAGAACGCCATCACCGCCGAGGGCGTCGAGGCGCTGAAGGCGCTGCGCGCACTGCCGGCCGCCGCCGTCGTCAACGAGATGAACATGATGGCGTCGCAGCCCGACACCTACTCGGGGCCGATGATCGACGGCGTCTTCCTCACCGAGGAAGCCGAGCCCGCCTTCCGCGCCGGCCGGCAGGCCAAGGTGCCGTACATGATCGGCGCCAACGATCGCGAGTTCGGCTTCTTCTCGCCCCCGGCCGATCGCGTCGAGGCGATGTTCGCGCCGTTCGGCGCCGACAAGGACAAGGCCCTGCAGGCCTACGATCCGGACGGCACCCACAAGAGCGAAGCGGCCGTGCAGCTGATGAGCGATCAGGCGATGGGGGAGCCGGCCCGCTTCCTGGCCCGGCTCGCCGCGCCGGTCCAGCCGACCTACGCCTATCGCTTCTCCTACGTCGCCTCGTCGCTCCGTCCCAAGGAGAAGGGCGCCCTGCACGCCACCGAGATCCCGTTCGTCTTCTCGACCGTGAAGGCCAAGTACGAGGCCGCCGCGACGCCGGAGGATGTCGCGCTCGCCGCGGCCGCCACCGACTACTGGGCGGCGTTCGCCAAGAGCGGCAATCCGAATGGCGCCGGCCGTCCGCAGTGGCCCATTTACACCGCAGCGAAGGACGAGATCATGGACTTCACGACGGCCGGGCCCAAGCCAGGCCCCGATGCGCGCAAGGAGCGACTCGACTTCGTCGACCGCCTGGCCTCGACGCCGCCGAAGCCGTGATCCGAGCTGAGTAGGGCGGCGTGGCACGTCCGCCACGCC
>JBDSLU010000033.1:0-19060 GCA_039916225.1 Vicinamibacteraceae bacterium
GCAATTTGCCGCACATCCCGCTGCAAAGGCGCGGCGTAGTGTTGGCAGTTCGTCATCCTCTCACGGAGCCGCAATGCCACGCCGACTCGGTCTGATTGTCTCGATCCTATTCGTTCTGTTCGTGACGGCCCGCCCGGCCAGCGCCCAGGGCGGCGCCGTCGCCGGCACCGTCCGCGACCAGAACGGGGGCGTGCTGCCTGGCGCCTCCGTGGAGCTCGCCGCCGCCGGCCCGGCGTCCGCGCGCCGGGTCCAGACGGACGCCAGGGGGGCCTACCGCTTCGACGGCGTGCCGGCGGGAAAGGCCACGCTGTCTGTCGCGCTGGTGAACTTCGGCATCGTGCGGCGCGATGTCGACGTGACGACCGCGGCGCCGGCGGCGCTCGACGTCACCTTGGTGCTGTCGCTGAGCGCGGACGTGACGGTGTCGGGCAAATCGACCTTCAGCAACCTCGCCGATCTGGCCAACCCCGCCGAAAACGTCGTCGGCGTGGCGCAGTCGGCCAGCCAGGGCGCGATCACGGCCCGCCAGCTCGATGCCCGGCCGGTGATGCGCACAGGTGAGGTGCTCGAGACCGTACCGGGTGTCGTCATCAGCCAGCACAGTGGCGAGGGCAAGGCCAACCAGTACTATTTGCGCGGCTTCAACCTCGATCACGGCACCGACTTCTCGACGACCGTCGCCGGCCTGCCGGTGAACATGCCGACCCACGGGCACGGCCACGGTTACTCGGACCTGAACTTCCTCATCCCCGAACTGATCAGCGGCGTGCAGTTCTCGAAGGGCCCGTACTTCGCCGACCAGGGCGACTTCACGACCGCTGGCTCGGCGAACATCAACTACACGAACAGCCTGAGGCAGCCTGTCGTGCGGGCGAGCGGAGGGGGGCAGGGCTTCGGCCGGGCGCTCGTCGCGGCCTCCACGGCCGCCGGGCGCGGCACAGTGCTTGGGGCCGTCGAGGTCCAGCACAACGACGGACCGTGGCTCCAGCCGGACGACTATCGCAAGGTGAACGGACTCATTCGCTACAGCCAGGGCGACGCGCTGAACGGCTTCAGTTTGACCGGCATGGGCTACCAGGGCTCGTGGGACGCGACCGACCAGGTGCCGGCCCGGGCCATCGACGATGGCCGGCTCGATCGCTTCGGCACGCTCGACAACAGCAACGGCGGTGATTCCTATCGCTACAGCGGGTCGGCCGAGTGGCAGCGGACCCGCAACAACGCCAGCACCAAGATGAGCGCCTTCGGGCTCGCCTACGATCTGAACCTCTTCTCGAACTTCACCTACTTCCTCGACGATCCGGACAACGGCGACCAGTTCCGCCAGGCCGATCATCGCATCGTCACCGGCGGCAAGGTGACCCATCGCCGGCTGGGACAGTGGGGGAGCCGCCCCGTGCAGAACGTTGTCGGCGTGCAGCTGCGCTACGACGACATCGGAAAGGTCGGCCTCTATCACACCGTGCAGCGCCAGCCGCTCGAGACGATCCGGCAGGACAGCGTGCGCCAGACCAGCGTCGGTGGCTTCGCCCAGAACGAGACGCAGTGGACGCCGTGGCTGCGGACGCTGGCCGGCCTGCGCCTCGACGGCTACCGCTTCGACGTCACCGCCGGCGAGCCGCTCAACTCCGGCACCGACGACGCCGGCCTCGTCAGCCCCAAGGGGGGCGCGATCTTCGGGCCGTGGCGCGGCACCGAGTTCTATGTCAACGGCGGGCTCGGCTTCCATAGCAACGATGCCCGCGGCGCCACGATCACGATCGATCCGGCGACCGGCGAGCCGGCGCAACGCGTCACGCCGCTGGCCCGCGGGCGCGGCGCCGAGGTCGGCGTCCGCAGCGTGCGCATCCCGCATCTGCAGACCAGCCTGTCGCTGTGGACGCTCGGGCTCGACTCGGAGCTGATCTTCATCGGCGACGCCGGCAACACCGAAGCCGGCCGCTCGAGCCACCGCTACGGCGTCGAGTGGGCCAGCTACTACTCGCCAAAGCCGTGGCTGACGTTCGACTTCGACCTCTCACTGTCGAGCGCGCATTTCACCGACGCCGATCCAGCCGGCGACGTCATCCCCGGCGCGGTCTCCACCGTCATCCAGGGCGGCGCCACCATCGACAGCGTGAAGCACCTCTTCGGCAGCGTCCGATGGCGCTACTTCGGTCCGCGGGCGCTGATCGAGAACGACGCCATCCGCTCGAAGGCGACCAGCCTCGTGAACATCGAAGGTGGCTACCGGTTCTCCCGCTCGCTTCGCCTGGCGGTCGACGTGTTCAACCTGCTCGACGCCAGGGACAGCGACATCGATTACTTCTATGCCTCGCGCCTGCCCGGTGAGCCGGCCGAAGGCATCGAGGACATCCACTTGCATCCGACTCTGCCTCGGACGGCGCGCCTCAGCTTGATCGCCGGCTTCTGATGAGCTTGGCCGATTGACCGGCCGTAACTGGCGTCGGCTGGACTCGATGCACGCCGTTGCCCACAAGCCTCTGTTACAGTTGTTCCACTGAACCACCGCGGACGTTCCTGTATGTCGGAGGAGCCGATGTCTCGTTATCCCGCCATCCTCGGCGCTGTAGCCCTGGCCACGTTTTTTACGGCACTGCCGCGCGACGCCCGAGCCGACTTGATCGACTACGGCGGCGGCATGATTTACGACTCCGTCCAGGACCTGACCTGGCTGGACTCCTCGTTCGCACAGCCGCTGCATACCTCGATGCCAGGTGATCCACAGTCGTGCGGCGCCACGCCTTGCGACTGGTTTTACACCTGGCGCGGCGCCAGCTCGTGGGTGGGCGACCTGAACTACGAGGGCTACAACGATTGGCGACTGCCGGGTCGGCTCGACCCCTCGTCGTTCGGCGGCGACAACGAAGTTCACAAGATGGTCGCTCAGCTGCCGGGCTGGGAGTTCGGCCCGAACTTCGGGGACAGCCCTGAGCTGCTGAGGACGGGCGACAAGGGCCCGTTCCGCTCGTCGCCCGGCTACTACTTCGTGTGGCTCCACGAAGAGCCGTACACGTATACCCACTACATGGGCTACGACTTCCCGGATCACCTCGACTTCAGCGGTCAGGTGCGCGCGGTCCGAGCCGGTCGGCCGGTGAGCACGGTCCCCGAGCCCTCGACGCTCGGTCTCGTCGCCCTGGGCGGCATCGCGCTGCTGGGCCTGGGCCGCCGAGCCGTCAAGTCGAGGCGCTGACTCGCGGCGGAGAGGAGGTCGGACGAGCGATGCGTCGTCCGCCGCTCCGCCGATCCCGCCGGCGATGCAGATCCTGGTCTGTGCCGCACTGACCGCCGTCGCCGTTACTGCGGCGGCAGCACGTCCGTCACGTGACTAGGCGTGACGCAACACCCGTGCGACGCCGCTCGTGAGCACGCTCCAGCGTTCGGTTTCCGCGGCCAGCTGCTTCGTGCCGGCTCGAGTCAGCTCGTAGACTCGGGCGCGGCGCTTGTTCTCCGTGACGACCGACGTCGCGGCAATCCAGCCGGCCTCCTCCATCCGGTGCAGCGCTGGATAGAGCGAGCCTTCCTCCACCTTCAGCGCTTCGGCCGACAGGTCCTGGATGGCGGACGCAATGGCGTAACCATGCAGCCCCCCGCGCCGGCTCAGCACGGTGAGGACGAGCAGGTCGAGGGCCGTCTTTGCGGATTTGGGTGTGGCCATCAGCCGAGCCTCAGCGCACGGGTTGGATCGAGCCGCGCGGCGCGCCATGCCGGGATGCCGGCGGCGGCGATCGCCACGGCCAGGAGAACGGCCGGCGCGATGGCCAGCGCCAACGGATCGTGCGCGTCGGTGTCGAACAGGAGCGGCGCCAGCGCTCTCGACCCGGCCAGGGCGCCCGCCACCCCGGCGATCAATCCTGGCACAACCAAACGCGCGCAGTCTCCGAGCACCATCGCCACGATTCGTCGCGGCTGGGCGCCGATCGCCAGCCGTACCGCGATTTCCCGCGTCCGCTGCGACACGGCATAGGCCAGCACACCGTAGACGCCGATGGCGGCCAACAACACGGCCGAGAGGGCCAGTCCGCCCATCAGCGTCGTGCTGAACCGCTCCCGCGCTGACATCTGTCCAACGATCTCGTCCATCGTCCGCAGCTCCGCGACAGGCAGCCGGGGATCGAGGTCGTGGATGGTCTGCCGCACGGCCGCGGCGATGGCCATCGGCTCCTGTTCGGTCCGCACCGCCAGTGTCATCTGGCCATAGGGCAGGCGGGCGTAGACCGAATAGACCGTCGGCACGACGCGGCCATCCCGCGATGCGTCTTTGACATCTCCGACCACGCCGATGACCTCGCCGAAGGGATTCGAGCGCGCGAGCGATGGACTGATCGTGGTCGCGAGCGGATCGTCACGTCCCAGATAGGCGCGCACGAACGCGCGATTGACGACAAATCGCAGCGGCGCGCCTCGCGTGTTGTCCGCCGCCGAGAAATCACGGCCCTGCACGACGGGAATGCCGAGCGTCTCGAAGTATCGCGGCGTGATCGTGCGAACCCTCGCCATCGGCGCCGCGCCGGCGAGGGCCGGTGCGCGCGCCCCGATCAGCACCGGCGTCTCGCCCCCCGACGCATCGAAGGGCGTGAGGTTGGCGGCGCTCACGGACCGGACGCCGGGCAACGCCTCGATCCGGGCAATGGCTTGGGCGAACAGTCCGACCTCGGCCGGGGATGGCACCCGGAAATGAAAGGTCAGCACGTGGCCCGGCTGCAGTCCCGTGTCGACGGCTTGCAAGCGCACGAAACTGCGGCCCAGTAGAGCGGCGCCGGCCAGCAGGATGACCGCCAGGGCCACCTCACTCGAGATCAGCCAGGCCCGCCGGCGATCGGTCGGCTCGGATCCCCCTCGGACCGCACGTCTCAGCGCAGCCGTCAGGTCACCCCTGTCCGCGGCCATCGACGGCATCAGGCCGAAGAGCAGGCTGGACGCCGCGGCGAGCGCCGCGGTGAAGAGGACGATGCGCCAATCGATCGCGATCTCCGCCGGCCGGGTGAGCGCCTGCGGCGCCATCGCCACGAGCGCATCGAGCGCCAGGCGTCCGAGCAGAAGGCCGGCGACGCCGGCGAGGCCCGCCACGAGCAGGCCTTCGATCGCACGCTGCCGCACCAGCCGCCATCGTCCGCCGCCAAGGGCGGCGCGAATCGCCATCTCGCTGCTTCTGGATGACTGGCGGGCGACGAGCAGGTTGGCGACATTCGCGCATGCGACCAGCAGCAGCAGGCCGACCGCGCCGAGCAGGATCAGCAGCGACGCCTTCACGTTGTGCACGAACGCGTCCCGCAACGGCTCGAGCGTGACCGTCCAGTTGTGATTGAAGGCCGGATCGAGCTGTTCCAGTGCGCGGGCGACGGTCGTCATCTGCGTCTGGGCCTGCGCCAAGGACGCCCCCGCCCTGAGTCGCGCCACGGCGTGCGAGTCCCTTCCCTGACGCGCCGACCCCGATCGAGCGATCGTCGTCGGCAGCCACAGATCGACCTCACGGTCGCCGAAGCTGAATCCCGCCGGCATGACGCCGATGATGGTCTGCGGACGGGCGTCGAGATGGACCGTGCGACCAACAACGCCCGGGTCGCGGTCGTACCACGCCTGCCACAGGCGATCGCTGATGACGACCTCAGGGGCAGCCTCCTTGCTCGTTCGAGACGGAGGCCCTCCGAAGGTCCGGCCGCGAACGGCCTGGACGCCGATCATCGTGAAAAAGTTCGCCGTGACCCCGCGGATGTGGAGCTCGTCAGCTTGATCGCCATCGTGCAACGTGGAGCGGCCGTCCCAGAACACCGCCACGTCCTCGAACGCGTCCGTGCGCGCTTGCCAGTCGAGCACATTGTCGGTCGAGACCAGGGAACGCGCGGCCTCCGGCCGGGTGAGGTCGGTTTCCCAGACCATGACCAGTCGTTCCGGCTCGCGGTACGGCAAAGGACGAAAGAGCAGGGTGTCGGCGGCGGTGAAAATGGCTACGGCCGCGCCGATCCCCAGCGCGAGGGACGCGACGGCGGTCAGCGTGAACACCGGGCTGCCACGCAGGCCACGCCAGGCGTAGCGCAGATCCTGGATGGTGCTCTCGAGCGCTGACCAGAGGCGGATGTCCCGGCTCTGCTCTCGCAACTGCGTCACGTTCCCGAACGCCGTGCGGGCCTGACGTGCGGCGTCCGCTGCGCTCAACCCCGCGGCACGCAAGTCAGCGGCGCGACGCTCGATATGATCGCGGATCTCTTCGTCCAGTCCGTGGTCGAGGGGCCGCGCATACAACGCGTTCGTCAGTCGGGAGAACCAGGACATGGACCGTGCTCCTTCATCGTCGCCGCGCAGTCGGCACACGCAGGCCGAGCGCGACGCGCCCAGAAGCCGGCATGGACTTATACCTAGCCAGCTAGGGTAGACGGCTGAGTGAAGCACGGGCCGTGGCCGGAGATCAAGCGGACACGCTAACTCCCGACCCCGGGGAGGAAGCCGGAGCGGCCGCGCCCGGCGATCAGCGGTTCTGGCCGTGGCGGCAGACGAGCGCGCGCATCGTCTGGCTGTCGACGGGTTTTACTGCCTCCGGTAGCGCCGTGCCCGCAGGACCAGGTCCGGCCGGCTCCAGCACCAGATAGTGAAGGTCCGGCAGGCGCCGACGGAGGGCGGCCAGCGGCTCTGGACCTTCGTCACGGAGGGTCTGGCCGTCGATGAGCAGGAGCGCGCGGTGATCCTCGAGGGCCGGGCAGCCGGCCGCTTCGGCCAGCCGCGAGAACTCCACCACCTGTATGCCGTCAGTGTCGAGCGATTCAGCGACGAACCATCGGTAGAGCGGTTCGCGATCCACGATGAGCACCGTGCTCGAGCCGCATCCGTGCGGTGAGACGCCCGCAGCGTCCGTGTGCAGCGATTCCATAGCGTTCCTCTTTGCAGCCCGTTTCGTCAGAGCGCCGACGGCTGAGCGCCAACGCTCGAAAAGGTATAGGCAAGCCGTGCGCCGAGGCCGATGTGGCGCTGCCAAGGCTCGTGCCGCCGTGAACCTCGCACTGGCCGCGTGCTTTTCCCCGGTCACCGGGTCGGATCCCCCATGCGTATCGAGCCGGCCTGTCGATTCCGGCGTACGGCCGCCGGTACGGAGTCTGCACTGGTGGCACCCAGGAGACCTGTCATGGAAAACTTCAGCACCATCGTTGCGGCCGTCGATTTCAGCGAGACCTCGTGCGACGTCCTCGAGGCCGCCCTCGTGATGGCGCGCGCTACCGGAGGCCGTGTCCGGTTGCTGCATGTCGTGCCCCAGGTCGCCCAGAGCGCATGGAGCATCGAGGCGTCGGAGCTGAATATCGACGACCTGCAGCGCGAGTGGACGGCCGACGCCGAAACGCAGCTGGCCGAACTGGCAAACAGCGCCAAATCGAAGGCCTGGCTGGACTCCGCCAGTGTCGTCGTCGGCCCTGCGGCTGCTGAGATCGTGCGCTATGCCGAGGAGCACGCCGCCGACGCCATCGTCGTCGGCTCTCACGGGCGCGGGGTCATCCGGCGTCTCCTGATCGGAACCGTCACCGAGCGCGTGCTGCGAGAGGCGAGCTGCCCGGTGCTCGTGGTCCCGGATCGCGCCCTGCGAGGCGGCGCGGCGGTGCGGAGCATGCGCGTTGGCCGAACGGTTCACGCCGCCTAGAGTCCCGAGTCAGTGACGCCCAGCGACCGCGAGTTGGGGAAGATTCCTGGCCTGGCGGGGAATTGTTCCCAGCGACTGGGTCTCTCCGACTCGAGCCAGGCAACGACGGCCGCTTCCATGAGCATTTCGGCGGCTCGCCGACGGCATCCGACTTGCCCATGCAACACAGGCCCCCATGCCTAACGCGACCATCCTCGTCGTCGACGACGAACAGCTGATTCGGTGGTCGCTGGTCGAGCGGCTCCGTGCCGACGGGCATGATGTCGTCGAAGCGCCCACCGGCCGCGAGGCGCTCGAGCGGGTCACTGCGGGCGTCGATCTGGTGCTCCTCGACTACAAGCTGCCCGACATCGATGGCGTCACCGTGCTGCGCCAGATCAAGGAGCACGACCCCGACATCATCGTCATCCTGCTCACGGCCTACGCCACGGTGGACACCGCCGTCGAAGCGATGAAGATCGGGGCCTACCACTTCGCCAACAAACCGTTCAATCTCGACGACATCTCGACGACCGTCGAGCGCGCTCTCGAGACGACCAGGCTGCGCCGCGAGGTCCGCCTGCTGCGAGCCAGCCAGGCGCAGCCCTTCGCCCTGGAGCGCATCGTCGGTGAGTCCACGGCGATGGGGGCCCTGCGCGACCTGTTGCGGAAGGTCGCAGCCAGCCATGCGTCCACCGTCCTGCTCACCGGCGAGAGCGGTACGGGCAAGGATCTGGCCGCCAAGGTGCTGCACTACACGAGCGACCGCGCCGACCGGCCCTTCGTGAACATCACCTGCTCGGCGATTCCCGAAGCCCTGCTCGAGAGCGAGCTGTTCGGTCACGAGCGCGGCGCGTTCACCGACGCCTGCCAGCAGAAGCGCGGCCTGTTCGAGCAGGCCGACGGCGGCACCGTCTTTCTCGACGAGATCGGAGAGATGGTCCCGGCGCTCCAGGCCAAGCTGCTGCGCTTCCTCGAGGAGAAGGCCTTCAAGCGCGTCGGTGGATCGCAGGACCTCCGCGTCGACGTCCGCGTCATTGCGGCGACCAATCGTGATCTGCCCGAGCAGGTGACGGCCGGACACTTTCGCGAAGACCTGTTCTATCGGCTGAACGTCCTGCCCATCACGCTGCCGCCTCTGCGCGCCCACCTCGACGACGTGCCGGCGCTGGTCGGCTTCTACGTCGACCTCTTCAACCGCGAGTTCCGCAAGAGCGTCCGGGGCGCGTCGACCGAGGCCCTGCGCGAGCTGCGCGCCTACGGCTGGCCGGGAAACATCCGAGAGGTGCGCAATGCCGTCGAGCGCGCCATGCTGCTCGCCGAGGGCACGTGGCTCGAGCCCAAGGACTTCCCGGTGCTGGCGGCGAAGGCACAGGCGGCGCACGGGATTGCGCTGCCGGCCGAGGGCGTGGACCTCGAGAAGTTGGAGCGCAGCCTCGTCGTCCAGGCGCTGGAGCGGAGCGGCTACAATCAGACGCGATCGGCGACGCTGCTCGGCCTGAATCGCGATCAGATCCGCTATCGCATCGAGAAGTTCGGCCTCGTCAAGACCGTCCCGTAGCGTCCTCATGCGCGCGTCGTACGCCGTGGCCATCGGTCTCACCGCCGGCCTGCTCGTGGGGCTGGGTGGCTACACGTTCATCTACGCGCGGGGCGCGTCCTACCTGACCAACGATCCGGCCGCCTGCGCCAACTGTCACATCATGCGTGAGCAGTTCGAGGCCTGGCAGCGCTCGAGTCACCACAGCGTCGCGGTCTGCAACGACTGCCACGCGCCCCATGACCTCGTCGGCAAGTACACGACCAAGGCCCTCAACGGCTTCTGGCACTCGTTCTATTTCACGACCGGCACGTTCCACGACCCGATCCGCATAACGCCGCGCAACGCCCGGATCACCGAAGAGGCGTGCCGGACCTGCCACGCGCCGATTGTTGCGGCCATCGACGCCGCGCCGCGGCATGGCGAGACGCTGAGCTGCGTCAGCTGCCACCGCAACGTCGGACATCTGCACTGAAGGACGCCCAGCATGGCCGAGCCACGACGGACAGGACGACGGGTGTTGGTGAGTGCGCTGGCGGCAGCGCTGGCCGCGGCGGCCGTCACGGCGCTTCTGGTCAACATCTTCGAGCGCAAGCAGGAAGCCCGGAACCCCTTCTTCCGCGTCGTCGAGCTGACCGACGAGACGGAAGACCCGGCGATCTGGGGCAAGAACTTCCCGCTCCAGTACGACGGCTACCGCCGGACCGTCGACCAGGTGCGGACCCGCTACGGCGGCAGCGAGGCCGTGCCGCGGACACCGACCAAGGCCGACCCCCGCTCGATCGTGGCCCAGTCGCGGTTGGAGGAGGATCCGCGGCTCAAGACGTTGTGGGCTGGCTACGCCTTCGCCACGGACTTCCGCGAGGAGCGCGGGCACGCCTTCATGCTCGACGATCAGACCTACACCGAGCGGCAGGTGGTCGTGAAGCAACCGGGCACCTGCATGCACTGCCACGGGTCTGTCTATCTGCCCTACAAGCGATTGGGCGGTGGTGACCTCATCAAGGGCTTCGAGGCCATGAACCACATGCCCTACACGGAGGCGCGCAAGCTGGTGTCGCATCCGGTGGTGTGCCTCGACTGCCACGATTCGCAGACCATGCAGCTGCGGGTGACGCGGCCCGGCTTCCTCGAAGGCATCAAGCTGGTGAAGGCGGCGCAGGGGATTGCCGACTACGACGTCAACACGATGGCGACGAGGCAGGAGATGCGTGCCTTCGTCTGCGGCCAGTGCCACGTCGAGTACTACTTCAAGGGCCCGGAGAAGCGGCTCACCTATCCATGGGACAAGGGTCTGAAGGCTGATGAAATCCTGTCGTCCTATCAGGCCAACGGGTTCAAGGACTGGGTCCATGCCGAGACCGGCGCACCGACGCTCAAGGCCCAGCATCCCGAGTTCGAGATGTGGAACCAGGGCATCCACGCCCGCTCAGGGGTGGCGTGCCCGGACTGCCACATGCCCTATCAGCGCGAGGGCGCGCTGAAGATCAGCGATCACCACGTCCAGAGCCCGCTCCTGAACATCAACCGCGCCTGCCAGACCTGCCACAAGTGGTCGGAGGATGAGCTGCGGGCGAGGGTCTCCACCATCCAGGACCGCACCTACCAGGTGCGCAACGTGGCGATGGACGCGCTGATGGCGCTCATCGCCGACATCAAGGCGGCCAAGGCCCGCGGCCTGACCGATACGCAGCTGACGACCGCCCGCGACGAGCAGCGCCAGGCGCAGTTCCTGCTCGACTTCATCGAGGCCGAGAACTCGATGGGGTTCCATGCGCCGCAGGAGGCGATGCGGGTGCTCGCGCTGTCCATCGACCACACCCGCAAGGGGCAACGGGCCCTGGCCGGCAATTGACCACCGCCGGCACGCCCGATCCGAGCCGCCGCCACGCCGTGCGACGTCTCGCCGCGTCGGTCCGCGCAATAATCCCCAGCCCCGCGGGATAGTCCCCACCAGCCCGGCCTGTCAGGGCGTGGCGGGGCTCGATGGCGCCTTGTCGCTGCCGCGGTCGAGTGGCATGCCCATTGCCCCTCTGCCGTCCCGTGGCCCCCTACGTCGACCAGAGGCTGTCGTGAGCGTCGCGGTCGCCGCGGTGGCGTCCACGGCGGCCAACGCGAGTTGCCGGCACTGCGGCGACGGCTGCGACGGCAGCGTGAGCGATCCCGACCGGAACGTCTTCTGCTGCCGGGGCTGCGCGGCCGTGCACGCGTTGCTCCAGGCCCGTGGCCTCGACACCTTCTACACCTGCGACGCGAGCGCCGGCGCGTCGCAGCGGGCCGCCGACGGCCGCGACCCGGACCGCTTCGCCGTGCTCGACGATCCGGCGGTGGCGGCCCGGCTGGTCACGTTCGACGACGGAGTGGTGGCCAGCGTGACGTTCGCCGTGCCTGACCTGCACTGCGGCGCCTGCCTCTGGTTGCTCGAGCGTCTCTGGCGGGTCGATGACGCCATCGTGCGATCCGAGGCCGACCTCGTCCGGCGGACGGTGCACGTCTGGTTCCGGCCGGATCGGCTGTCGGTGCGCGGCGTCGCGGAACGCCTTGCCGCCATTGGCTACGAGCCGATCGTCGCCGCCGAGACGCCGGTCGGCGTCGTCGCACCCCAGGCGCGACGGCTGCGGCTCCAGCTTGGCATGGCCGGATTCGCGTTCGGCAACATCATGCTCTTCAGCGTGCCCCGCTATCTCCAGGGCGCGCCGCTCGAGGGCGGCTTCCAGCGGCTCTTCGACGTCCTGAACCTGGCGCTGGCGACGCCGGTGCTGCTCTTCAGCGCCGCCGACTACTTCGCCGCGGCCTGGCGCGCCATCCGGGCCCGGCACATCGCCCTCGACGTGCCGGTTGCGCTCGGACTGGCGGTGCTGTTCGGACGGAGCGCCATCGAGATCGTGACGTCCCGGAGCGAAGGGTTTCTGGACTCGTTCACGGGCCTGGTGTTCTTCCTGCTGATCGGCCGGATGCTGCAGCAGAAGGCCTTCGATCGCATCGCCTTCAACCGTACCTACCGTTCGTTCCTGCCGCTCTCGGTGCGGGTGGAGCGGAAGGGTGGCGCCGAGCCGACGCCGATCGAACGGCTCGCCGTTGGCGATCGCGTCCTCGTCCGGCCGCAGGAAGTGATCCCGGCCGACGCCGTCGTGCTCGACGATGGCGGCGTCGTCGACTACGCCTTCGTGACCGGCGAGTCGCGTCCCATCGACGTCGCCGCCGGCGACCTGGTCCGCGCCGGCGGCCGCGCGTCCACCACCCTCCGCCTCGAGCTCGTTCGCGAGGTCGCGCACAGCGAGCTGGCGCGGCTGTGGAGCGATCCGGCGCTCGGCCGGGTCAAGCGGCACTGGCTGGAGGACGTGTCGAACCGATTCGGTGCCGTCTTCGCGCTGATGGCGACGGGCCTCGCCCTCGCCGGTGCCGCGGCCTGGTGGCCGGACATCGACAGCGCGGCGCAGGTCGCGACGGCGGTGCTCATCATCGCCTGCCCGTGCGCGCTGACGCTGGCGGCGCCCCTCACGCTCGGCACCGCGGTCGAGATGCTCGGGCGGCGCGGACTCTACCTGCGAAACACCGCGGTCGTGCTCGACCTCGCCCGTGTCGACACGCTCGCGCTCGACAAGACGGGCACCCTGACCAGCGCCGCGCGCGGGACGACGGCGACGCCGTGCGGTCTGAGCGAGCTCGAGTGGCGGCTGGTCCGGCGTCTCGCCGCCGAATCCGTCCACCCGGTCAGCCGCGCGATCGCCGCGGCGGCGTCCGCGCACGGCGACGTGCAGGCGTGCCGCGAAGTGCCGGGCCAAGGGCTGCGGGGCAGCGTCGACGGGCACGACGTGGTGGTCGGCACGGCGTCGTTCATCGCCAAGGCCTGCGGTGCCTTTGCCGGCGGCTCGACCCGGCGCACCTCCGTCGCCATCGACGGACGCCTGCGCGGCTGGGTCCAGCTGCAGACGCCGCCGCGCGACGGCATCGAAGCGACGGTGGCGGCGCTGGCCGGGACGCACCAGATCCAGCTGCTGTCGGGAGACGACGCCACCGACGCGCCGCGCTGGCGGCCGCTGTTCGGCGACCGGATGTCGTTCCGACAGTCGCCCCACGACAAGCTGGTCGCCGTCCGCACGTCGCAGGCCGACGGCCGTCGGGTGCTCATGATCGGCGACGGCCTCAACGATGCCGGTGCGCTCGCCGCCGCCGACGTGGGCATCGCCGTCTCCGATGAGACCGCCTGCGTCGTCCCGGCCTGCGACGCCGTGATCGGTGGCGACGCGCTGACGCGGCTGCCGTCGTTCCTGCGCTACGTGCGCCACGCCCGGCGGCTCGTTCTCGTCTGTTTCGCCGTGTCCGTTGCCTACAACGTCGGCGGCGTGTCGCTGGCGCTGACCGGCGCGCTGACGCCGCTGGTCACCGCGATGCTCATGCCGGTCAGCTCGCTGACGATCATCGGCCTCAGTCTCGGGGGCATGCACTGGCTCGCCCGGGAGCTGGACGCATGAGCGTGATCGTGTTGCTCATTGCCGCTGGCGGCGTCGTGGCCGGCGGCTTCCTCCTGGCCTTTGCCTGGGCCGTCGGCTCAGGTCAATTCGACGACACCGAGGCGCCGCCGCTGCGGATGTTGTTCGACGATCCGCCCCGTCCGACCATCGCCTCACCAACCGGAGAAGGCCATTCGCATGTCCACGCCCGCCGTTGACACACCCCCCGTCCGCGTCGCCGGCGCGTCGCCGGGCCTCGAGACCTTTCATTACGACAACGCCATCGTCCGGCGTTTTGCCATCGCCACGCTCGGGTGGGGCGTCATCGCCTTCCTGGTCGGGCTCATCGTGGCCGTGAAGCTGGTATTTCCGAACTTTCTCGGCCAGATACCACAGCTCTCCTACGGCCGCCTCCGCCCGCTGCACACCAACGCGGCCATCTTCGCCTTTGCCGGCAACGCGATTTTCGTCGGGGTCTACTTCTCGCTGCAGCGCCTGTGCAAGGCGCGGATGTTCAGCGATCGCCTGAGCGCCCTGCATTTCTGGGGGTGGCAGTTCATCATCGTCCTTGCCGCCCTGACCCTGCCGCTCGGGTTCACGACCAGCAAGGAATACGCCGAGCTGGAGTGGCCGATCGACATCCTGATCACCGCCGTGTGGCTGATCTTCGGGGCGAACCTGCTGGGAACCGTCGCCCGACGCCGCGAGCGGCACATGTACGTGTCGATCTGGTTCTACCTGGCGACGTTCATCACCGTTGCGCTGCTCCACGTCGTCAACTCGCTGGAGCTGCCGGTCTCGCTGCTCAAGAGCTACTCGATGTATGCGGGCGTCCAGGATGCGCTCGTCCAGTGGTGGTACGGCCACAACGCCGTGGCGTTCTTCCTGACGACGCCGTTCCTGGGCCTGATGTACTACTTCATCCCCAAGGCGGCCAACCGGCCGGTCTTCTCCTACCGGTTGTCGATCGTGCACTTCTGGTCGTTGATCTTTCTCTACATCTGGGCCGGCCCGCACCACCTGCTCTACACGGCGCTGCCCGACTGGGCGCAGTCGCTCGGTACGGTCTTCTCGGTGATGCTGATCGCGCCGTCGTGGGGCGGCATGGTCAACGGGCTGCTGACGCTGCGCGGGGCCTGGGATCGCGTGCGCGAGGACCCGGTCCTGAAGTTCCTGGTCGTCGGCATCACCGCCTACGGCATGGTCACGTTCGAGGGACCGATGCTGTCGATCAAGAACGTCAACGCCCTGACCCACTACACCGACTACATCATCGGCCACGTGCATCTCGGTGCCCTGGCGTGGAACGGTGGCCTCACCTTCGCGATGGTGTACTACATCGTGCCCCGCATCTACGGCACGAAGCTCTATTCGACCCGCCTGGGCAACGTCCACTTCTGGCTGGCGACGCTCGGCATCCTGTTCTACGCCATCCCGCTCTACGTCGGCGGCATCACCCAGAGCCTGATGTGGCGCGAATTCACGCCGGAGGGGACGCTCCGCTACGCCAACTTCCTCGAAACCGTGGTGCGCATCGTCCCGATGTACGCCCTGCGTGTGGTCGGCGGCTTGCTCTTCACGGCCGGTGCGCTCGTCGCCATCGTCAACCTGTATCGCACGGCTGGCCAGGGGGCCTTCATCCCCGACGAAGAGGCCCAGGCGCCGCCGCTGCTGCCGGCGCCGCGAGCGGAGAAGACCCCGTGGCACCGGGCCCTCGAGTCGAAGCCGGCGCGCTTCGCCTTCCTGACGTTCGCCACGGTCTTCGTCGGCGGCGTCATCGAGTTCGTGCCCACCGCGCTGGTCCGGGCCAACGTGCCGACGATCGCCGCGGTCAAGCCCTACACACCGCTCGAGCTCGAGGGCCGCGACCTCTATATCCGTGAAGGCTGCGTCGGCTGCCATTCGCAGATGATCCGGCCGATCCGGTCCGAGACCGAGCGCTACGGCGAGTACTCGAAGGCCGGGGAGTTCGTCTACGACCACCCTTTCCTGTGGGGCTCGAAGCGCACCGGGCCGGATTTGCACCGGGTCGGCGGCAAGTACCCGGACTCGTGGCACTACCTGCACATGAAGGAGCCGTCGGCGACCTCGCCCGGCTCGATCATGCCCGGCTACCCGTGGCTCTACACGCAGGCGCTCGACACCAGCCACATCGAGGGCAAGATCATCACGCTGCGGCGGCTCGGCGTGCCCTACGTGTTGGCCTACGAGCGGCCGATGCTGCGCGACATGGGCGAGCCGCTCGTCTCGCAGGCGCGCCTGGACATGACCCGCCAGGCGCGGGGTATCGCCGACGGCTTGGCCCAGGCCGGCATGGTGACGCCGCCCGACCGCGAGATCGTCGCGCTCATCGCCTACCTGCAGCGACTCGGCACCGATATCAAGTCGACGCCCGAGGCACGCACCGCGCAGGGCGGCGGCCACCCAGGCGGAGGACAGTGATGTACACGGACATCTTGCGCAGCATTGCCGGTATCGAAGTGTTTCCGGTCCTGTCGCTCGTGGTCTTCGTCAGCTTCTTCACCGCCGTGCTGGTCTGGGTGGCGCGCCTGGATCCGCAGCGCGTGGCCAGTCTGTCGGCCCTGCCGCTCGACGCCACCGACGAGCCACGCGGGCGCGGCGTGGCGCGCGTAGGCGAGGCGGAGGGACGCCGATGACGCGCCGCACTGACGAGCTCCTCGACCACGAGGCCGACGGCATCCGCGAGTTCGACAACGACCTGCCGCGCTGGTGGCTCTATGGCTTCTACGTCACCATCGCCTTTGCTGCCATCTACCTGGTGAACTATCACGTCCTGCCCGTGCCCCTCGTCGGCGCGTCGACCCTGACGGCCGAATACGACATCGAGATGCGGGCGGCTGCCGGGGCCCGGCCGGCCGATGCGCCAGCACCGGTCGCCGCCGCCGTCGCGGCCCTGACCGACGCCGACAGCCTGGCCAAGGGAAAGGCGATCTTCGAGAGCCCGACCAGCCTCTGCTTCTCATGCCATCGGGCTGATCTGGGCGGCCTCGTCGGGCCTGATCTCACTGATGGCCGGTGGCTGCACGGGTGTTCGGCGGCGGAACTGGTGACCAGCATCCGCACCGGCTATCCGCCGCGGGGCATGCTGCCGTATGGCAGCGGCGCGAAGCTCACCGACGAACAGCTGCGCCAGGTGGCCAGCTACGTCCTGTCACGGCATGGCAGCACGCCGCCCAACCCGAAGCCCGCTGATCCCGCGCGCGACAAGGCCTGCTCCTAGGGACGATCATGACCATCGCCGCCGAGAGCCTCGAAGAGCATCAGACGTTCCGCGACGAGCTGGCGAGTGTCGGGTCGGATGGCCGGCGGCGCTGGGTCTACGCGCGCCAGCCATCCGGTCGCTTCTACCGCGCCCGCACCATGGTCAGCTGGGGACTGATCGGGTTTCTCGTCTCGGCGCCGTTCATTCGTATCAACGGCCTGCCTCTGGTACTGCTGAACGTCGTCGAGCGACGTTTCGCCCTCTTCGGCCTGCTGTTCTGGCCGCAGGATTTCTTCCTCGTCGTGCTCCTGGCGCTGACCGGCATCGTCGGCCTGGCCCTGTCCACGGTGGCGGTAGGGCGCGTCTGGTGCGGCTGGCTCTGCCCGCAGACGGTGTTCCTCGAGATGGTGTTCCGGAAGATCGAGTTCGTCATCGATGGAACGGCGGCGCAGCAGCTCCGTCGTGACCGTGGCTCCTGGACCGCCGGCCGGGTGTGGCGAGCCGCGCTGAAGCACGCCATCTTCTTCGCCTTGTCGTTCGGCATCGCCAACCTGTTCCTCGCCTACGTGATCGGCACCGAGTCGCTCGGGCGCATCATCACGACGCCGCCGCACGAGCATCTCGTCGGCCTGCTGGCGATCACGATCTTCAGCGGCCTCTTCTACGCCGTCTTCGCCCGCTTTCGCGAGCAGGCCTGCGTGCTGGTCTGTCCGTACGGGCGGGTGATGTCGTCCCTCATCGACCGCCGCACCATCACCGTGACCTACGACACCGTACGCGGCGAGCCGCGCCAGCGGATGACGCACGGCCCGGCACCGCGCCCGGCCGGCGGAGACTGTGTCGACTGCCACCAGTGTGTGACCGTCTGCCCGACCGGTATCGACGTCAGGAACGGGCCACAGCTGGAATGCGTCGCCTGCACCGCCTGCATCGACGCCTGCGACGAGGTCATGACGAAGGTCGGGCGGCCCACCGGCCTCATTCGCTACGACTCGCACGACGCCATGCAGGGCCTGGCCCGGCGCGGGCTGTCGCCCCGCATCGTGGCCTGCGCCGCGGTGTGGCTCGCCCTGGTCATGACGGTGACGATCCTGATCGCCGTGCGTCGGCCGGTCGATACGCTGATCCTTCGACAGGCGGGCTCGCTGTTCGCCACCACGAGCGACGGGGACATCGTGAACTTCTATACCGTGCAGCTCTTCAACCGGACGGCTGTCGATCGGCCGTTCGCCATCGTGGCCACATGGCCCGTCGGCGCGCGGGTCACGGCCCTCGGCCCGTTGGCACATGTCCAGGCCCACGGTCTCCTCGATACGCGGCTGATGGTGTCGGTGCCGGCGTCCAGCCTGTCGGGTGCCGCCTCGCCGCTGCGTTTCGAAGTGCGCGTCGCGGGCACGGCGCCGCAGATCATCGAGTCATCGATCGTCGCTCTGGTCAAGGCCGGGGCCGCGGGAAGCGGGGAGTAGCGCCATGTCTCAACCTCGTCGTCTGCATTGGGGTGTCGGGGTCGCGGCCGCTTACGGGCTGTTCGCCTCCAGCACGCTCGGCTTCGTGGCCTTCGCCATGACGCAGCCCGTCGAGCTCGTCAGCGTCGACTACTACCGCCGCTCGCTCGTGGAGGACGCCAAGCTCGAAGCGACACGCCACGCCGACCTGCTTGGCGCGACGCTCGCCTGCCGGTTGAGTGCCGATGGCCGGGCGCTGGTGATCGGGCTCCCGCGAACGCAGGCGGCAACGGCAACGGGCACCGTGACGCTCTACCGTCCGTCGAGCGTCGCCGCGGATCGGACGGTGGCGCTCGCCCTGGACAATGTCGGCGAGCAGCGCCTGGCGCTGGCCGGGCTGGCGCCGGGCCGATGGATCCTGCAGCTCGACTGGCAGGCCGAGGGCCGCCGCTACCATCATGAGCAGCCGGTGCGCGTGCCATGACCGAGATGGTCGCGGCGCTCGTGCTCGGCCTGGCGTCGAGCGTCCATTGCGCCGCCATGTGCGGGCCGTTGGTGATGGCGCTGCACGCGTCGGGCGCGGGCTCGTTCCGCCGGAACGCCCTTCATCACGCCGGGCGGCTCGCGACCTACGTCAGTCTCGGCCTGGTGGCCGGCGGGCTCGGCCATCTGGCGGTCGTGGCCGGCTTCGGGCGCGGGCTCGCCGTCGTCGCCGGTTGTCTCCTGCTCGCCGTGGTGATGGGGCGAACTGGTGTCCTGGGTCGCTCGCACGTCACGGCCAGGATCGGCGTC
>JBDSLU010000034.1:0-15057 GCA_039916225.1 Vicinamibacteraceae bacterium
CGCGAGACGATCCACAGCGAGGCGAGCACGACGGCCGCGGCCATCGCCAGCCAGCCGTAGAACGCCTGACTGACCGAGGGCGTGGGCGCGTCTGCCGCGACGCGATCGGCCAGCGCCCGCGCCAGCGCCACCCGATCCCGGTGGACCGGCGAGGACAGGTAGTGGTCGTCGAAGCGCGTCCGGTCGACGGCCGTCAGCCGATCCGCGAGGTAGTCGGCCACGAGGGCGTCCTCTTCGTCGCGCATGGCGTCGACGAGCAGCGGATCGGCGACGTAGCGCGCCTCGAGCCGCTCGGCCCGCGCCGCGTCGAGCACGCCGAGGAGGTAGGCACGCACGGACGCCCGAAGCTCCGGCGCTGCGAAGTCAGGAGCCATCGTCTGTCAGGGAGTGCGGGAACGCGGGTTTCGTGTCGGTGGCGCGGCCGGCGGCGCAGTCGCGCACGCAGCGTTCGAGTCGATCGCGCAGGCGCTGCGCGCGACTGCGCAGGGCGTTGGCCGACAGCCCCAGCCGGCTGGCCAGCGCCACGCGGCGATCGATCTTCTGACGCCGCTGATCCTGGTAGTACTCGAGGATGAGGGCGCGGCCCTCGGCGGTGAGCGCGGCGAGGCAGTGGTCGAGGCAGTCGTGCAGCCGCGGCTGCGAATCGGCCGGCGGCGGCGGCGCCGCCGCCAGGGTGTGTTCGTCCAGGTTGTCGTGCCGCGTGTGCGGGCCGCGGGCGCGCTCGAGCAGCACCAGCCGCGCGATGCCGAGGGCGTAGCCGCGCAGATCGACGACCTCGGCGCCATCGTCGAGACGTCTCGCCAGCCTGTGCAGCGTCTCGTCGGCGCACTCGTCCGGAACATGCGCGCCACGCCAGTCGAAGAAACGGGTCAGGGCAAGACGCAGCGCCTCGTAGGCCTCGGCGGCGCGAGCCGGATCGCCGTCGAGCTGCCCGAGCAGCCGCTCGAGGGCGGACGCGGTGAGATCCCATCGGGCGGCGTGGCCGCGCGTCGCCATCGCCGGCGATTGTACTGCGCTATCTCCAGTCGCCCTGGATGACGAAGCCGGCCCAGAAGTACGGCGCCGTCCAGCGCGGATCACGGGCGAGGTCGCGCTGCGCTGCTCGAAGCGCCGCCGCGGGTGGCTGACGCTCCGTGAGCAGGTGCCGGTAGACACGCGTCATCAATTCAGCCGTCGCCACGTCGTCGACCTGCCAGAGGCTGGCCACGACGCTGCGCGCCCCCGCATACAGGAAGCCGCGGGTGAGGCCGACCAGGCCCTCGCCGCGCACGTCCTGGCCGAGTGCGGTGCGGCACGCGCTGAGCACGACGAGATCGACCGGCAGGCGCCGGTTGTAGATGTCGTGCATGCGCAGGTAGCCGTCGACCGGCGCACCGCGTTCATCGACCAGCGACAGGGCCAGGCTCGACAGGGCGGGCTGCGCGGTGTCGATCAGGCCGTGCGTCGCGAAGTGGAGGATGCGGTAGTCGCCGAGCGGCGCCGCCAGCACCCACGCCCGGCTCGCGGTGAAGTCGGTGACCGACACCCGCGCCGACGCCGGCACGAGCGCCGTGATGGCGGCGGCCTCGCGGCGCGAGAACGGCAGTCGGGCGAGGCCGTCGCGGGTGGCGCCCGGCCCGCGCACGGCGATCTGGACCGGCGGCGCCACGGCCCGCGTCAGCGCGGGCGCGGTCCGGACGCGAGGATCGCCGGCCTCGAAGACGGGATCGGCGATGACCGCCAGCGTCTTCGGCGCCGGCGCGCGGCCGGCCGTCTCGCGGCGGACCGCGGCGATGGCCGCCGCCGACGGGGCCGCCACGACCTCGTGTCCCGCGATGAGCAGCTCCGGTGCGCCCGTCATGCCGTCAACCTGCGGCACCGGCAGGGCGGCGAACGGCACGTACTCGAGCGGCGCCGACCCGACGACGACGAGGCGCTTGCCACGCCAGTCACCGTGCAGCCGCGAGGCGACGGGGCCGAGCAGCTGGCGACCGAGCGCGTCGAGCGCCTGGCCCAGGCTGGCGTCCTGTGCCGCCACCGCCGTACGCCACGCCGCGGCCGTGAGCCTGGGGTCGCGTGCCTGGCGCGCGGTCATCGCGCTCAGGGCCGCCCGGACCGACGGCTCCAAGGTCGTGCGGCCGGCCACTTCGAAGCTCTCGAGCCCGGTCGACGTGAGCGCGAACAGCCAGCCGCGCGACTCGCCGATGGCGTACTCCAGCAGCACGGTGTCGGCGTCGATCACGTCGCGGCGCAAGGCGTCCACCGACACCGCCTGCGGGCGCATCAGCGCGGCGTAGCCCGGGCCGTGCGCCACGACCTGGCTCTCGGCGACCTGCAGCGCCCGCGCCAGCTCGTCGATCTCCGCGGTCAGGGTGGCGGCGGCCGCGTCGTTGCCGGCGTCGCGGGCGCGGCGCAAGGCGACGTCCTTGTCGTCGATCCGGCCACGAAGCGCGCGCTCGCGATCGAGCAGCGCGGGATCGACGCCGGCCCGCACGTCGACGGCCGACGTCGCCAGCACGTCCAGGAGGCTGCGGGCGCGCGACAGCTCGCTCGACTCGAACGCCAGCCGCTCGAAGCCGTTCGACGGCTGCTCCTCGTGCAGCGCCATCAGGACGTCGACGTGCAGCTCGTAGACGTCGTGGTTGTAGGAGGTCAGGCTGGCGCGCAGCTGGGTGCCGGCCAGGCTCGCGCGCACCTGCTCGACACACGCCAGCGCCTTCTCGAGACGGGTGCGGGCCTCGGCGAGGCGGCCGCGCGCGATGGCCACTTGCGCGCCGGTGTAGAGCGCATCGCCTTCGTTGGCGAGATTGCCGATGTCGTGCGCGATGGTGGCGCCGGCCTGCGCCGCCTCATCGGCCTCATCGAGACGGCCCAAGGCGAGCTGGGCGTTGGCGAGCGCCGTCTTGGCCTGTCCGACGCCGTCCGGATACTCGGCGCTCTCGTAGATCGTCGCGGCCCGCGCGGCGCGCGGCACGGCATCGGCGAACCGGCGTTCGCGGACGTCCAGGTTGGCGAGGACGAGCGACGCGTGCCCTTCATGCAGCGGCGACTTGATGGCAATCGCGGCGGCCAGCGACCGATCGGCCGAGACCCGCGCCGCCGCGACATCGCCCAGATCGCGCTCGATGCCCGCCACGTTGGCCAGGCTGCGCGCCTCCATCAGCCGATCGCCGATCTCGACGGTGATGGCGAGCGCCTCCTTGTGCAGGGCGAGCGCGCGCGGGAGATCGCCGAGCTGAACCCAGGCCAGCGCCTGCCGCGTCAGCACGACCGCGACGCTGCGGCGCGGTCCGGCCTTGCGGAAGTACTCGAGCGCGCCCTGGTGGGCGTCCAGCGCTTCCTGCAGACGGCCGACACGGCGCAGCGTGCCGCCCAGGTTGTCGCGGGTGATCGCCTCGGCGCCGGGCGGCTGCGGGATCGTCAGCGCCTCCTCGAACAGCGCGATGGCGCGCGTCGTCTCGCCGAGGCGCGAGCTCGCCTCCGCCAGCTGCGTCAGCGCCGTGGCTCGGACGAGCGCGTCGCGCGCTCCGGTGAGCCGCAGCAGGCGCCGTTCGTCCAGCGCCACGACCTCGCTGGCGCGGTCGAGGGTGAGCAGCAGGAAGGCCAGCGTCGAGCGGGCGCGATCGGCCTGCCGAAGGCGGCCGGCAGCATCGGCGGCACTCGCCAGCGTGCCGAGGGTGTCGACCAGCGCCATGACGTCGGCCGGCGAGAATTTCCCGGCCTTGCGGAACTCGTCGTAGCGGGCCTGCAGCGCTGCGGCGCGCTCGTTGGCCGCACGTCGCTCGGCGGCGTGCGCCTGATCGGCCCCGCCTGCCGGCCGCGGCGGCGACAGCGTCAGGCGGCAGCGGCCGGGACGCACGCCGGCCAGCGGCTCCGATCGCACCACCAGGACGTAGTCGCCGGCAGCGCCGGCGACGAACCGGACGTGTTCGGGCCCATCGACCTCCGACGCGTCGTCGACCTCGTCGATCGCCGCGCCGTCCGGCCCGATCGCCGCGACGATGACGTCGATGCCCAGCTGTTCGACGGTGACGTCGGCGAAGGCACCGGCGTCGAGTGAGACCGTGACCCGCAGCGTGGCGTCGGGGGCCAACGCGCGCTCGATGGGCGTCGCGGCGATCAGGACCTCGCCGGCCGGGGTCGCTGGCGATTGCGCCCCGAGCGAGGCGCCGAGGACCAGGGCGGTCACAGCCACCCGCAACGGTCCGGCCCAGGTCCGACTCATGCGCAAAGGATATGCTGACCGGCACATGAAACGCGTGGCTCTGTTCGCCTTGGTGTGCGCGGCCATGATGGTTGCCGTCGCGCGCGACTCCGTACGCTCACAGTCGCGTCCACCGGCGCCGCCGAAGCGCCCGCCCGAGGTGCTCAAGCGGCTGTCGCTGGCGGCGGAAACGCCCGGCCTCGCCGACCCGTTCCGCGGCCTGACGACCAACGGGCAGGTCGAGCCTGGCCTCTTCGCCGTGAAGTCGACCGGTGTGTCGACGGCGCCGGTCCGCGCCGCCGCCGACGCCTTTCTCGCGTCTCTCGCCGAGCCACAGCGCGCCAGAACGCTCAAGGCGGTGGACGATCCGGAGTGGCGGAAGTGGATGAACCAGAGCTTCTACGTCCGCGACGGCGTCAGCTTCCTCGAGATGTCGCCGGCGCAGCGGGACGCCGCCTTCGGGCTGCTGCGCGCCGGCCTCAGCGCGCGCGGGCTGACACAGACGCGCGACATCATGCGCCTCAACGAAACGCTCGCCGAGCTGAACGACGACAACTTCGACGAGCTCGGTGAATGGCAGTACTTCATCACGGTCATGGGGACGCCGTCGGTCACCGAGCCCTGGGGATGGCAGTTCGACGGCCATCACGCCGTCATCAACTATTTCGTGCTCGGCGATCAGGTCGTGATGTCCCCGCACTTCGCCGGCTCGGAGCCCGTCACCGCGACGTCGGGCAAGTACAGTGGGACGACGGTGATGCAGGACGAGCAGAACCAGGGCCTCGCCTTCATGAACGGCCTCTCGCCGGAGCAGCGCGCCAAGGCCATCTTGCGGTCGGGCGACAAGGTCGAGGATCTGAATCTCACCGAAGCCTGGAAGGACAACGTCGTGCTGGATTACGCTGGCCTTCCGGTCAGCGCGCTGTCGCCGTCACAGCGGCAGCACCTGCTGGCGCTGATCGGCCTCTACGTCGGCGCCATGGACGACGGGCACGCGCGCGTGAAGATGACCGAAGTCCGCGCCCACCTCGATCGCACGTGGTTCGCCTGGGTCGGGCGGACCGATCCGGGCAGCGTGTTCTATTACCGAATCCACAGCCCGGTCGTCCTCATCGAGTTCGATCATCAGAAGCCGATCGGCACGCGCCATCTCCTGAACCCGGCGGCGCCGACGGTGCAGCACATCCACACCGTCGTGCGGACGCCGAACGGCAACGATTACGGCAAGGACCTGCTGCGCCAGCACTACCTCGCGCACCCGCATCCATCCGCCCCCTGATCGTCACGCGCCGGCCGCGCGCACGCGTCAGCCCCGCGGGCAGCGCCCTGTCCAGCCGGCTCGCCGAGTCCGGTCGCGTCACGCCCAACACCGGCGACGCGCGACACGACACCGACGGACGCGCCTGGACATCCCACAGAATCGCGACGCGTTCATCGTCGAACCGGCGCGCTACCTGCCGCAGTACGGTGGCTTCTGCGCCTGGGCGGTCAGCCGCGGCTACACCGCGCCGACCGATCCGCTGGCGTGGCGGATCGTCGACGGCCGCCTGTTCCTCAACTACAGCCGCAGCGTGCAGCAGACGTGGGAGCAGGACAGGCCCGGCAACATCCGCAAGGGCGACGGCAATTGGCCGGGCCTGAAGAACAAGTCCTGACGCGGGAACGATCGAACGGCCGCCGTCACTGCGGAAACAGGCCGCGCCGGACACCGGCGCGCCGCCGGAGACGCTGGTACCGCCAACGCAGCAACGAACCGAGAATCGGGACGGTCTGGGCATTGCGCAGGGTCGCGCCGAGCGCCGCCCTGGCGCGCACCGCGGCATCGCGCCACAAGAGCGCCGGCGGGGGCGCCCAGGTCGGGAACGTCGCGCGGGCGTGCTCGGCGGCGATGTCGCACAGCAGGTGCGCGGCCAGCGTGCCGGCATCGTCGATCATCTGCTGGTGCATCGCGATCTGCGGCCGCGGCGCATCCGGAGCGTAGGCGCGCCATGCCGCCGAGGGAAACTTGATCGTCGTCAGCCGCTGGGCGTAGCCGATGCGCGGCGCCGTTGCGGCGATCCGATCGATGACGTCGACGTCCGCCGGCCACCCGAGTTCGGCCAACGAGCGCCACCGGCCGACGCGCTCGAGCAGTGCCCGCTCCACCAGCCAGTTGGTCGGCGGCACGAAGTGGCCGCGATAGGACGCGCCGCGACGCGGCGGACCACTGGCGAAGACGCCATGCGGTTCGAGGAGCACGCCGATGCCGTGCACGAACGCGGCGCCTTCCCGACGGGCCAGATCGAGGAGCACCTCCAGGTGCCACGGAAACCACAGGTCGTCGTGCCCGAGGTAGGCCACGTAGTGACCGCAGGCGCGGCGCAGGCCTTCGTTGTTGGGAAGGGACTGCGAGCCAGTGTTGCGCGGCAGGTTGATCCAGTGGAACCGCGGATCGTCGAGCGCTGCCACCACCGTCTCGCTGCCGTCGGTGCAGGCATCGCCGACGACCTGCACCTCGAAGTCCCTGCAGGTCTGTCGCCGCACGCTGTCGAGCGCGCAGGCCAGCGTCTGGCGGCTGTTGAAGGTCGCGACGATCACGGTGACGAGCGGCGCCGGTGGCGCGGCCAGGCCGGCCACGTCACCACCCGGGGCCATCGTCGAAGTCGAACGGGATGACGCTGTTCTTCAGCGGCAGCCGCAGCTTGTCGGGATCATCGTGGTTGTAGGGCCGCGTCGGCAGGTTCAGGAAGATCGCGTCGGTGGCGCCGATGTTGCGCACCGCGTGATAGACGCCGCGCGGGATGATCAGCAGCGCCGCATTGCGCTCGCTGAACACCAGGTCGTTGACGAGACCGTGCGTCGGCGAGTCGGGACGGTCGTCATAGAGAATCCAGCGGACCACGCCGGTCAGGAAGGACAGCCGATCCTCCTGGTGCTCGTGCTTCACCCAGCCCTTGATCGCGCCGGGGCGGATCCGCACTTGGTAGACGTAGACCAGAGGCTCGTCATGGACGCCCCAGGACGGGCGGTAGACTTCGAGCACCTCGCCGCGGCGATCCTCGATCGGCCGCTGATGTCGGATGACGACGCCATCGATCAACCGGGTAAGGGGGACACCGTCGGCGGTGACCGAGGCGGAATCCTTGCGCGGCAGTTCGGGTGTGGACATCTGCCGGAATTAGTAGCACACCGAATGGTCGATCCGGCCCGCAGCTAGCCTCGCCAGCGGGCCAGGCGGCCGCGGACGTCGACGTGGACGAAGGGGCCGTGCGCCGCGGTGCTGCCGTATTCGCCGAGACCGCCCTTGAAGAACGCGGCCGGCATGCGGTCCATCCCGTCGATCAGCCGGAACAGCCAGATCGCATCGTCGCGCGTCACCATGCCATCGCGGTCGAGATCGTCCATGCGGCCGTCGGTCTTCTGGTCGACGAAGACGTCGGCGGCGGTGCCGGCGGTGTGCTGGCTGTCGCGGACGTTGCCGATGCCTTCGTTGTAGAACGGCGTCCGGTAGCCGCTCATCACCGTCAGCGTGTCGACGTCGTGGCCGGCACGATCGAGCGCCTCGATGATCCGTTCGAGCTTGAGGATCAGCGCCTCGCTGATGACGACGTACTTGGGGAAGCCGCCGGGTTGCTTGCAGAGGAACTGCCGCAGCTCGAAGTGCGGCGACAGCTTGGTGAGGATGGTCTCGGGCGTCACCTCGACGAACCCGAGCGGCTGCGTCTTCGGCGGATAGCTGCCGATCCGGTAGCCGTTCAGGCGGCCGTCGCGCACCTCGCCGAAGGGCACCATCACGAAGGCGTGGAGGTCGAGCACCTTGCGCCCGCGCGCGTCCTCGACGGTCAGCGTGGCCGGCCCGGGCGCGGTCGGCGCCCGCCATCGCCACGTGATCGGATGACGCGCCGTCAGGATCCCGACCTTTGCCTCGACCCGGCCCGTCTTCGCCTCCACCCGGTAGGGGCCGTCGCTGCCGGCGATCTGCAGGTCGAGGTCGGCGCCGGGGAGCACCGTCACGCTCGCCACCTTCTCGGTGAAGACGAGGTTGCGCGTCGTCACCGAGAACGGCACCTTGCCGTCGGCGCGAGGCGATGCGGCGGCAAGGAGGATCGCCAGCGCGACGGCTGCACTCAGGAACTGGCCCACACTGGGAACGGATTGAGCGGAACGCCCTGCCACCAGCGCTTGTCCTCGGCCAGCTTGAAGATGGTGAAGTGCAGGTGCGGCGTCTCCGGCGGAGCGTTGCCGCTGATGCCGACGTAGCCGATCACCTGGCCGCGCTTGACGACCTGGCCCTCGGCCAGACCGGCGGCGTAGCGATCCAGGTGCGCATAGTAATAGCAGTAACGGCGGCTCGGATCGAACTGGTAGACGGTGAGGCCGCCCTGCTTGCTGGTGAACAGCTTTTCGATCCGCCCCTCCTCCACCGCCACCACCGGCGTCCCGCGCGGGGCGAGAATGTCGATCGCCTCGTGCACGTGGCCGGTGCGGCCCTCGGTGAAGGTGTCGCGCAGCGTCTTCCTGTCGATGCCGTCGACGGGCACCTCGAGGCGGCGGCGACGCAGCTCGTCGAGGTCGCCGATACCAGTCGGGACGGGCACCGGCGCGACGGTCGGCGCGCCGCCTTTCGGCACGTCCCCTTCGGCCGCGGACGGCAGGCGCTCGACCGGTCGCTCGGGGAGGCGCGGCGTCGATACGGCCGACGGCACGTCGATCGGCGACATGGCGTCGTCGCGCAGCACCAGCCCGTCGCCGGCCCGGGCCCGCAGGCACGAATAGCTGGAATACCCGGCCACGCCGACCAACAACCCGAGGACGAAGAACGCGGGCCGGCCGATCACGCGGTCACTCCTGCAGCACCGCCGGCATGCCGGCCTTGACGGCGGCGCCGAGCTCGACGGCGTCCCAGTTGGTCAGGCGGATGCAGCCGTGCGACTGCGTCTTGCCGACGTTCTCAGGACGCGGCGTGCCGTGGATGCCGTAGTGCTCCTTCGACAAGTCGATCCACACGAGACCGACGGGGTTGTTCGGGCCGGCCGGAATCTTGGCCTTGCTGTGCGTCAGATCGGCATCCCAGAACAGGTCGGGGTTGTAGTTGAACACCGGCCCGTCCGCCTTGCCGTTGATCTTCCAATCGCCGACCGGCAGCGGATCGTGCTCGCTGCCCATCGAGGCCGGGTAGCGGGCGATGATCTTTCCGGCCGCGTCGTAGGCGAGCACGGCGCGATCGGATTGGTCGACGACAACCTTGGCGACGCCGGCAAGCGCCGGCCGCGTGACGTTCGGCACCTCGATCTGCTCACCGGCGGCGAACGTCGCTTTCGGGTTCAGGGCCTTGAGGAGGGCGGGACTGGCGTGGAAGCGCTCGCCCAACGCTTCGAGGATCGTGGCGTAGGTCAGCGCCGGCAGCTTCGACTGCTCCATCATGTCTGCGGGGACTTCGGCGTACGGCCCGGCGACGTCCGCGTCGGTGATGGTGTAGGCGATCGTCGCCGCGGTCGTGTCCGGCGTCAGGCCAGAGGCCGCAAAGGCCGCTTGCGCGGCCCGCGTGTTCGACCCGCCGCGGGCGTCGATCTCGCCGGGCGAGAAGTGGGCTCGATCGAGCTGCACCTGCAGCGCGAGCGTCTGGCGCTGGGCCGGCCTCAAGGCGGCGGCGCCGGTCGACCGCACGGGTGCGGGCATCAGCGCGGGGGCGAGCAGCAGAGCAACGAACGATCGGAACATCGAGCCTCCGCGGATGGACGATTCAAGACGGGTGCCACGCCTCCCCGGCGATAAACCGCATGATTCGGCCAGAGATGGACGCCCTCGGGCTTGGGGGTGGGTGCCTGGCGACCACTCGTAGCTCGTCCGAGGGCCATACCGGTCGTGTCGCCCGTGAGCCGACCCATGCGGTAGCCGCCGCCGCCGTGCCATGCTGATGGCCGATGTCCGCCGCCTCCACCGTCGACCGGGCCTGGCATTCACCGGCGCTGATCCGCTCGGCCGGACTGCTGGTGACGGCCGCCTACGCCACCTTCATCGTGTGGGCCTACGTGGCCCAGCCGCGGACGTTGCGTGAAGTACGGGGCGGGGTCGCGGCATCGATCGGCGCCTATCGCATCGACCCCGTGGCGTTCGACGAAGGGCTGCGCTTCTTCCGCGCCGATCGCTTCGCCGAGTCGCGGCGGGCCTTCGAGCGCGCCGATCAGGCCCAGCGCGACGCGCGCACGCAGTACTACATCGCCTACGCCTTCCTGCGCGAAGGATGGGGCCGCGTCTACGCCGACGACGCGCTCTACCGCCAGGCGCAGGTGTCGCTGCAGCGTGCGCTGGCGGCGTCGCCGGACGGCGTCGTCCGGGTCGACGATCCCGACCTGACGCTGAAGACGTCCGACGAGATGGCTGAAGCCCTGGCGCGCGGCCTGCGCCGCGACGCCTCGGATCTCAATCCGCTGTCGATGCTGGAGAAACGGCCGTGACCAGCGTCCGCGCCGCCCACCTCGCCCGTATGGCCTGGCACGAGGCCTTCACGTTGCCGCTGGTGCTGCTGTCGGCGGCGCTGCTCGGCGGCTTGCGCATCGACATCCGCGGCGGGCTGGCCTTCGTGCCGCCGCCGCTGATGGCCCTGGTGCTCGCCATGGTGCTGCTGGCGGCGCTCTATCGGTCCGGCGCGCTCGATCCGGCGCGCCTGATCCATCCGGCGCGAACCGGCCTCGCCAACGCCTCCGGCGCGGTGATCATCGTCTCGCTGGGGGCGGCGGCGGCGCAGACGATCGCCGCGCTCACGCCGGAAGCGGGCGTCCTGGCGCTGGTCTTCGACGTGGCGTGGCTGGTGCTCTTCGCCAACACCATCGCCGCGCGGCCGGATCGCGCCCGGCTGCTCTCCAGCCTGCTCGTGATCCTCGGCGCGGCGTTCATGGTGAAGTTCGTCGTGCTGGGCGCGCTGTATGCGCCCGATGGCAGCCTGACGAAGCGGGTGGTGATGGCGCTCGTCGAAGGCGTCTCGCTCGGCACGCTGGCCTACCAGCCGGCGGGACCGGCCACCGGCTACGTCGCGTTCGCGACCGGCCTGCTGTTCCTGGCCGGCATCGCCGCGCTCCCGCATGGCGCCGAGCCGACTCCGGCATCGACCGGCGCATTGGTGCGTGTCGTGCCCGGCGAGATCGTCGTCCCGGACCCGCCGGTCGAGTGAGGACCGGCAGGGGTCGCCGCTAGCCGCCGCCCATCTTTCGCGGAGCGGTCGAGCGCGGCACGAACCCGCGGGACGTCGCCGCTTTCCACGGCTGCTGGGTCTTGTGCTTGGGCGCGGCCGACGTGGCCGACGACGCGTCAGCTGCGGCCGGTCCGGCCTCGGCAGCCGCCGCGGCTCGCGCCGTGGCCGCTTCCGCCTCGTCCTTGGGCAGGCAGCATTGCTTGTATTTGCGACCGGAGCCGCAGTGGCAGGGCTCGTTGCGGCCCGGCCGGGGTGTGGTGGAGGAAGTCATCTCCCTCCACTCTACCCCGGGCGCGGAGCATCGCGTTGCTGGCCGAGGCGAAAGTCCGCGGCGTCGGCGGCCTACTGCGCTGACGGGCGACGCGGCCCGGGCGCCGGCGTCGGACGCACGGTCATCAGGGCGTCGGCCGGCGCCTTGGCCGCCCAGGCGATGCCGCGCAGCAGGGTCGGCAGCACGCGCGGATCCTGGAGGTTCACGTAGTTGTGCCCCTGCATCCAGACGAAGCTGCGGAAAGTCGGCTGGCCGCCGAGGCGCGGGAAGAACGTGCGCTCGTAGGTCCACACCTGCGGCGCGATCTCGCCGGCGTGGGTGCCGGCGCTGCGGGTCGGGGCGACCGGCGACGTCGCCAGCATCTTCGGCGCCGGGTCCTTGGCCCACGTCATCAGGAAGAACGCCTCGTCGGAGATCTCGAAGCCGCTCGCGCCCTTCGTGATGGCGTTGTCGGCCTCGGTGAAGGTGTAGGTGACGGGCGCCTCGAGCGTGAAGTTGGTCTCGCCGTGCTTCTTGGCGCCGCCCATGATGCTCGACCACCACACCGGATCCTCGGCGCAGATGGCGTCGTGGATGCCGACCAGGCCGCCGCCGCGCTTGAGGAAGTTCTCGAGCACGATGCGCTCGCCGATCGTCATGTAGCCGGCGTCACCCTTGTACATCACGATGACGTCGACGTCGGCGGCCTCCTCGGCGGTCGGGAAGTGGAAGCTGCCGTCGACGATCGCGCCGCGCTCGGTGAGCAACTTGCTCCAGTCGGCGAGGAACTGCGGGTAGTCGTGCTGGCCGGCGGCGTGCGTCTTCAGGCCACCGCGCAGGTAGACCTTGATCGGCCGGCCTTCCGGCGTCGGCGGCGCGGCCTGGGCGAGCGCCTGGGCGGCGGTCTGCGCCGGCGCCGGGCTCTGGCCCGGCCCTTGTGCGAACGAAGGAACCGCCACGGCCAGTGCGGCCAGCGCGGCGAACGTCACTCGTGCGGTCATAGACACTCCAGGTCGTTCACGGGATACGCGCATCATAGCGGAGGCCCGCTTCCCCAGATCCAGTCGCGCGGTGCGGAAGCCCGCTACGCTCACAGCGTCAAGGCGGCCTGCAACATCGCCCGCGCGTAGCCGACGTTGTAGATCTCGCCGGCGAAGCCGCCGCCGCCCGGATACTGGTTCTGGAACTTCTGGTACTCGCGGTCCATGTCGATCAGCCGCGGATGCTCCGGATACAGGCCGCGCGGGTACTTGTGCTTCACCAGCTCGCGCATCACGCCGAACATGTCGGCCTGGCCATCGTCGAGGAAGACCTCGGTGTAGTCGATATACGGCGTGCGCACGATCACGTTGCGGAAGTGGACGTGATTGATGCAGTCGCGCTCGCTGAGGTAGCGACAGACCTTGACCGGATCCTCGCCCATCTCGCGCGTGACGCCGCAGTCGAACGTCATGCCGTTGAAGGGGCTCTCGACCAGCTTCAGGTAGGTCTTCCACTGCTCGACGCTGGCCATGATCTGCTCGGAGCCGCGCGACAGCGGCACCGGCGGATCGTTCGGATGCAGCGCCAGGCGGACATTGGCCTTCTCCGCCACCGGCACGATCGTCTTGAGGAACCGGTGCGCGCGTTCGAGCTGTTGGGCGCGCGTGTGCGTGCCGACGCCCTCGCGCGGCGGCAGGTCCTTCGACAGCGTGTAGTCGTAGGCGGTGTAGCCGGCGCCGGCGCGGCCTTCCTCGAGCTTGTAGCCCTCGGTCAGCCGGTGCGCGTAGAAGTTGTATTCGACCACCGGCAGCCCGAGCTTGCCGGCCACCTTGATCGACTCGACGACGTTGGCGGTCTGCTCTTCGGCCTTCGGTCCGCCCCAGATGACGTCGTTGAAGCCGCCGATCATCATGTTGATGATCTCGACGCCGCCGGCCTTAAAGCGGTCCATCCGCGCCTTGAGCTCGTCTTCCTTCCACGGCGCCGGTGGACCACCCATCAGGACGTGCGACACGCCAATCTGTTTCAGCCGGCGGAGCTGCCCCTCATCCGGGTTGGCCGGCGCGCCGAGGCAGATGCGCGGCCGGCCGGGACCGTCGCCGGGCATGCCGCGAAACGTCACCGGGTAGGTCGGACCGTCGGCCGGGGCCGCTGCCGCCTCGCTGGCCGATACCGATCCGAGCAGGGTGGCCGCGCCCATCGTCTTCAGCAGCGTCCGCCGATCGAGCGACACATGTCCGCGTCTTCGACTCATCGAATCCTCCGAGGTTCAGGGTGCGTGGCAGTGGTTATACCAGTACGCGCCCGTGCGCATGCTACCCTGCCCGGCCGTGGGCGCAACCCCCAACCCGCTGTTGCGAGCGCCGACCAAGCAGCCTCGGGCCGAGGGCATGGGCGCGATGGCGCTCGGGTGCCTGGGCACCACTGCCGTCTGCGCGGCGCTCGGCTATTGGGCCTACCGCAACCTGCCGGCGGTGAAGCCGGACGCGTCGGCCGTCCCGCTGATCTTCGCCGGGCTCATCGGCCTGTTCGGCGGCCTCGGGCTGACCAGCCTCTACTACCTGATCCGCGGCCACGGCCGTGGCCCCGAATCGCGGCACGTGCTCGAAGCGCGGGCCCGAACGGACGGCCCACCGCAGGACGGCAAGCTGATCATCGCCACCGGCACCGTCCGATCCGACCGGCCGCTGGTCTCGCCGATCGGCGGTGTGCCGTGCGCCGCCTACGATTTCCGCATGTTCACCGCGCGGCGATCGTCGAAGGGCCTGCCCGAACAGGTGCCGGTCTACTGGGGCTACGCCGGTCACCCATTCGCTCTGGACTCGGCGTCGCGACGCTATCCGGTGGCCAGCGTCCCGTTCTTCACCTGGGAGTCCGACGCGCTCACCGACGACGACGCCAGGGATCGGGCCCGCGCCTTCGTCCGGGCGACCGGGTGGGAGACGGTGGAATACGGGTTGCTCGGGACGCTGGACACCGTCTTCCGGCGGGTCGGCGAGGATTCGCTGACCGGCGTGCGACGCGACTTCGCCCTGGCCTACGACGACGCGCCCGACGTCGCGCTCCTCAACCTCGAGGAGCGCGTGCTGCCGCTCGACGCGACGGCCTCGGCGTTCGGCGCCTGGTCCGGATCGCTCGGCGCCATCGTGGCGCCGCCATCACCACTCCCGGGATCCTGCGCCGTCGTCGCCAGGGGCGGGACCGACGGCCTCGACGACCAGCCCGGCGTGCCGCACACGACGCGCTCCTACCTCGCCAGCGCGATCGTGTTCCTCCTCCTCGCCGCCGGCCTGTTCTGGGTCGCGCGCACGATCATCCCGACCCTTCACTGACGTCAGCGGCCGAGCGCCGCGTCGATCAGCGCATCCGGCGAGGCTCTCGTCGCCACCATCGTCACCGACGGCGGCAGCGGCAGCCACGGCGCCACCGGCGATGCGGGCGCGCCGGCGATCGTCGTGCGGCCGGTGGTCG
>JBDSLU010000035.1:0-12780 GCA_039916225.1 Vicinamibacteraceae bacterium
GCGGTCGACCGCGTCAAATGGTCCTGGCGCGGCAGGGACTCCGCCCTCGGCGTCCGCCGCCACCCCTATCGTGCCGAGCCGGTGACCTTCGAAAGTGGCGGCATCCACCTCAGCGGCACGCTGCTCCTGCCGAACCGATCCGGACCGCACCCCGCCGTGGTGATGATTCACGGCTCCGGACCCTCCACCCGGGACGCCCTGTGGCCCTGGGCCGACATGTATGCCCGGGCCGGGATCGCGGTGCTCATCCACGACAAGCGCGGCACCGGGGCGTCGACCGGCAGCTGGTCGGCGGCCACCTTCGACGATCTCGCCGACGACGCCCACGCCGCGGTTCGCCTGCTACAGGCCCGGCCGGAAATCGACGCCCGGCGGGTCGGCCTGCACGGCATGAGCCAGGGCGGGTGGATCGCGCCCCTGGTCGCCAGGCGCGCCCCTGACGTCGCCTTCATCATCGCGGAATCGGCCCCGGCGATGACGCCGGTCGAGCACGAGCGCCTGCGCGTGCCCTACCAGCTGGCCGCGGACGGCTTCGCCTCCGAGCTGATTGCCCACGCCGTGTCGTTCATGGACCAGAAGTTCGAGGTGGCCCGCACCGGGGAGGGCTGGGCCGACCTCGAGGCGTCCATGACGCGCGGCGCCCGCGAGGGCTGGCTCTCCTACGTCAATCCGCCGCCCTCGCTCGAGAACCTGCGCTGGAACTGGGAGCACATCCTCTCCTACGACCCGGCTCCCGCCCTGGAGGCCCTGAACTGCCCGGTGCTGGTGCTCTACGGTGGCCTCGACACCATCGTGCCGGCCCGCGTCCACCGCGAGCGCATGCAGGCGGCCCTCGACCGGGCCCGGACCCGCGACGTCACCATCAAGGTCTTCGACAAGGCCAACCACGCCTTTCTCCAGGCGGTGACCGGCGGCCGGCGGGAAAGCCCCACCCTGAAGGGCTTCGTCGACGGCTATCTGGACACCCACATCGCCTGGTTGTCCGAGCGGCTGTAGCACCAGGGCTCGCGGCCTCGCTTCCCGCCGGGCCGCGGGCGTCCCCTTATGCTTTCGCCCCGATCGCCGATGATCGGATCGTCAGCTAGCGCCCTTTCCCGCACGCATTTTCACCAAAAAACAGCGTCCTGATTGGTGTCGGACACCAACGGGCCGATTCAACGATCAGCCCTCGGCCATGCCGGGCGGGTAGACGTGCAGCTGCACGGACCTGCCAGACATGCCGAACGGATCGCGCGGGGTCGTCGCCCACGCGGTTCGTGATCGTTGCGACGTTTTCCGTGGGCCTGCGCCTGTGACAAACCCTGACACGCGGCACAACTTGGCTGGCGAGAACGCCTTGGCGGATCCGGCCATCCGGGAACGCGGCTTGCTCAACCATGCCGGCATGGATGACCGCCGTCCCCGTGCCCGACTCTTCACCCGTGCCCGTGCTGCACAGGGCTTCTCGCTCATCGAGCTGCTGATGGTGGTGGCCATCATCGCCATCCTCGGCGGCATCGCGATGGGCATCACGCCCGGCGTCATCCGGACGGCCAAGGGCAAGTCGGGTGCCCAGCAGCTCGGATCCTTCCTGAAGCGCCATCGCGAGATGGCCATCAGCCGGCGCCGCAACATTGCGATCACGTTCACGAACCCCAACATCGTGGCCAGCGTGCAGCGTGGCGTTCCCGACCCGCCGGCCGTCACGGTCGACACGCCCCTCGAGACCATGCGTCTCGAAGGGGCCATTCAGTACAACAAGTTCACGGCCGTCACCCTCGACACGCCCGATGGCTTCACCAGCGGCGCGGCCATCACCATCGGCGGAACGGGCCCCTACATGTTCACCAGCGATGGCTCCTTCGTCGACGTGAACGGCGACCCGGTCAACGCGACGATCCTGCTTGGCACCCCCAATGTGGTGTCGACGGCCAACGCGCTGACCATCATCGGCACCACGTCGGCCGTGCGCACGTGGCGCTGGGACGGCAGCAAATGGGTTCAGTAGCGCAGACGGAGTCGGCCATCATGACCGCAAATCCACGTCACACCGGCGAGGACGGGTTCTCGCTCATCGAGCTGATGGTGGCCCTGTCCATTCTGATGGTCGGGCTCCTCGGCCTGGCGCAGGTCTTCTACTTCGGCCTGTCGATCGTCGGCTCGTCATCGTCGCAGCTGATCGCCCGCGAGAAGGCCCGCGAGGCGATCGAGAGCGTCCACACGGCGCGCGACACGAGGACCATCACCTGGGCGCAGATCCGCAACGCCACGACGCCGGACTGCAGCGCCTGGCCGACGACCACCGCGAGCGGCGGCGGCACGTTCCTGACCGCCGAGCACGATCTGAAAGAAGCCGGCCCGGACGGGCTCGTCGCCACGACCGACGACATCGGTACCGAGAAGACCCCCGGCCTCGACAACCTGCTGGGAACGGCCGACGACATACCGATCCAGGGGTTCCGCCGCCAGATCGTGATCTGCGACATCGGCGTCAACCTTCGCCAGATCGCGGTGACCATCAAATACACCACCAATGCGGCGGTCGGCAACCGGCAGCGCACCTACACGCTGGTCACCTACATCTCGAGCTTCTCGTGAGACGGCCCATGACTTCCCGAACCGCACGCCCGGACGCGGGCTTCTCGCTCCCCGAGATGATGATCTCGATGGGGATCATGCTCGTCATCCTCGCCGGCACGTTCGCGGCGATGACGAGCGCGATGAAGGCCGAACAGACGGTGAACTCCATCACCACCGTCAACAACAACCTGCGCTCCGCGATGGATCTGATGGTCCGCGACCTCCTGCAGGTCGGCCAGGGCATGCCGCTCGGGCGCGTGATTGGGATCCCGAACGGTGGCGGCGCGACCGCCATCACACGTCCCGGCCCGCTCCCCGCGGCCGCGACTCCGTGTCCGGGCGTCACGACCTTCCCCATTCAGGCGACGATGTCGGCCGTCACGGTCGGCCCCGGCTCCGGTCCGCCGATCAACGGCGTCTGCACGGACGTCATCAACACCCTGGCCTTCGACGGGGCGTTCGACGGCGTCTTCGTGTCCTCGATCGCGGCCAGCGGCCAGTCGCTGACCGTCTACCCGTACGGCCCGGACAAGGTCGTCGGCAACACCGACGACGTCAACATTTCGGATGCGCCGGACGTCGCCGGCGACAACATCCGCGTCGGCGACTTGCTCTCCGTCGTGAAGGGCAGCACGAGCGCGCTGGTCGCGGTCACCGCGGTCGCCGGCAACACGATCACGTTCAACCCGGGCGATGCCCTCGGCATCAACCAGTTCGACACGGCGCTGGTGATGGACGGCACGGTCAACAAGGTGAAGGCCCAGGCGCCGACCGACCCGAACGCCCAGACGGTCGTCGGCGGCGTCGTCACCATCCTCGCCGGTCAGTCGACGGTGAGCCGGGTGCGGATGATCAGCTACTGGGTGGACCCGACCACCACCCCGGCCAGCCCGCGCCTGGTACGACGGATCGGCTCTGGTGCGACAAACGCCGTTGCCTTCGAGCTGGAGGCGTTCGCGCTGACCTACGACATCGCCAACGGCACCACCAACCCGGCGCACGTGCGCATGGTGGCCGCCGACCTGACGACCGGCGGCGCGTGCACGCCACTGGTGTGCTCGCCCAATCAGATCCGCAAGGTCAACGCCACGCTCGCCATCCGGTCGGACAAGAAGAACGCGTCGACCGGCTACTACCACAACACGCTCTTCACGCAGGTCGCCTTGCGCAACCTCGCGTTCGTGGATCGGTACGAATGAAGGCCGCCAGAGGAATCCTTTCCATGCGAAAGCGACCCATGCCCAGAAATCGTGAATCGGGGGTGGCCCTGCTGTCGGCCATCCTGGTGCTGATGCTGATGTCGGCCCTGCTCGTCGGGTTCATCTCGATGGTGAACTCCGACCAGTCGGCCAACGGCATCAACCGCGACCAGACCCAGGCCTACGCCGCCGCGCACGCCGGCGTCGAGAAGCTGACGGCGGATCTCGGCGAGCTGTTCCAGACGAACTTCGCGCCCAACGCGACGGAGATCGGCAACCTGACGGTGGTCGCCAAACAGCCGACATTGGGCGGCATCTCCTATCTCAGGCCGAACGGCACGACCGGCTACCGCATCAGCTTCAACGATGTGGTGGCGCCCATCGGCGAACCCGACCTCGAGACGCCCGGCGGATCGACCATCCAGTCGGGGCCGTATCAGGGCCTGGTCGGCCTGATCACGCCGTACACCATCGAGGTGACGGCGCGCACGACCGGGTCGGCTGAAGTGCGGATGCGCCGGGTGATGCAGACGGTCGCCATTCCGGTCTTCCAGTTCGGCATCTTCTCGGAGAACGACCAGAGCTTCTTCGCCGGCCCGAACTTCTCCTTCGGCGGCCGCATCCACACCAACCAGCACTTGTTCCTCAAGCAGGACGACGGCAACACGCTGGCCCTTCAGGACCGCGTCACCGCCGTCGGCGAAGTCATCCGGGCCGTGCTGGCCAACGGCGTGGCTAGCCACAACGGCACCGTGCGCATGGCCAAGGCGGCCGGCTGTCCGAACGCCGGTTCGGCGACGAACCTGGCGTTGTGCCGTGATCTCGCCGCCACCGAAGGCAGCGTGACCGGCGGACCCGGGTCTGGCGCGTGGGGTGGATGGTCGACGCTGTCGGCCACTGGCTACAACGGCTGGATCAAGAATGGCCTCACCGGTGCGCGCCGCCTGGATCTGCCGCTGGTCTCGAACGGCGCCCGTCCGGTCGACATCATCCGGCGCGCCCCGGCCACCGAGCTTGCGACGAGCGACGTCCACAAGCAGCGCTTCTACAGCATGGGGACGCTGCGCGTCCTCATCTCCGACCAGCGCGCCGACTTGACCGCCCTGCCGAACATCCGGGTCACGGCTGGCGTCTCGCCGATGCCGCTGTCCGGTGACTTCGTGGTCGATGCGACGGAAGGTGGCGAGCCGACCAACCTGTCAGCCAATACCTACAAGTTCGCGGCGTCGAACGCGTCGGCCACCTACACCCAGCTGATGCAGGCCGGGTTCCGCACCACCGCCGGCACGTCGTCGATCGGCGGGTTCATCGTCATCAATCTCCAGGATCGCGACGGCAACTGGGTCGACGTTACCAAGGAGATCATGAACCTCGGCTTCGCCGGCAAGCGGATCAGCCGCACCGGTGGCGCTCCGGTGGCGACCCCGGGCCTGGCGTGGACGCCCGACTACGTCAACGGGTGCACCGAAACCCACCCGAACGCGGTCATCCGCCTGCAGCGGCTGCGCGACACCGCGACCACGGGTGAGTGCACGAACGCTGTCCGCACGACGGTTCCGCTCGCCCAGGACTCGTTCGTGCCGAACGTGCTCTACGATCCGCGCGAAGGGATGCTCCGTGACGACGTCGCCGCCGCGCCAGTAGCGGCGGCCGTCAGCGGCGCGTTCCCGAGCAGCGTCGTCAACAACGACCAGCGGCTCTATTTCGGCGGCGTGATGCACTACGTCGAGCTCGACGTCAACAACCTGCGCCGCTGGCTGAGCGGCACGATCGGCACCGCGACGCGTCGGGCCGCCAACACGGCCTGTGTGAACGGCGCCGGCGGCGGCACCTGCCCGATGGACGAGACCGGGTTCGTTGTCTATTTCTCGGATCGCCGCGGCAACCGCGACGACACCGGCGGCTTCAGCGCGCCGGTGACGACCGCCCTGGCCGCCGCGCCGTTTGGCGTCGAGACCGTCTATGGCACGAACGCCGAGACTGGCGAACTGGGCTTCGAGGATCTGATCAACACGACCTCGACCAGCGCACCGAACGGCGCTCTGGATCATTCGTTCACCGACGCTGGCGGCAACACCCACTTTTCCGAGGACCTGAACTGGGAGCAACCGACGGTGCCGAACGCCAACGCGCCTGGACGGGGTACCCTGCAGGTCTACGGCGGGCGTGCGCGTCTGCTGGAGATCGCGGCCACTCAGGGATCCGCCGCGCCGATCAACCGGATGATCAATCCGGTCAATACCGGGGCTGCGCCGCGGGACATCAACCTCTACACGCCGGTTGGAGACCCGGCGGCGGTTGCCACCTATCAGCTCTACGCGAACCCGATCGACAAGAACGTGGCCCGGGTCAACCGCGCGTTCTTCTTCCGTCGCGCTCTCAAGCTGGTGCATGGCGGCTACATGCAGTTGCCGCACAATGGCTCGCAGGGCCTGACGGTGGCGTCGGAGAACCCGGTCTACATCCAGGGCAACTACAACGCCTGCTCGGCCACGCTGCCAGCCGGGCCGGCCTTCACGCCAGCGTGCACGGGCGCGTTCTTCGGCGCCACGCCCGGCACCGATCACGTCTCGGCGGCCGTCATCGCCGACGCCGTGACGTTCCTGTCGAACGCGTGGAACGACATCAGGTCGTTCACCAACCCGCACGACGTCGACGTCAGTGGCGGGTCGAAGTACACCGGGCTCGCCAACGCGCCGGACACCGATGTCGCCCGCGACGCGTCGACCACCTACTACCGCACGGCGATCGTGAGCGGCAAGGGCTACAACTTCCCGCGGAGCGCCACGTCTGCGACTGGAGCGGACCACACCGACTGGGGCACCGACGGCGGCGCCCACAACTTCCTGCGGTTCATCGAGAACTGGGGCGGAGCCCAGCTCAACTACCGCGGGTCGATCGTCAGCCTCTACATGAACCGGCAGGCGGTCGGCATCTACAAGTGCTGTGACGTGGTCTACGGCGCTCCCGCCCGCGGCTACGAGTTCGACACCGAGTTCCTGACGCCGTCGCTGCTGCCGCCGCGCACGCCGATGTTCCGGGACATCAACACCCTGTCGTTCCGCCAGGTCCTGCGTCCGACGCAGTAGCCGACCGGCTGATGCGCACCACCCGCCTCGACTGGCGGGCAGCTCAAGGGGAAGGCCTATGGCCTTCCCCTTTTTTCGTCAGGACCCCGGATCGCGTAACGGCGACTGTCCGGCCGACCCCGATCGGACGATAAACCGACGGCTCGGCATGGAACAGCCTCTGCACGAAGCCGCCGACCGGAGGTCCAAGCATGTTTTCCTACTGTTTTCGACAGCTACCCATCGTGGCCGGGCTGGTCCTGGCCGCGTCCGTCCAGGCGGCGGCGCAGCTGCCGTCCATTCAATCTGCCACCTACGTCGGCGGCCTCAGCTCGCCGGTCGGCATGGTCCAGGACCCTTCCGATCCAGCCGTCCAGTACGTCGTCCAGCAGGGTGGCCTGATCCGCGTCATCCGCAACGGCGCGCTGCAGGGGACCAACTTCCTCAACCTCACGTCGGCTGTCGCCAGTGGCGGGGAGCGAGGCCTGCTCGGGCTGGCCTTTCCGAGCGACTACGCCCGGACCGGCCGGTTCTACGTGAACTTCACCAGGGCAGCGAGCGGGCCTCCAGAGAACGGCGCGACCGTCGTCGCGCGCTTCCTGCGATCGGCCGGCAACCCACTGGTCGCCGATCCCGATACGCGGTTCGACTTCGAGTGGCCGGCGCAGCCAGACATGTCCACGACCAATGGCTGCGCGGGGTTCGCCTCGACGGCGCAGCGGGCGATCTGCCAGCCGTACAGCAACCACAACGGCGGCAAGATCGCGTTCGGTCCGGACGGCTATCTCTACATCGGGATGGGCGACGGCGGCTCCGGCGGCGACCCGCAGAACCAGGCGCAGCGGGGCGGCACGCTGCTCGGCAAGATGCTCCGCATCGACGTCAACGTCCCCGACAGCGATACGCGCGGCTACCGCATTCCGGCCGACAATCCGTTCCTGGGCACCGGTACGGTCGCGGCGGCCACCCTGGACGAAGTCTGGGCTTTCGGCGTGCGCAACCCGTGGCGCTTCACCTTCGACCCGACCTGGCTTGGCGGAACGGGCGCCATGCTGATCGGCGACGTCGGCCAGAACGCCTTCGAGGAGATCGACTATGAACCGGCCCGGGCCGGCGGCCGCAACTACGGCTGGCGCCTCCGCGAGGCCGGCCACGATTTCGATGCCGGGACGACGCCGGCCTATCTGCCGCTCACCGAGCCGGTCTTCGAATACGACAACAGTTTCGGCGTCAACAACAGCCGGTCGATCACCGGCGGCTTCGTCTATCGCGGCACGGCCCTCGGCGCCGCCTTCCGCGGCCGCTACTTCTACGCCGACTTCGTCTCGGGACGGATCGCGTCGGTCGCCTTGACGGTGAACCCGGCCACCCGTGAGGCCACCGCCGGCGACTTCCAGGATCACACCGCCGCCTTCAATTCGGCCGGCGGCATCAGCTCGATCGACATCGACGCCAACGGCGAGATCTACGTCGTGAAGTACGGCGGCGAGATCCGTCGGCTGGCTCCCGCCGACGTCGACGGCGATGGCGATGGCATGAGCACCGAGCTCGAGCTGCGCTACGGCCTCGACCCGACCAGCAGCGTCGGCGTCAACGGCGCGGCCGGTGACCCCGACGGCGACGGCGTCCTCAATGCCGCCGAGATCGCGGCGGGGACGCACCCGCGCGGCTTCGCGACCTTCACCCGGCAGCTCGCCGAGGGCGCCGCCTCGTCGTTCTTCGAGACGACCGTGTCGTTGATGAACCCGAGCACCGAGCCGGCCACCGTCGTGCTGCGGTTCCTCAAGGACACCGCGGCCAGCGTCGCCTGGCCGGTGACCATCGCGCCACGCCGCCGGCTGACGATCAACCCCGGCCAGCTGGCCGCCATCAGCGGCTCGTCGTTCGCGACGATCGTCGAATCCGACCACGAAGTGATCGTCGAGCGGACGATGCGGTGGGACCGCGACAACTACGGCGCGCACACCGAGAAGGCCATCGCCGGCCCGGCCAGCAACTGGTTCTTCGCCGAGGGCTCGCAGGGCTTCTTCCTGACCTACGTGCTGCTGACCAACCCGAGCGACCTGCCGAATCGCGCCCAGGTGCGTTTCCTGCGCGAGAACGCCGCGCCGATCACGCAGGAGTTCGCGTTGCTGCCGCTGTCGCGGCGGACCATCGATTGCGGCTCGATCGCCGCCCTCGTCAACACGTCGTTCGGCATCGAGGTGACGTTCCTCGATGCGGCCGGCGCGGCCGAGCGGGCGATGTACTTCGGCCTGCCGCCGGATCGCCTGTTCAAGGCCGGGCACGAATCGGCCGGCGCGACCGCGCCGGCAACCGAGTGGTTCCTGGCCGAAGGGGCAACCGGTGCGTTCTTCGAGACGTTCGTCCTGATCGCCAACCCCAACTCGGCGGCGGCCGACGCCACTGTCACCTACGTGACCGAGACCGGCCAGTCAGTCATCCGCAGCCACAGCATCCCGGCCAACTCCCGCGTCACGATCAACCTCGAGGCCGAGGGCTCGACGACGCTGGCCAACGCTGCGGTCGCGACGCGCGTGGTGTCGACCATCCCGGTGGTCGTCGAGCGCGCCCAGTACTGGCCCAACGCGCCGTCACAGTGGTACGAGGCGCACAACGCCTTTGGCGTGACCGCTGCCGGCACCGCGTGGGGGCTGGCCGAGGGCCAGACCGGCCGGTTCGAGGCCGCCAACAGCTACATCCTGCTGGCCAACAACTCGAACAGCTCGGCGACCGTCACCATCGATTTCATCCGCGAGGTCGACGTGCCGGTGACGCGGACCTTCACGGTGCCGGCGAACTCGCGCTTCAGCGTCGGGGTCGGCCCCGGCGCCACCGTTCCGCAGCTGAACGAGGAGCGCTTCGGGGCGGTCGTCACCAGCACGGTGCCGATCGTCGTCGAGCGGGCGATGTACTGGAACGCCAACTCGGAGTTCTGGAGCGCCGGCACCGACGCCACGGCCACGGCGCTGCTGCCGTAGGCCGCGTCACCGGATGTTCTGGGTGGGCGGCGGGTCGGACGGGTTCTCCGGTGTGCCGGCCGGCACCACCGGAGCGCCCGAGCCGTCGAGCGGCGCGAGGGCGATCGGCTTGCCGTCCGAGCCGAGCAGCCACGTCCGCTGACGCGGCGGCAGGAACGGCGCGTCCGCTTCGTAGAGCGGGCCCGGGCTCGCCGAGCCGCCGTGCCGGCACTGGCCGTGCGTGGCGCGACCCGACGTATCGACGACGCCCGACAGGCACGGCCCGACCGGCCCTTCGTCGAAGTGGAACAGCAGCGCCGTCTCGGCGTCGGCCGTGAACGGCGCGAGCGGGCGATCGAACGGCGACGAGTAGCGGATGCTCGACGACAGCCGCAGCTCGTCGATCGCGCCCGAGAATCCGTGGCCGCCGGCGCCTTCGTCGATCTTGGACGCGCCGATGACGAGGAATGGATCGCTCGAGACGCCGGTCGGGCGACCGTCGCGATAACTGATGTCGCCGGCCGGCCCGATGCCCTGGGCGCTCTCGGTGCCGTCGACGTAGATGCGCATCACGCCATCGGCGAAGCGGCGGGTGAGGGCGACGTGGTGCCAGCGGCCGTCGGCGACGTCGATCAGCCCGCAGATGGTCTGGTCCCGGCCGCCGCGGCCGACGCCGAAGGCAATGCGTCCGCCCGACAGCGACACGCCGTACTCGCCGTAATCGCCGGTGCCGAACACGTCGCGATCGAGGATCACGTTGCCGTAGGTCCAGCCGTCGCTGCCGGCCTGGCAGGACGTCGCCGGATTGGCGCCGGGTTCCGTCTTCAGCCAGAACTCGACGGTGAGATCGCCGCCCAGATCAGCGGCGACCTGCGGATCGATCGGCACCTTGACGCGATCGACCTCGGCGGTCGGGTTGCCGTGGAAACGCAGCGACATCCCGGTGAGCTGGCCGGGGACCTGGGTCGACGTGTTGGTGCCGGCCGTCGTGGTGGTGGTCCCGGTCGATGCCGCGGTGGTCCGGGCGGCGGACGCAGCTCCGCCCGCGGGGGATGTGGGGCTCGTTGGCGCCTCGGTGCACGCGGTCGTCATCGCGCACACGAAGCCGAGCCAGGCGCGCATCAACCTGTTCGACATCGTCCAGACTGCGAAGGCCCCAGCGGGTGACGCCCGGACCCCCGGCGGGGAGAGCGTATTGTAGCACTCGTGCTGCGGTCGCACCGGGTCCCGAGCCTCGCCGCCAACCGGCTCACGATGGCGCGAAACACCCTGAAAAATCAGGGCATTCTTCCCATCGACGTGACCGGCTCGAACCCGACCCGGGCCGGTCTGACCTACCCGGACGACCTTCTGGCGCCCCTCGGCGCCCCCGCCGGCCTCCGCTACGCGCCGGATCCCCGGGGGCTCCTCGAGGCCCGGACCGCCGTCGCCGGCGAGTTCGCGCGGCACGGCGCACGGGTCGACCCCGGGCGCATCGTCCTGACCGCCAGCACCAGCGAGGCCTACGCCTTCCTGTTCAAGGTGCTCTGCGATCCGGGCGACGAGGTGCTGGTCCCCGTGCCGAGTTATCCGCTGTTCGAGATCCTCAGCGGGCTGGAGGCGGTGCGGGCGGTGCCCTACCCGCTCGATCCGCACGGCGGCTGGAGCTACGACATCGGCGCCATCGCCGCGCGGGTCACCGACCGGACGCGCGCGGTCGTCGTGGTCAGCCCCAACAACCCGACCGGGACGGTGCTCTCGTCGGACGACGTGCGGGCGCTGTCGGCCTGCTGCGCGAGCCATGGCCTGACGCTGATTGCCGACGAGGTCTTCGTCGACTACCGCTTTGCCGCGGCCGGCGCCGCACCGCCGACCGTCCTCACCGACGCGACGTGCCTGACGGTGTCGCTCGGCGGCCTGTCGAAGGCGGTCGGCCTGCCGCAACTCAAGCTGGCCTGGATGGGCGTCGGCGGACCGGACGACGAGGTCGCCGATCTGCTGGAGCGCCTCGATCTGGTCGGCGACTCGTTCCTGTCGGTCGGCACGCCGATCCAGGCGGCGCTGCCGGCGATCCTGACGGGTGGCGGGGTCGTTCGCGAGCAGATCCGGCAACGGCTCGACCACAATCTCACCGCGCTCCGTGAATGGCTCGCCGCTGCGCCTGCATTGCAACTGCTCGAACCGGCTGGTGGATGGACAGCGGTGCTGCGCGTGCCGGCGACCGACGGCGAGGAGGCACTCGCGCTCGATCTGCTGCAGCGACATCACGTCGTCGTGCAGCCCGGCTATTTCTATGACTTCCCGACGGAGGCCTGGCTCGTCGTCAGCCTGCTGGTCGAGCCGGAGCCGTTCGCGCGCGGCATCGAACGGATCCTCGCTGCGACCGCGATGGAATCTGACAAAATGTCAGAGGGACCACGTTGACCAGTCTGGCCGCTTCATTTCTTCGTGAACGTCATGCTGGCGTGCTCCTCCCGCTGTTCTCTGCCGCGTCCGCCGAGGGCTGGGGCATCGGCGAGATCCCCGATCTCGTGACCCTTGCGGCCTGGCAGCGCCAGGCCGGCCTCGATTTCCTGCTCATGCTGCCGGTCAACGAGCTGGCGCCGTCCGGGCATCACTCGCCCTATGCCACGGTGTCGGCGATGGCGATCGATCCGATCTACCTGCGGCTGGTCGACATCCCCGAGTTCGCCTCCGTGGGCGGTGTCGACAGCCTGTCGCCGGAGCAGCGCACGCGACTGTCTTCTGTCCGCCAGGCGCCGCAGGTCGACTACGACGGCGTCCACGAAGTGAAGCAGGCGGCCCTCCGCGCCGCCTTCGACCGCTTCGACGGCGAACACTGGGTGCGTCAGACGACGCGGGCCGCCGACTTCGTCGGCTTCGTACAGCGCGAGGCCGACTGGCTCGACGACTACGCGCTGTTCCGCGCACTGCGCGACCGCTTCGAGTCGCAGCCCTGGTGGGAATGGCCGGATGGGCTCAGCACGCGCCAGCCATCCGCGCTGGACGTCGCCC
>JBDSLU010000036.1:0-11737 GCA_039916225.1 Vicinamibacteraceae bacterium
GGACGCGACGGCGTGGTGACGATCGCCCTGAGCGGCGGCGGTGGCGGCCGACCTCGCCGGGCCCGGCGACCGGGCGCGCTGTTTCAATCGGCGGACGACGGCGCACACTGGCGCAAGCTGCGCGAGCTACCGCCGGGCCGCGTCCTCGCCCTCGCCGCCGTCACGGCCGATGACCTCCTCGTCGTGCTCGACACGCGGGTGGTGCGCCATGTCGCTGGTGCCGACCCGACCGCCTGGATCGAACACGACGGTCCGCCCGGTCCCCCGCTGCACGACGCCAGCGTCGCCTGGACGATGACGGGGGGACGCAGGCAGGCGAGCATCTACGCGTTGAACGCCACCACCTGGGCCGGGACGCGGCTGGCCAATGGCGTGTCCATCTCCCGTGATGACGGCGCCACCTGGATGCCGGCGGCGGCTGGACTGGACGTGGCCATTACCAACGCGGGCTCGGGCGATCCACCGACGTTCCGCGCCGTCACGGTTTCGCCGAGTGATTCCACCATCGCCTACGTCGGCGTCGAAGGCCTCCAGCTCGGTGTGGGGCCCGCCCAACGCTTCAACGGCATCGCCAAGACGACGGATGGCGGCCGCACCTGGCACATCGTGCATCGCGAGAGCGATCGGCCGTCGCCACAGATGACCGGCTCGTGGGTCGATGAGCGCGTGGCCGTGGCCGGTCCCGACGTCTGGCTCGACGCGCCGTACGACATCGCCGTGTCGCCCACGCAGCCCAACATCGTCTTCATCACGGATCTGTTCCGCACGTATCGGACACTGGACGGCGGCTCCCATTTCGCGCAGGTCCATTCGCGGAAGGCGGGATCGCGCCAGTGGGCGACGCGCGGACTCGACGTGACGACGGCGTATGGCGTGCACGTCGATCCGTTCGCTCCGCGGCGGCTGTTCATCAGCTACACCGATATCGGCTTGTTTCGCAGCGAGGACGCCGGGCAGTCGTGGATGGTGTCGAGCGAGGGCATCCCGCAGCGGTGGCGCAACACGGTCTACTGGATGGTGTTCGATCCCGCCGAGCGCGGGCTCGCCTGGGCTGCGCTCAGCGGCACGCACGATCTGCCCCGGCCGAAGATGTGGCGCAGCAACGATCCGGCGAACTATCGCGGTGGTGTCGGCATCTCACACGATGGCGGCCGCTCGTGGACGCCGGCGACCGGTCTGCCGGTTGGCGCGGTGACGCATCTCCTGCTCGATCCGCGCAGTCCCGCCCGGGCACGCACGCTCTACGCCTGCATGTTCGGCCACGGGCTCTACAAGACCACTGACGGGGGCAAGACCTGGACGCTGAAGAACAGCGGCCTGCCGGAGCAGCCATTCGCCTGGCGCCTGACGCAGGCGCCGAGCGGTCGGCTGTATCTCGTCATCGCGCGTCGCAGCGAGCACGGACGCCTGGGCGATGCGGGTGATGGCGCGGTGTATACGTCAGATGACGGCGCCGAGCATTGGACGCGCCTCGCGTTGCCAGCCGGCACGAACGGGCCGAACGCGATCAGCGTCGATAGCAAAGACGAACGGCGCCTGTACCTCGCCGCGTGGGGCGTCGCGCAGCCGGATGGTGACACCGGTGGAGGTCTCTTCGTCTCCACCGACGCCGGCCTGCGCTGGCGCGCGGTCTTCGATACCGCCCAACACGTCTACGACGTGACCGAGGATCCGCGGACCGGCACGTTGTACGCCTGCGGCTTCGATCAGGGCGCCTGGCGCTCCGACGATCACGGCGAGCACTGGCAGCGGCTCCGCGGCTTCGACTTCAAGTGGGGACACCGCGTCATCCCGGATCCCGCCTCACCCGACCGCGTCTACATCACCACCTTCGGCGGCAGCGTCTGGCACGGACGCGCCACGACAGACGCTGCGCCAGCTGGAACGCGCTGATCACAGGTCAATCCTGCCGCAGCGCCTCGGTCGGTTGCACCCGCAGCGCCCGGCGCGCCGGAACGGCGCACGCCAGCACGCCAACCGTCGCCATGATGACCGACATGATCACCAACGCGACGAGGAGGTCCGGGGTCACGGCGTCCGTGCGCCACGCGATGAGCAGGATGATGCTGTTGCCGGCGATGATGCCACCGCCGATCTGACGGCCGGCCCGAGCGAACACCGTCCGCAGCACGCGCCGTGGGCTGGCCCCGAGTGCGATTCGGATGCCGATCTCGCGGGTGCGACGTTCCACGGCGACGGCCATGAGCGCGTACAGGCTGGCCGCCGAGAAGACCAGCGCCACCAGCAGCATGCTGCCGTAGACGACGCTGCCGATGACCAATCCCATTCGCTCCTGGACGACGATCTCGTCGAGGGTGACGATATCCCTGAGCTGCAGGCCCGCATCGACCTGTCGGCCCAGCGCGGCGACGCGGGGCGCAAGCGGCGCCGCGTCCCCCGCGACGCGCACCGCGACCGCGACGGGATCGAGCTCCACCGCCGAGGCCGCGCGATAGATGTAGGCCGCGCCATCCCAGTCGGCGGGGAACAACATCCCCAGATCGGTGACCACTCCGACGATCTCGTGCCAAGGTCCCGGTTCGCCCTCGCTGTCCCGCTGGAGTGTTCGGATTCGTGCGCCCACGGGATTCCTGCCCACCTGGCGCCTGAACGCCTCGTTGACCACGACGGGCCCGTCCGGGGTGCCAGCGTCGGTGGCATGCAAGGCGCGGCCGGCCACGATCCGGGCGCCAAAGGCGTCGTGATAGCCGGCACCGACAGCGGCCAGCGCGAATCCGCCCTCGTAATTGCCGTGCAGGCGAATCGGAGGGGCACCGTCCTGCTCCATTTCCACCGGCACCCACTCCGGCGGCATCGTCGGCAGGCGATCGCCAAACGCCACCTGCGTCACCCCAGGCTCCGCACGCAACCGGCCGGCGAGTGCTTCGTATGCGACCGCCCGACGCGCGGCGATCTGCCGATCGTCAGGCACACCCTGCTCGCCGGCCAGCGCTTCGTTGTCGATGCCGAGACGGAAGGTCAGGTAGCGCTTCGGCGGATACTCCGCCCGGGCAGACTGGTCGCGCAGGAGATTGGCGGAGATTCCCGCCGCCGCGGGCAGGCACAACAGCGTGATCGCCACCTGCGCGCCGATGACGAACGACCAGAAGCCGCCGAACGTGATCGTCCGACCGGTGCTCGTGTTCCCCTGCAGTCCCCGCTGGACGGACGCGCCCGTGGCCTTCAGTGCGGGTAGCAGGCCGATCATGGCCGCGGCGACGAGCGCGAGCAGCAGCGCATACGCAATGGTGGCAGGCTCGAGCGTCACATCCACCCAGAACGGCAGGCCCTCCTCGATGAGCTGACTCGCTCGGGCCCAGGCATAGCGCACGGTCGCCTGGGCCACGACGAGCCCGAGCAGGGCCGCGATGAGGGCCAGCACGAGAGATTCGGTGACGATTTGAACGATCACGCGTGCCCGGCTCGCCCCGAGGGCGTGGCGGACGACCATCTCCGCTTCGCGCATCGCCATGCGCGCGAAGGTCAGCGTCGCGACGTTGGCGCAGACTGCTCCCAACACCAGCAGGACGACGGCGTGGATCAGCCAATCCTCCGCCTGCACGGGGTCACCCGGCGTGCGCCCGGCGAAGGCGCGAACGCGCGTGCGCAGCTGGGCGTGGGTGGTCGGCTGATCGGCGGCAAGGCGGGCCGAGACGATGTCGAGCTCCGCCGCGGCGTCCTGCCAGCTCGCTCCGTCGGCAAGGCGGCCGAACACCTGCACGGCCGGCCCTTCGCGCGGCGGCGCGTCCTGGACCAGTAGTGGGACCCATGCCTGCTGATTGCGCGGGAAGCCAAAGCGCGGCGGCATGACGCCGACCACGGTGCGAGCCGTGCGGCCCACCGTCACGACGCGGCCGATGATCGCCGGGTCGTGCAGGAACTGCCGCTGCCATACGTCGTAGCCCAGCACGACGACCGGGTCGGCACCCTGCATTTCGTCCGCCGGCTGCAGCGGCCGGCCGAGCAGCGGCGACACGCGGGTGAGCGGGAACGCCGACGCCGTGATCTCCGCCACGCGCAGGGCTTCGATGCGGCCTTCATCGGTGAGCACGTTGCGCTCGCTCACGCGCGCGGCCCCGAGTGCCCCCACCGTCTTGAGCGACCGCCGCCAGATCGCGAAATCGTGGAGCACCCGTTGCTCCACGCGTGACGCCGCGGCGTCCCGGGTCTCCAGGCGCACGATCCGGCCGCCGTCCTCGAACGGCAGCCGTTTGTACAGCAGTTCGCCGGCAAGTTCGATGCCGACCACCCCAATCGCCATGGCCGCCGCCAGCGAAAGCCCGCCGATGACCGTGAGCGCGGGATGCTTCAACAGCAGACGCGCGCCCAGCTTCCAGTCGAGCCACGACACCGCCGTCATCGGGCCCCACCACGCCGGCGCCCCTGCGTCTGCTGTCCGCACACCAACCCGGTATCCATACGCGTCGCTGCTCCAGTCCGCACCTGTCGGTGCCTCGGGCCGTGCTCATCGAGCCGGCGGATGGAAGCATGCCCCGACGGACCTGCCAGTGTCTTCACGGAGAGGTGAGCATCCCGTGAGATGCGGGTGATGGAGACGGCTCAGGGGATCCGGGGCGTCGTGCTCCTCACGCTCGCGCTCCCCCAGCCGGGGCGGTGACCGACGCCTCGATTTCTGCTGGGGTCAAGTGCCGCTGTAGACTCGACCCCGCGATGGACGTCACTCGGCTGCTGACGCGCTGGGCCGGCGGCGATCAGGACGCCCTCGGCCAGCTGATTCCCGTGGTCTATGCCGAGTTGCGTAAGCTCGCGGACCATCAGATGCGGCAGGAGCGCGCCGACCACACCCTTCAGGCCACCGCCCTCGTCCACGAGGCCTTTCTCCGGTTGACCGAAACGCGCAAGGCGGGCTTCGAGAACCGCGTCCACTTCTATGGCGCGGCGGCGCAGGTCATGCGCCGTATCCTGGTCGACTACGCCCGGGGCCACCAGGCACTCAAACGCGGACAGGGTGTGTCGACCGTCGATCTGGACCAGGCGGCAGACGTCGGCGTCGACGTCCGCCACGATCTGGTCGCGCTCGACGAAGCTCTCGACGCGTTGAGCATCGTGTCGCCGCGGGCTGCCCGGGTCGTCGAGCTACGATATTTCGGCGGTCTGACCATCGACGAAGCGGCGACGCTCCTGGATGTGTCTCCAGCGACGGTCAAGCGTCAATGGACCTTTGCTCGAGCCTGGCTGTATCGCGTCCTGGCCCCGACCTGAACGACGTCATCGGCATATCGGCGTCTCATCGGCACGGCGGCAGCACGCCGAGGGGCGAGAAGAACGTCGCCGAGATGTTCGCCGCGAAGCAGTTGTCGCGGAGCGTCGTTACCGGCCGACGCCGATCGACTGGATATTGCCGCCGTCCAGTGTTCCCGTAACGCGCGCGACGACGGTGCCGCGTGGATCCGTGACGACCAGCGAGAAGGTGTCTCGCCCGCGGCCAGGCTCGCCGACATCGGTCGCCGACGCCTCGAACGCGTAACCCGACCGGCCATTCCACTTGCCACTGCCAGTGAACCGGACCGTATCGACTGTCGGCGGCGTGCGACGGGCCGGCTGGAGCAAGGGATCGTCCGAGAAGACGATCAGGCTCAGCGATGTCGCTTCGAATCGAGTCGGCGGACCGTGACGATCGCCGCGGTAGTCGTCATCGTGGTCGCCGCGCCCCTGATCGTCGTGGTCGTCCGAGCGGCAGGCCCGCGGTTCGTTGACCCAATACTCGAGACGGCCGATCTCGCGGCCGCGCACCCGTGAGGCGCGGAACAGAAAGTGGTGGTGGCGCCCCTCCGCGTCGATGTGCCCACCGCCGAACATCCGCCCTTCTGGCACTGACGGGCTCGTCGCCGTGACGGTGACGATGAATGCCGCGGTAGCGGCGTTGCCGGCACGGTCCGTCGCCGAGCAGCGCACCGTGGTCGAACCGACCGGGAAGACGCTGCCCGACGCTGGCAGGCAGCTGGCGGCGGCGATACCGCTGCCCGCGTCTGCGGCGATCGGCGCTGCGTAGGTCACGGTCGCACCCGCCGGACTCGTCTGCGGCACGGACTGGCCAACCGGGATCGTGAGTGAGGGCGGCGTCAGGTCGATGCTGACGCCGGTGACCGTGGTCGTCGCGACATTGCCGGCGCGATCGGTGCACGTCGCCCCTGCCGCCTGGCCGGCGCCTTCGGCCGACACGACGACACTGGCCGGCGGACTCCCGGGGGCCAGACCCGACAGGGCATCGCTGCACTGCACGCTGACAACCACGGCGGTGTTGTTCCAGCCGTTGGCGTTGGCCAGCGGCGCCCGCGCCGCGTCGAGCAGCGGCGCCGTCTTGTCGATATTCACCACCAGAGACCGTGACGGCCCGGCATTGCCGGCGTTGTCCGTGGCAAACGCGGTGATGGTCGTCGTGCCTTCAGCCGTCACGTCGATCGCGCCCGAAGCGGCAGCCAGGGTGCCGGCGGCGGGCTGCGCGCCCGTGCTGTTGAACGTGATCGACCTGACACCCGAGCCCCCGACGTTGTCTGTCGCGTCAAGCGTCACGACGACCGGGCCACCGTGCCAGCCGGCGGCGTTGGCCTGGGGCGACGCGACCGCGGTCGTGCTTGGCGCGACGCCGTCCACCCCCGACGTCGGCGGCGCGACAGGAACAGGGACAACCCTCTGCGCGCCGAGCGCCAGGAACCCGGCGTCGACTACGCCGCCGACAGCGGTCGGCGACATGAGGCTCACGTTCACGTAGTAGTCCTCACCGAGGCCCGAGAGGTGCAGCGTGAGTGGGCCTTCGACGGCGCCGAACACCCAACCGATGCCGTCCGCGTTGCCGAACCAGACGCTGCCGGGAATCTCCGTCAGCGGGCCGGTGGCGGTCGTGAAGCCAAGCCGTCGCCCCTGGGCGTCGGCGACGAATCCTTCCACAGGATCGAAGATGACGTTCAAGCAACCACTGACGGCGCAGACCACTTCGGTCGTCGGACCAGCCAGGCCGGTGCTGATGTCAGAAGGATCGTTGACGGTGACCCCGAGCGTGGCGAGAATCGCCCTCTGCACGTCGACGTTCGACATCAGTTCGGTGTGCCCGACCGAGCCCGCGGTGTTGACGCCGGTGGTGAACGGCTGCAGCGACACCCGTGGATCGAACAGGAACTGCCCGATCGAGGACTCCAGCGGTACGGTCCCGTCGCCGCTGTCCGGCGCCACGACGTCGACATAGAAGGTCTCGTTCGGCCTGGCGTTGCGGCCGAGGAAGTCCTCGAAAGTCGCGATCGGACGAGATCCGAGCAGGGTGAAGGTCGGGCCGAGCGCTTCAGTGGTCTGGACCGGCGTCAAACCACCCTCACCACCGTTGGTCCCATAGATGACCGTGACCGTACTGAGATCGGCGAACGCGTTGGGGTCGCCAACGGCGATGGCCCCGTCGAGCCCGGCGTTCAGATCGAGCGCGAACGCATTACGCAGCGCCGGGAACTCGTTGACGTTGGTGAGGCCGAGGCCGAAATCGATGAAGTCGTAGGTCGCCAGGAGAGCGCGCGCGGTCGGCACGTACTGGTTGATGAAACAGATCGCCTGTGTGTCCAGACACTGCGGCGCCTGCAACGAGGCGAGGGTGATGTCGTAGTCGGGACCGGCAATCACCTGGTTGCGCAGCACCTTCTGGTAGGCGCGATTGATGATCTTCGAGAGCACGATCTGGAACGACGGATCGACGACCCAGTTGTCGTGCAGCGGATTCCACGCCTTGGACGCGCCCCGATTCGGTACCCCGACCATGATCAGGTTCTCGATCCGGGGCAGGCGTCGGCCGGGCGCGTATTCGCCGCCATATGCCGCACTCTGCAGGTAGGTCCGCGCCACCAGTCCACCGGTGCTGTGGGCGACCACGTCGACCGCGTCGAGCGGCGGCCCACCGGGATGCAGGGTCGTCCAGAGATCGGCGACCTCCCGCAGGGTGTCGCCGAGGTAGTCGACGCCATAGAGGAACTGTCCGCCGCTGATCGACGGCGCGGTGATCCCGGAGATCCGGCCGTCAATCTGTCCGTCGTCCGGGCCCGGTGGCAGCCGCCAGTCATAGTTCACCACGAACAGGTCGCGGAACTCCTGGTAGCCGGCCCGCTTGAACGTCTCGATGAGGTCGTGGTACGCGCGGGACAGCGGATCGATCTGCAGCTCGCCCGGCCTGACGCCGCGGTGCGTCAGCCAGAACAGGTCGTCGGTGGCATCGGCGGCGTAGGTGGCGCCGATACCGGGGATGATCAGCACCGGGCGGTGCCCCGGCGTGAAGCTCACGGACAAGGAGAAGCCACCGGAGTCCGTACCATTCGTACAGCAGTTGAAGCCGACGTTGGCCTGGGCGAAGATGCGGTGGCGTCCGGCAGCCAGCGCGCCGCTGGCGCTGGTGATGGCCGGGTGGGCGTTGCGGCACGGATCCAGGCCGGGCTCTGGAAACTCCTCACACAGCTGCTCGGGCTGCAGGCCGAGGCCGTTGACGGCGGTCCCATTGGCGACGAACCGCACCGGTTCGACGACCACTATCTCGAGCTCCACGTAGGCCGATGCGCTCACTGATGGGGCAAAGAGTATGGCCTGGGTGATGTGCGCCGAGGCCGAGGCCGACCCCGCGGCGCTGATCGAGGTCACGCGCCCGGATGCGGCGTCGGCATTGATCGTCAGAGACGCAGTGGCGCTGGTCGAGCCCGATCCGATCGCGCCATTGGGTTCGTTCCGCTCTCCCGAGAGGCTGGCGGTCGCGGTAATCGTGCCGCTGACGCCTGATTCGTCCTGGGACCGCTGAGGTGCCCCGGGACCTGCGACGTACTCGTTGCGGACCTGAGCGTGCACCGCTCCCGCCTCCACCACCTGCCCGAACAGCGGCTGGCCGATTCCGCCGCCGAGCACGGCAATGGCCGCGAACACGCCTCGCGGGATCCATCCTCGCCACAGCCCTTTGAAGGCCCCGCCCACGTGTCCTGCTCGCATCGTCATGTTCTGTCCCACTCCTGGATGGCCGTTACTAGACATCGCGGCAAGCGTGATAGGTTCGGCTCATCCATGGTCCAGGACGCCGGCTTTGGGGAGGAGGCGGAGGGTCTCTTCGCCGACGCCATCGAGCTGCCGCCGGCCGAACGCGGCTCTTTTCTCGATGCGCAGTGCGCCGGACGTCAGCCGCTGCGGGCCGAGGTGGAGTCGCTGATCGCGGCCCACCTGCGAGCCGACGGATTTCTCGCGGTTGCACTGTCTGACAGCGGCGCTCGCGAGTCCTCGGATCGCTTCAGCGGCAAGACGATCGGACGCTTCCGGCTGCTCGATCCGATCGGCGAAGGGGGCATGGGGGTCGTCTTCCGTGCCGAGCGCGCCGACGGCGAGTTCGCGCAGCGCGTGGCGATCAAGCTGATCGACGTATCGCTGCGGAGTGCCGCTGCCGTCCGGGGCTTCCGTCGCGAGCGACAGATGCTGGCCAATCTCCACCATCCGCACATCGTCACGCTGCTCGATGGCGGGATCACGGAGGAGGGACAGCCGTTCCTGGTGATGGAGTGCATCGACGGGCTGCCCATCAGCCGCTACTGTGCCGAACACCGCCTCGGATTGGCGGCGCGCCTCAGGCTGTTCCAGGATGTGTGCGGGGCCGTCCAGCACGCCCATGGCCACGCCATCGTGCATCGCGATCTCAAGCCGGCGAACATCCTGGTGACGGCTGACGGTGCCCCCAAGGTGCTCGATTTCGGCATCGCCACGCTCGTTGACGACCCGGCGTCGACCGACGCCGATGCGACGTCCTCACGTCGTGCGCTGACGCCGAACTACGCGAGTCCTGAGCAGCTGACCGGTTCGCCGGCGACGGTCGCCGCGGACATCTACGCGCTCGGCGTCCTGCTCTACGAGCTGCTGACGGGCGGGCGGCCCTACGACACGGCGGGCAAGACGCTCGCCGAGATTCTGGCGATCGTCGACGGCTGTGTGCCACGGCCGAGTGCGGCACCTGCGGCGCACGCGGCCGCTCTCCCCTATCCGCCGAGTCATCTCAAGGGCGATCTCGACGCGATCGTGCGGAAAGCGATGAGCAAGGAGCCGGGACGGCGCTATGCCTCGGCACGCGAGCTATCGGACGACATCGACCGACATTTGCGCGGGCGGCCCGTGCTGGCGAGGGAACCGTCGCTCGGCTACGTCGCTCGAACGCTGGTCCGACAGCACCGCGCCGTCGCGGCCGCGGTCACGGTGTCGCTCGTGGCGCTGCTCGCCGCCTTCGGCGTCTCGCTCTGGCAGATTCGAGTCGCGCGCGCTGAGCGCGATCGCGCCGCGGCGCGGTTCAATGACGTCCGTCAGCTGGCCGGCGCCTTGATCTTCAAGATTCACGACGAGGTCCAGCCGTTGCCCGGCTCGACGCCCGTCCGACACCTCATCGTCGCCGAAGCACTCACCTATCTCGAGCGCCTCAGTCACGATCCGTCCGTGGACGATGCGCTGCGGATCGAGGTGGCCAAGGGCTATCACCGGATCGGCAAAGTGCAGGGGCTCCCGAGCGAGCCCAACCTCGGGGACCGGGCCGGGGCCATCCGCAGCCTGGGCAAGGCAGTCGAGTTGTTGCGGCCGATGACGGAGCGTCCGACCGTCGCTCGGGAAGCGGCGCTCGAATTCGCACGGTCGGCACTGTCGCTCGCCATGACCGCGAACTTGAGCGGGGCGCGCGAGACGGCATTTGCGGCCGCCCGCGACGCGGCAGCGGTGGCGGAGGTGCAGCTGCAGCGCAGCCCGCTCGACGTCGACGTGCGCCGTCTCGTGGGCTCCGCCCTGTTCCAGTCCGCGATCCTCGCCAGCGACGTGGAATGCCTGCCGCTCTGGCAGCGCGCCGGCGCAGTCTTCGAGGCGCTTCTGGCCGAAAAGCCCGCCGATGCTGATCGCCGGAGAAACGTGGCGCTGGTCGAGAAGTACGTCGGCACCTATTACCAGCGGCGGCGCGATCTCGTATCGGCTCGGCCCCACTTCCAGAGGGCGTTGGAACTCGACCAGCAGCGCCTGGCGGCGGAACCGACCAAGCGGCAGGCGCAGTTCGACGTGGCGATCGACCTCGGCAACGTCGGCCTGACTGCGGCGGGCACCAACCGGCTGGTCGAGGCCGCCGCCGCCTACCAGCAGAGTGCCGCGCTTCGGCGGAGCCTCTCCGAATCGGATCCCAAGGACGTGATGTCGCGTGCGCGCCTGGCGTATGTCGAAGGGCGGCTGGCGATCGTCTACGCGGAGATGGGGCGCGGAGCCCAGGCACTCGAGCACGCGCGCATCGCCGTCGGGCTCAGCGAGCCGCTGGCGCGTATCGACTCGACCCATCGCGCGTCCCTCGCCGACGCCCTTGCGGCGCAAGGGCGAGCCGAGCAGGCCTCCGGTCGCCAGTCCGTAGCCTGCACCACGTTCCGCCGGTCGTCGGCCATCGTGGCGACCGTCCCACGTGACAACGCGGCCGCGTCGAATCAGGCGGCCGAGCTGGAGGCGAGGCTGTCACGGCACCTGACGTCCTGTGGCACGTCCGAGCGCAGGGCATTGAAGGTCAGCGGGCGCTGAGCGATGAGCGCCCTGGTCAGGGGCCGACAGCCAGGTTCGCGCGCGGCGCGGCGGGTAGTTGCACGGTGACGCGGAGACCGCCCGCGGGCCGAGGGGTCAGACTGAGGACGCCATCGTGTGCCTGGACGATGCTCTTGACGATCGCCAGACCGAGGCCGACGCCGGCGTGGTCGGTGCGGATGCGTTCGCT
>JBDSLU010000037.1:0-11688 GCA_039916225.1 Vicinamibacteraceae bacterium
AGTACACCAGCAACATGTTCTGGATCGTCGGCATCGCGCTGATCGCCTCGTGGGTCGTGGCGGTCGTGTTCACGCCTTACTTGGGGGTGAAGCTGCTCCCGAACATCGCCAAGGTCGAGGGCGGGCATGCGGCGATCTACGACACGCCGCACTACAACCGTTTCCGGCGGCTTCTTGGCCTTGTCATTCGCCGTAAATGGGCGGTGGCGGGCAGCGTGGTCGGTGCCTTCATCGTCGCGGTCCTGGGCGTGGGCGTCGTCAAGCAGCAGTTCTTTCCGACCTCCGATCGACCGGAGGTGCTGGTCGAAGTGCAGATGCCGTATGGGACGTCCCTCGAGCAGACGAGTGCCGCCACCGCCAAGGTTGAAGCGTGGCTGGCCAAGCAGCCGGAAGCCACCATCGTGACCGCGTACGTGGGCCAGGGCTCGCCGCGCTTCTATCTCGCCATGGCGCCGGAGCTGCCCGATCCCTCGTTCGCGAAAATCGTCGCCCTGACCGCGAGCGAGGAGGCGCGCGAAGGCCTCACATTCAAACTGCGCCAGGCCGTGGCCAATGGCCTGGCGCCGGAGGCCCGTGTTCGAGTGACCCAGCTCGTCTTCGGTCCGTACTCGCCCTTTCCCGTGGCGTTCCGTGTGATGGGACCCGATCCTGACAGGCTGCGGGACATCGCGGCGCAGGCACTCGCCGTCATGCACGCCAGCCCGCTGATGCGAACGACCAACAGCGACTGGGGCGCGCGCGTGCCATCGCTACGCTTTGCGCTCGATCAGGACAGGCTCCAGAGCATCGGTTTGACGTCCAGTGACATCGCGCTGCAGCTTCAGTTCCTGTTGAGCGGCATCCCGATCACCGACGTCCGCGAAGACGTCCGTTCGGTGCAGGTCACGGCTCGTTCTGCCGGCAACGCGCGTCTCGATCCGAGCAAAATTGCTGATTTCACCCTGGCGGGAACGGCCGGCCAGCGGATTCCGCTATCGCAGATCGGAACCGTGGACATCCGCATGGAAGACCCGATTCTGCGTCGCCGCGATCGCACGCCGACGATCACCGTGCGGGGAGACATTGCCGAGGGCTTGCAGCCGCCGGACGTGGCCGCCGCCGTGTGGCGAGACTTGCAGCCCCTCATCGCCACACTGCCGGCGGGCTACCGCATCGAGCAGGGCGGTTCCATCGAGGAATCCGGCAAGGCCAATCGCGCCCTGGCGCCGCTCTTCCCGATCATGATCGCGCTGACGTTGATCACGATCGTTCTTCAGGTCCGGTCGATTTCCATGATGGCGATGGTCTTCGCAACGGCACCACTGGGCCTCATCGGAGTCACCCCGACGTTGCTGCTGTTCAACCAACCCTTCGGCATCAACGCGCTGGTGGGGCTGATCGCGCTGTCCGGGATCTTGATGCGCAACACGTTGATCCTGATCGGGCAGATCCGCAGCAACGAGCAAGAGGGATGGGCGCCGTTCGATGCTGTCGTCGAGGCCACCGTGCAGCGCTCTCGTCCGGTCATCCTGACCGCACTCGCCGCCATGCTGGCCTTCATTCCGCTGACACATTCCGTGTTCTGGGGAGCGCTGGCCTACACGCTGATCGGTGGCACCTTCGGCGGGACCGTTCTTACGCTGGTGTTTCTGCCCGCGTTGTACGCCATCTGGTTCAGGATCGGGCCGCCGGCACGCGATGAGCGAGTCGTCTCCTCGATGCAACCGGAGCCTGTCGCATGAGTTCCGTGTTCCCAATCGCCGGTTCCCCCGCAGCCGCCGTAGCACCTGGTGGCGGCGGGGTTGCCAGAGATGTCGCGGCAGGCACGCGTCTGAAGGGAGCGAGACCGCGGTGGCTGAGGGCGCGGTCAGACCAGGTGCAGTGCCGCTAGAGTCGGCGCGACCGCAAGGAAACCCTCGACGATCATTTTGACGGCGACGAACGCGATCAGAGCCAGACCGGCGTAGTTGAGGAAAGGCCAGCGCTTCAGCATGGGTGCGATGACGCTGGCGGCAACGCCCATCATGCAGATGGCGAGGAGCAGACCGGCTGCCATGATGTAGACGTGGTCACGCGCCGCACCGGCGACGGCGAGGACGTTGTCGAGGGACATCGAGACGTCGGCAACCGTGATCTGGACGACGGCCTGCCGGAACGTCTTGGGCGCGTGCCTCACATGATGTGCCTCATCATCGACTTGGCTTCTGAGCTCCCGCCACATCTTGACGCAAACCCACCCCAGCATGAGACCGCCAATCAGCAGGAGGCCCGGGACGGCCAGCAGGTAAACCGCGCCAAGGGCGAACATCACCCGTAGAGCGATAGCGGCCCCTATTCCGACCAGAATCGCCTGACGCCTCTGTTGCGCCGGAAGGCCAGCCGCTGCAAGTGCGATGACTATCGCGTTGTCACCGGAGAGGGCAACGTCGATCAGAATGACCTGCAGGAGCGTCGAAAGCTGCGGGAAAAGGTCTGTCACCGAGCCCTCATGAACACGTCATGCGGCGATAGTCACGGATGTTCGACGCGACCTCGCGGCCCCCATCTGTCTCACCACGAGCCGCTGGCGCCGCCGCCGCCGGACGAGCCGCCGCCGCTGTCGCTCGAATCGCTGCTCGACGAGCTCGAATCGGAGCCGGACGAGCCCGTGGAGACGCTCCAGTCCCACGAGGACGATGGCGCGCTGCGCGAGGCCCCGCCGCCCAACGGCCGCCGGCGGTACCCCCACACCGCGCCAATCAGCGCGGCCGGCACGAGCGCGACGGCCACCCGCGGCAGGAAATAGATCGGCAGGCCGGCGAAGAGGGCCACGGCGAAGACCCCGAACGCCAGGCTCGGAACGGAGCGAACGTTCACCGCCTGGCCGAACATGGCCCCCGCCATCACGACCCCGGCGAGCCACATCGCGCCGAAGGTGCCAAACACGATCCAGCCGAACACGCCGGGGCGGGACGACGACGACTCCACGGCCGCCAGTTGCTCCGGCGTCGGCACGTGTTTGGCACGGACGAGATCCGCTATGCGCCGGACACCCGTGACGATCCCCGCTTCGAGGTTCCCGTCGCGGAAGCGCGGGAGAAAGTCGTCGCGGATGATCGCCCCGGCGAGGACATCCGGAATCACGCCCTCGAGACCATAGCCCACCTCGATGCGTACTTGTCGCTCCGTCGGCGCGACCAGCACCAGCACGCCGTTGTCGAGCGCGGCCTTTCCGATCTTCCACTCATTGAAGACCCGGTTGCCGTACTCCTCGACGCTCATGCCGCCGAGCGAGGTCGTCGTCGCGACGACGACGTCCGCCGTGGTGTCCTTCTCGAGCGTTTTCAGGAGCGATTCGAGGTCGGCGCGCGCCGCCGGCGTCAGGACGCTGGCGGAATCACTGACCTTGCTGGTCGGTTTCGGCAAGGTCTGTGCGTCAGCGAGCGCGGCGCTCGCGACCATCGACCACAAGACGAAGGCGGCAGCAGAAGGTCGCATGCGGGCGGCTTGAACGGATCGGCGGCCGGGCCTTGCGCTCAGCGACCGCCAGTATAGCCGCACGGTTCAGGGCCGTCTCCTGGCCTGCCCGCGCCCCGCGCCCGCTGCATCCATCGGGCGGCGGCTCTAGCTGCTGGGCGGCGGGCAGCCGCGCGACTGCAGCACCGCGCGGGCGTCTTCCTTCGACAGCGGCCGGAAGAAGAAATAGCCCTGTCCGTACTGGCAGTCGAGGTCGCGCAGGTCGCGGACCTGTTCGGCGGTCTCGATGCCTTCCGCCGTGACGTCCATCGCCAGGCCGCCGGCGAGGGAAACGATCGCCCGGATGATCTCGGCGCTGCCGTCGGCGCGCATGCCGTCGACGAACGAGCGGTCGATCTTCAGCGTCTGGAAGGGGAACTGCCGGAGGTAGCTCAGGGCCGAGTAGCCAGTGCCGAAGTCGTCCAGGCCGAGCTGCACGCCGAGGGCGCGCAGGGAGTTGAGCACCTCGACGACGGTCTCGGAACTCTCGAGGACGATACCCTCGGTGATTTCCAGCTTCAGCCGCTCCGCCGGCAGGCCGGTCTCCGCCAGCACACGCGCGATGCTTGGGACCAGGTCGGCCTCCATGCACTGCCGCGCCGACAGGTTGACGTTCATCGTCAGGTCGCCGCACTCGGGGAATTCGCGCGCCCACGTCCGCATCTGCCCGCAGGCCTCACGGATCGTCCACAGCCCGATCGGCACGATGAGCCCGGTCTCTTCGGCGGTCGGCACGAAGTCCGACGGAGAGACCACGCCGCGCTCCGGGTGGTGCCACCGCAGCAGCGCTTCGAAGCCGGAGAGACGTCCGGTCGCGAGCTCGACGATCGGCTGGTAGAGGAGACGCAGCTCGTCGCGCTCGAGGGCGACGCGGAGGTCGGCCTCCAGGCGCATGCGCTCCTCGATCGCCTCGAGCATGGAGGTGTCGAACACCGCGCACTGCGCCTTGCCCAGGGACTTGGCGTGATACATCGCCGTGTCGGCGTCGCGGACCATGTCCTCGGCCCGCTGGTAGCGCGCGTCGTTCATCACCAGGCCGATGCTGACCGACACGAACACGTCGGAGCCCTGAATCTGGAATGGACGCGAGGCCGCCGCCAGCAGGCGCTCGGCCACGCAGGTCGCTTCCGCCGCGCCCCGCACGCCATGGAGCAGGACGGTGAACTCGTCGCCACCGAGGCGGGCGAGCGTGTGCTCGCTGACGGGGCGGGCGACGGCGTCGGTCGCTCGCAGCGACTGCTCGAGGCGCCGAGCGACGCCGACGAGCAGCTCGTCGCCGGCGAGGTGGCCGAGGCTGTCGTTGACGATCTTGAAGCGATCGATGTCGAGGAACAGCACCGCGAAGGACGGCGGGGCGGACGGGCCGCAGCCGGCGATCAGCCGATCGACGCGGTCCATGAACATGGCGCGGTTGGGCAGCCCGGTGAGCGGGTCGGCGCGTCGCGCCGTCACGTGCGTGCGGATGCGGGCGAGGGCAATGGGGAAGTCGATCGGCTTGGTGACGTAGTCGTTGGCGCCGAGGTCGAGGGCCTCGACGACGTCCTCGGTGCGATCCTTGGCCGTCACCATGATTACCGGGAGATCCGACACGGAGCGTGACTCGCGCAGCCGGCGCAGCGTCTCGAGGCCGCTCATGCCGGGCATCATCACGTCGAGCAGCACGGCATCCACCCGGTGCGCGCCGACCATTTCGAGCGCCCCTGGCCCGTTCTCGGCGGTCAGCACCGTGTAGCCGCGCCGCGCCAGCCGGCGCGACAGGGCATCACGGTTCATCGCGTCGTCGTCAACGAGCAGCAGCGTGGCGTTCGTCTGGTCCATCGTGCGCCCTCCCGGGCCGGCGTGCGAGCAGCCGCGCAATCTTCTCCAACAGGACGGCGAGATCGATCGGCTTGGTGTCGAAGTCGTCGCAGCCGGCGTCGAGGGCCTGCTGTCGATCGCCGACCATGGCGTGGGCGGTGAGGGCGACGATCGGAATGGCGCGCGTCGCCGGATCGGCCTTCAGCTGGCGCGCGCATTCCCAACCGTCGATCACCGGCAGGCCGAGGTCGAGCAGGATCACGTCTGGCACGTGCGGTTCATCTCGTTGTCCTCGACGATGAGAATAAGGGCTCGGGGAGACAATCCGCTCCTCCATCGGCACCGCGCCGGCTGGCCTTGAACGGCGCATCGACGCGGCTTCCCGCCGCGATACGGTTTGGCCAGAAAGCACAGGGCGACGGGCTGAACGCCGTGCGGGTCGCCTGGTGTTCGAGCGCGCTTCAGGTGGCCACCGGTTGTGCCGATTGCGCAACGCACACGAGCCGGATCCGCGCCGTCCCATGCCGCCCGACACGCCGCCTGTCGCTCCTCGACGCCGCTGGGCCCTCTGGGCCGTCCTCGCGGTGCTGTGGGCGGGCGCCGTCACGGCCGGCCTCGCCACCCTGGCTGCCTACGACAACGCGGCCGGTACCGCCGCCAGCGCGCCGCCGCGGTGGCCCGTCCCCAGCCGCCTGGCTCTCGACCGCGACCGTCCCACGCTGGTGATGCTGGCGCATCCTCGCTGCTCGTGTACCCAGGCCAGCGTCGGCGAGCTGGCGGAACTGATGGCCCGCGCGCCGAAGCGCCCGAAGGCCTACGTCGTCTTCGTCAAGCCCGGCCGCGCCGGTGCGAGCACCGCCTGGGAGCGCACCGACCTGTGGGATCGCGCCGCCGGCATTCCCGACGTGACGGTCGTTGGCGACGACGACCGTCACGAGGCCGGGCTGTTCGGGGCCGAGACCTCGGGTCAGACCTTCCTCTATGCGCCGGACGGCGCGCTGCTTTTCAGCGGCGGCACCACCGGCGCCCGCGGCCACGCCGGCGACAACGCCGGCCGGGCCACGCTCCTGGCGCTGCTCCGGCACGAGATCGCATCCCGCCGCACCACCCCGGTGTTCGGGTGCTCGCTCTTCGCCGCCGGTGATCGCGCTCCTGATGCCCACGCGCACGAGCCCGCCCATGCCCACCCTGACGCGAACTGACGCCACGCTCGAGCCGCCGTTCTCGATGGGCGACGGCGGCCAGGATCCCGCTGCCGACGCGATCTACCGGCAGCACATGCAGGACATCTACCGGCGCACGGACCGGACGTTCGCCAAGCTGATGCTGCTGCAGTGGGTGGCCGGCATCGTGTTCGCGCTGTGGGTCTCGCCCCTGGCGTGGACGGGTTCGGACAGCCGCACGCACATCCACGTCTACGCCGCCGTCATCCTCGGCGGACTGATCAGCGCGCTCCCGATCGCCCTGGCGATCCTGCATCCCGGCGCCGTCGTCACGCGCTACACCATCGCCACCGCGCAGATGCTGATGAGCGCCCTGCTCATCCACCTCACCGGCGGCCGCATCGAGACCCATTTCCACGTGTTCGGGTCGCTCGCCTTCCTGGCGTTCTATCGCGACTGGCGCGTGCTGGTACCGGCCACCGGGGTCGTCGCCGCGGATCACGCGCTGCGCGGATTGTTCTGGCCGCAGTCGGTCTACGGCCTGCTCACGGTCAGCAGTTGGCGCTGGGTCGAGCACGCCGCCTGGGTCCTCTTCGAGGACGTCTTCCTGGTGATGTCGTGCCACCGCGGCATGCGGGAAGTCCAGCAGATCGCGGTACGCACCGCGACGCTGCAGCGGGCCCACGAGGACCAGCGGCTGCACGCGGTCGAGCAGACCGAGCTCGTCGCCCGCCTGCGCCTCACCCAGCAGGAAGTCGAGGCGGCGACCCGGGCCAAGAGCGAGTTCGTCGCCAACATGAGCCACGAGCTGCGGACGCCGCTGAACGCCATCACGCTGTACAGCGAGCTGCTCCAGGAGAACGCGCAGGAAGATGGCCGCGACGACGACCTGTCCGACCTCGCCAAGATCCGCGGCGCCAGCAAGCACCTGCTCGGCCTGATCAACGGGCTGCTCGACCTGTCGAAGATCGAGGCCGGGCGGATGGAGCTGGAGATCGAGCGCTTCGACGTGCGTCACACCGTCGACGAGCTGATCGGCACCATCGACGCCCTGATCCGCAAGAACGGCAACACGCTGTCGGTGACCTACGACGGCGAGCTCGGCACGATGAGCGCGGACGTCACCAAGACGCGGCAGATCCTCTTCAACCTGCTGAGCAACGCCGCCAAGTTCACCACCGACGGCGCCATTTCGCTGCGGACGTCGTGCACCGCCGCCGATGGCGTCGACGCGATCGAGTTCGTCGTCACCGACACCGGGATCGGCGTCACCGAGGAACAGAAAGGGCGGCTGTTCCGCCCGTTCGTCCAGGCCGACACCTCGATCGCGCGCAAATTCGGCGGCACGGGGCTGGGCCTGGCCCTGGTCTCGCGGTTCTGCGACCTGATGGGCGGCAGCGTGTCGGTCGAGACACCGGAAGGCGGCGGCGCGCGGTTCACCGTGCGGCTGCCGGTCGAGCACGAGCCCCTCGAGGGTCGCCTGGTCGAGCCCGCCGCCTGATCGCTCGGTCCCGCACGGCCGGGGCCGATCACCAGCCGGCGGCCTGGCCGTCCTTGCGATGATCCGAGCCGGCGCGATAGACACCATTGACCGGCCGATCCTCGTCGGCCCAACGGCGATCGAAGGTCGGCTCGGGCATCCGCGGATCGCGCGTGAACAGGATGCCCTGGTAGCCGCCGACCGCGGCACCGGTGACGGATTGGACGTCGTGCCCCTTGGCCTTCAGCGCGGCCCCGACGCGATCGAACAGGTTGCGCTCGAGGCTCAGGACATTGGTCGTCTGGAGATGGGTGAACCGCGCCGCGTCGCCGGTCATCTGCAGGTTCATCCCCAGGTCGATGACGTTCACCATGTGCTGCGCGTGCGTCTCCGGCTGCACGGAGCCGCCCATGTTGCCGAAGGTCATCAGCGGGGCGCCGTCCTTCATGACGAAGCCGGCGATGATCGAATGGAACGGGCGCTTGCGCGGCGCGACGATGTTCGGGCTGCCCGGATCGAGCGAGAATGCCGTACCGCGGTTGTGCAGGACGAAGCCGTACTCCGGCACCGTGGCCCGGCTGCCGTAGACGCTGTAGACGCTGTGGATCAGCGACACCATGTTGCCCCAGCGATCGGCGGTGGTCAGGTAGATGGTGCCGCCGTCGGCGACGGTCGGTGCGGCGGCTGACGACGCCCGGTCGGCACGGAGCCGGTCGCACAACGTCGCGGCGTGAGCCTTCGAGATCAGTCGCGCCACCGGGACGTCAGCCAGTTTTGGGTCGGCGTTGCTGGCGAGCAGGTCGGCATAGGCGAGCTTCTTCGCTTCGACCAGCAGGTGCCAGTAGGTCGGATCCGCCGGGCCGAGCGCGGCGAGGCTCAGCCCCAGCTTCGGCACGCAGACCTCGAGGATGTTGAGCATCTCGAGCGCCGCGAAGCCCTGGCCCGGCGGCGGCAGCTCGAAGACGTCGTAGCCGTGGTAGTTCGTCGAGATCGGCTCGACCCACTCCGACTGGAACTCCGCGAGATCGTCCGCCGCCATCACGCCGCCGCCGGCGCGGACCTTGGCGACGATGGCTAGAGCGATGTCGCCGGTGTAGAAGGCCTGCCGGCCGTCCTTCTGCAGCAGCCGCAGCGCGCGCGCCAGCGCCGGATTGCGGATCACGCGATAGAGCGACGGCACCTGCCCGGCCTCGAGGAACGTCGCCGCTGAATCGGGGTCGGCCCGCAGTGCCTCGACCACGGTGCCCAGGTCGTAGTGGCGTCGCTCGGCCTGGCCCCAGCCCTCGTCGGCGATCCGCGCGGCGCGCTCGAACGTGTCGGCGAAGGTCATCGTGCCGAACCGCTTCAGCAGCGCGTCGTAGCCGGAGATGGCGCCGGGGACCGTCGTGGCGTTCACGCCGACGGCCGGCATGGCCTTGACGCCGAGTGTCTTGCCGAAGAAGTCGGGCGTCCAGCCGCGCGGCGACCAGCCGGCCGAATTGAGCGCGTAGAGCTTCTTGTCCTTGGCGATGTAGACGAGCGCAAACAGATCGCCGCCGATGCCGGTGTCGTTCTGCGAGGTGACGTCGAGGACGGCGCCCGTGGCGACGGCCGCGTCGATGGCGTTGCCGCCGCGCCGCAGGATCTCCAGGCCGGCCTCGCTGGCCAGCGGATCGCTGGTCGCGACGATGCCGTGCCGGGCGATCACCTCCGAGCGACCCTGCGCCAGCCAACCCTGCGCGCGTGAGCCGGGCACGGTGTCGATGTCGGCGGCGGGCTGCGGGTGCGCCGCCGTCGGAATGCCGAACGGCGTCGACGACTGCGCGAGGCTCGTCACGCTCCAGATCCCGAGCACGGAGGCGATGGCCACAGCCACGGCGACACGCGGCTGATGGTGCGGCGCGAGCGGACGAATCGAGTCGGGCATGGCAGCCCGATTCTATGGCACGGGTGTCACGGACGCGTCGCCAGGACGGTAGCGGAAGCGGTACAGCGGAATGGGCGCGATCCACAACGACTGACCGACCGCGAGGTGCAGCATCGACGAGTCGTCCCACCGCTGGGCGTAGACCTCAGTGAGGGCGCCGACGTAGACGCCGGTGGCCGCCGTCAGCGCGGCGAGATCGGCTTGGTGCGTGAGGAGGGGACCCCAGTGCACCCACAGCCGCGAGCCGCCCCCGGCCTCGTGATCGGTGACGGCGACGGCCCGGCCGTCGGGGGCCCACAGCACGTCGACCGATCGCTCGAAGGCGCGGACGAGCACGTCGGGTTCATTGCCGGCTGGCCGGAGCACCAGCGCATGTCGCCCGTTCTCCGCCGCCGGTGCGCGCCAGACGAGCAGGGCGCCGCCGTTGGGTGCCGGGCATGTGCCACGTGACGACGGCAGCGGGCAGCTCGGCTCGATCGGATCGGCAGTCCGCGCCGACCCGAGACACACGGCGCGATCGAGGTGCAGCCCGGCGATCCGCGCCGGCATGTTGCGCACGTCCAGACAGGTCTCTCGGTCGTCGGATGCGTCCCGAAGCGCTCCAAGCAAGTATCCGCCTGGTGTGCCGTGATGAGTGGCGATGATGTCGCCGGCGCGCAGGCCGGCTCGGTCAGCGAGGCCGCCGGGGGTGACGCTGGTGAAGCCCCAGTACTCGTAACCGGCATCCGTCGGCACGTCGCCGACCTCGAAGCCGAACGCCGCCCGATAGGCCAGGACCTCGTGTCTGGCCCAGCGGTCCATGGCGGCGGGATACAGGAGTGCGATCGGGACGAGAAGGACCAGCAACACACCCGCCAGCAGCACGGCGAACTGCGGCAGGCCGAGGCGCGAGGCGCGACGCGGCCCGCGATCGGGCAGTTCGAACGGCACGGCCAGCGTGCGAGCCATGCAGACTTCGACACCGGTGACGAGACCGGGTTCCGCGACAGAAGCGAGCAGCGACGAGCAGGAGCGGACGTCAGTCGGTGTGCAGGATGGCCGACGGCTCGAGGTGGACGGCGCGCCACGCCGGACCGAAGGACGCCAGGGCAATCGTCACGGCGAACACTGTGGCAACGCCCGCCGTCGCCATCCAATCGATGTGCCAGGCCGGACCGCCCATGAGCGACAGCAGGGCCTGCGTGCCGAGCCAGCCGAGGCCGACGCCGAGCGCGATGCCGGCGACCGTGATTCGACCGGCCTGCGCGCCCACCAGTCGCAGTACTGCGGGCGTCGTCGCCCCGAGTGCGCGGCGCACCGCGATCTCGCGAGCCCGCTGCCGACCGTGGAAGGCCATCGAGCCTGCCACGCCGGCCCCGGCCAGGAGCAGCGCCAGGCCGCCGAGGAGCGCGCCGACGCGGCTCAATTCGGAAACGCCACGCAGGTTGGCGTCGCGGTAGGTCGCGACGGTGGGCCGCGTGTCGGGCGGCAGCAGCGGCGTCAGAGCCGTGCGCAGACGGATGAGCATCGTCTCGGCCGGCGCGTCACTCCGTACCAGGAACATCACCTGGCCGGACGTCGAGACCGTCGTGGTCGGACGATAGACCTGCGGCTCGGGGCGCTCGTCGTCGACGACGCCGGCGACGCGAGCGGCTGCGCCACCGAGCGTGAGCGTGTGTCCGACCGCGCCGGCGTTCGCCTGGCCGTTGCGCACGACGCGTCGCGCGGCGGCCGCATTGAGCAGCACGTCGAACGAGCCGGGGGTGTCCACGGTGGGGGCGTCGACGGCCCGGCCGTGCAGGAGGCGGATCTCAGAGGTCTGCAGGTACCCGTCATCGATCACGGTCAGCGTCAGCGGCTGCGCGGCGATCGGCTGTCCGTCGACGGCG
>JBDSLU010000038.1:0-9962 GCA_039916225.1 Vicinamibacteraceae bacterium
TAGCGGCGCGCCGGTGCGGCGCGCACGGTGACTTAGGGCCCGTCAGGAAATAAGTGAGGTCTCTCCTGGGCGTCGAGGCGCCTGGATCGCAAGGCGCGAGGAGGAAGCATGCCGGGGGCATGTGACCGACGAGCAACGCCGCGAGGCGGGATGCATCGACGCCCAGAGTGCCTCAGTTATTCCCTGACGGGCCCTTAACCCGCGCCCATCACCTGATCGCGGCGCTCCTCGAGCAGCCGCGGCACGTTGCGCGACGCGGACGTCAGGCTCGGCGTCCAGCCCATCGCCAGCGCCTTGGGGCTGCGGACGATCTGGTCCATCGCCAGGGCCTCGGCCAGGGCGCCCATCCGGTGCCGGGCGTCGGCCATCGACATGTGCCGCACCTCGGGCTTGTGCACCACGTGGCTGCTCATCGCCTCGACCAGGTCGTTGACGGTGTCGTCGCTGCCGTCGGTCGCGTGGACGACCCCGGACGCCTCGGCGTGGGCGACCAGGCGCACGAACAGGTCGACGAGGTCGTCGCGGTAGACGAGCGGCCAGTGGTTGTCGCCGCTGCCGACGACCCGGAGGATGCCGTTGGCGGCGTCGCGCAGCATGTCGGAGACGATGCCGGAATCGCCACCGTAGACCAGGCCCGGCCGCACCACCACGGCGCGGACGCCGCCGCCCTGCGACTCGAGGATGGCCTGTTCGGTCGTCAGCCGGTCGCGCTCGATCTCGGGCGGGTTGGTCGCGGCGGATTCGTCGACCGCGCCGCGCGTCGGCCCGATCACCCAGGCGCTCGAGGCGTAGAGCAGCAGGCCGCTCCCAGCGCGCCAGAAGACGTCGCGCCACGCGTCGATCAGCTGGCGGTCGATGGCCGGTCCGTTGGGCGACGTGTCACGCGCGCAGTGGACGAGCGCCTCATAGCCCTCCAGCGCCGAGCGATTCGCCGCGACATCGGAGAGATCCCCGGTCAGGATGTCGATGCCCTGCTGGCGCAGCCGGGCCGGCACGGGCCCCGTCGGGCGCAGCAGCGCGGTGACGTGGTGGCCGGCCCGCGCCAGCGCCGGAGCGACGGCGGCGCCGATGAGACTGGTCGCGCCGGTCAGGAAAATTCGCATTGCGTGGAGAAGGGTCCGAGGAGGCCCGCAGCAGGGACCATGATTATCGAGGATAAGCTATCCCCTTGTCAGGCCGGTTTCGTCGATTCGGCCGCCGCCCCCGAGCGATTGATGCCGCGCGAGACCCTTCTCGACTTTTTCACCGACCTCAGCCGCACCCGCGGCACGTTTCTCGTACACGACGACGGCTTCCGTGTCCGCTCCTGGACATATGCCGAGGTGGCCGCCGCCGCTGAGGCGTTCGCCCGAACCCTGGACGGGCACGGGATCGGCCCCGACGACAAGGTCGTGATCTGGGGCGAGAACCGGCCGGAGTGGATTGTCGCCTTCTGGGGGACGGTCCTGCGCGGCGCCGTGGTGGTGCCCATCGACTATCGCGCGTCGCGCGAGTTCCTCGGCAAGGTGGCGCAGATCGTCGACGCCAAGGCGGTGCTGCTGGGCGACGAAGTCGAGCTTCCGGCCGGCACGCTGGCCGGGACCGTTCCGGTGTGGCGGCTGGCGGGGATCGGCGGCATCGGCCCGGCGACCGCGGCAACCGCCCCACGCGCGTTCACGCCCACGCGCGACACCCTCGTCGAGATCATCTTCACCTCCGGGGCCACCGCCGAGCCCAAGGGCGTGCTGATCACCCACCGGAACATCCTCGCCAACATCGTGCCGATCGAGCACGAGATGCAGAAGTACCGCGGCTACGCCCGGCCCTTCATGCCGCTGCGCTTCCTGAACCTGCTCCCGCTCAGCCACATGTTCGGCCAGGCGATGGCGACGTTCGTGCCGCCGATGCTCGCCGGCGAAGTCGTCTTCATGCGCAGCCTGCGGCCGCGCGACATCGTCACGCAGATCAATTCGCGCCGCATCTCGGTACTCGTCTCGGTGCCGAAGATCCTCGACGTGCTGCGCGATCACATCGCGCGCGAGTTCCCGGATGCCGCCGTGCCGCATCCCGGACCGATGCACTGGTCGAAGCGGTGGTGGACCTACCGCAAGGTGCACCGCGCCTTCGGCTGGAAGTTCTGGGCCGCCGTCGTCGGCGCCGCGCCGCTCGATCCCGGGCTCGAGGAGTATTGGGGGCGCCTCGGCTTCCTGGTCATCCAAGGCTACGGGCTGACCGAAACCGCGCCGATCGTCACGCTCAACCATCCGCTGAAGACGCGCCGTGGATCGGTCGGCAAGCCGATCGCCGGCGTCGAAGTGAAGATTGCGGAGGACGGCGAGATCCTGGTTCGCGGCGACAACGTCACCAAGGGCTATTACGGCGCGCCCGAAGCCACCGCCGAGGCCTTCGCCGACGGCTGGCTGCACACCGGCGACATCGGCGGCACCGACGACCAGGGCCGCATCTACATCAAGGGCCGCAAGAAGGAGATGATCGTCACGCCCGAGGGGTTGAACGTCTTCCCCGAGGACGTCGAGCGCGCCCTGACCGCGATCGCCGGCGTGACGGACGCGGCGGTGGTCGGGCGTTCCTGGGGCAGCGAGGAGCGCGTCCACGCCGTGGTGGTCGCCGAGCCCGGCGCCGATCTCGACGCGATCGTGCAGCAGGCCAACACGTCGCTCGGCGATCACCAGAAGATCCGCAGCGCCTCGGCGTGGCCGGGCGCCGAGCTGCCCCGCACCGACGGCACCCGCAAGCTGAAACGCCGCGAGGTCAAGCGCTGGGTCGACGGCGACACGACGGCCACGTCGGCCGCCGCCGGCGATCGCCGGGCCGAGAGCGTCCTTGCCGCGGTGCAGCGCTTCGCGCCGGGCCGCGCCGACCTGGGCCCGGACACGACCATCGAGGCGCTCGGCCTCAGCTCGCTCGAGCGCGTCGAGCTGCTGATGGCCATCGAGGAGCACGCGCAGACCACCCTCGACGAGGCCGCGTTCGCCGAGGCACGCACCATCGGCGACCTCGCCCGGCTGGCCGGGGAAGGCGCGACTGGCGACACGGCAGGCGCCGCGACCTCCGGGGCCGCGCCGAGGCAGGCTGGCATGGCACCAGGCATGCCGCCTGCGAAGGCGGGCGACGCATCCGAAGGGCCCGTGGTGTTCCCCACCTGGAACCGGCGCTGGCCGTTCACCTGGCTGCGGAACGCCAGTCTGTTGACCTGGATCCTCCCGATCGGCCGGGCCTTCGCCTGGGTGAAGGTCGAAGGGCTCGAACACCTCGAGGGGCTGCCGGGGCCGGTCGTCTTCGCCGCCAACCACCAGAGCCATCTGGACGGGCCGATGGTGCTGTGGTCGCTGCCGCCGCGCTGGCGCTACCGGGTGGCCATCGCCATGGCCAAGGAGTTCTTCAAGGCTCACTTCTTCCCCGCCGAGTACGGCCGCAAGGCGTGGCTCACCAACAGTTTGAACTACTACCTGTCGGCGCTGTTCTTCAACGCCTTCCCCCTGCCGCAGCGCGAGGCGGGCACCCGCCAAACGCTCCGCTACATCGGCGCCCTCTTCGCCGAAGGCTACTCGCTGCTCATCTTCCCGGAGGGCAAGCGGAGCCTGGATGGCCAGCTGAACCCCTTCCGCGGTGGCATCGGCATGATCGGCGCCCGGCTCGACGTGCTGGTGATTCCGGTCGGGATCTCCGGCCTGGACAAGGTCCTGCACCAGACCTGGAAGATGGCCAAGCCGGGCCCGGGCCGTATCCGCTTCGGCGCACCATTGCGCCTTCAGGGCGACGACTACGCCGCCCTGGCAAAACAGGTGGAGGACGCCGTCCAGGTTCTGGTACAGTGATGGGTTGGAGCGTGACTGTTTGAGTAAAGACGATCTGATTGACGTCCAGGGCACCGTGATCGCCGTCCATAGCGGCGGCATCTATCGCGTGCAGGCCGATTCCGGCCAGGAAGTATTGGCCCAGCTGTCCGGCCGGATGCGCCGCTTCCGCATCAAAGTCGTCCCCGGCGACCGCGTCACCGTCGGCGTTTCCCCCTACGACCCCGTTCGCGGCATCATCACCTTCCGCGCTCGCTGAACCCCCAGGAGGGGCCATGGCTCGCGTTGCGGATCTCGATCCGCATGACGAACGACGTCGCCGCTGCGAGGCGGCGCTGGCCAGGCTCCCCGACGCGCGAACGCCCGGGTCGCGGTGCGCCGGGCGTTGCTCCATCTAGCCACGCTGATGAGCAACCCGGGCGAGGATGACGCCCGCGCGAGGGCGCCTTCCGCCGCTGTCGACGACCCCGGCCGCGTCGCGCGTGAAGAGGCGCTCGACGCGCGGCCGCCCTGCCTGCGCGAATCGATCGCGGCCAGTCGGCACCAGTTCCTGGGCCGGGCGCCCCTCGCGCTCGAACAGCAGACGCGCGCCGTCCACCCGCACTTCCGCTGTCGGTCCCTCGCCCAGCCGGTAGCGGCCGACGTAGTCGGTCATCCGAGCCGGCGGCAACGCGATCCGCGGCAGCTCGCCCGGGATCACGCTCGTGTGCGACGCGATCAGGCGCCACGCGTCCGTACGCCGCTGATAGACATCGGTGGTGTGGTAGCGCGTGTTCAGGCGCTGGCCGAACAGATCGAGCCGCTCGGCGATGCCGTAGGTGACGACCGCGACGTCGCCGCTGACGCGAACCTGCGGCTCGCGCATCTCGAGCTTTCCGACGTAGCCGGACGGCAGTGGCCGCACCTCCTCGAGCAGCGCGGCGCCGGTGCGAACCACGCCGTCCTCGTCGGCGAACAGCCCTTCGGGATCGAGGCCGGTCGCGAAGGCAGCCTTGTCGCCGGCATCGACCGCGCGCAGGCGAGCGCGGCTCAGTTCGAGCAGCACGTCGTGCGACGTCGGTTGGGCCGCGGCATCGACGCCCGCCAGTCCCACACCCAGGATCACCATCCCGAACACGGCTCGCAGCATCATGGCTGTCGTCCTCCTGGGCCGCGACGTCGCCCCGCGGCGGCGAACCGCTCGCCTATTCGCTGAACTCGCGCGCCAGCTCCACCCATTCGCCATTCGGCGCCAGACGCCGATAGGCGACCCAGTGCGGCTTGGCGTCGGACGACCGCCCGAGCTTCTCGAGCGTGACCGCCAGGTAGAACTGGGCATCGGCGTAGGTGGGATCGATCGCCAGGGCGCCGCGATAGCAGCGCGCCGCCGCCTCGAAGCGCCCCGAGTCGTGCAGCACGTTGCCCAGGTTGTACTGCCCTTCGAAGCTCGATGGCTCGATCGCCAGCGCCTTGTCGTAGAGCGCCTCCGCCTCGACGGCGCGATCGCGCGCGTAGTGGATGTTGGCGAGGTTGACGAGCGCAGCGGTCATCGTCGGATCGAGCGCCGCAGCCTGGCGATACGCCGCCATCGCCGCCTCGTCGCGCGACGGATCGCCGGTGTCGAGTGCGGCGCCCTCGGCAAAGCAGGCGGCGGCGCGCGCCAGCCGCTGCGGATCGTCGACCCGAGGCGCCGGCGCGAGCAGCGCGGCATCGGCCGGGGCCAGCGGATCGACCGGGGGCGCCGGCGCGGCCGGGCGCACGGTCAGGGCGATGACCTTGGCCGGCGCCGTCTCGCGCGAGGCCTGGAAGTCGAACGACAGCTGCGCCCCCGGAGCTTCGGCGAGCTGGCGCTGTCGCATCCCGCGCAGGTCGCGCACGACCGAGCGGAACGGCACGCCCTTGGCCAACTCCGCGCTCGCATGGCGCAGCGCCGCGAGATCCGCGAACGCGTAGAAGCGTTCGCCACCGGCGACGTGCGCCGGACGAATCACGCCCCAGCGTTCGAGGTAGCGGAGGCGGTCCTCGCGCAAGCCCGGATACAGATCGCGAATGGCTCGCGACCCGTACAAGGTCTGCCCGCTGCTCGGGCTGCCGGCGGGCTCGCCGGTGGGTGCATGGGCCGCCACATCCGCCATCCTCCCGCCAGTATAGGGGTTGGCCGACCCGCTCGCCGACGCCGGCGCGTGAGGGTGGCTCAGCAACCCAGTACAATGGACGACGCATGCTGCTTGCCGGAGATCTGGGTGGAACCAAGACCCTGCTGGGGCTCTTTCGCCAGACAGGGACCGCACGGCCCGACGTCGTCGTCATGCACGAGTTCGCGACGCTCGACTTCCCCGCCGCCGCCGACATCCTCAAGGCGTTCTTCCAGAAGACCGGAACGGACCCGGCATCGGTCGAAGCGGCCTGTTTCGGGGTGCCCGGTCCGGTGATCGACCAGCGCGTTCAGCCGACCAACGTCGATTGGGCGGTCGACGCGCGTGAGTTGCAAGCCGCGCTCGGGCTCAAGCACGTCCACCTGCTCAACGACCTGGAAGCCATGGCTTACCTCGTGCCCGTGCTGCGCGACGACGAGCTGCTGGTGCTGCAGAAGGGCACGCGCAATCCGCAGGGCAACGGCGCGCTGTTGGCGGCGGGCACCGGGCTCGGCCAGGCGGTGCTGGTCAACGTCGACGGCGCGTGGCGACCATCGCCGTCGGAAGGTGGCCACGTCGATTTCGCCGCTCGCACGCCGCGCGAGATCGAGCTGCTGCAGGAGCTGATCCGGCTCTACGGGCGGGCCCAAACCGAACACATCATCTGCGGGCCAGGGCTGATCAACGTCGCCCGCTTCACCAGCCAGGGACGCAGCTTCGTCTTCCGCGAGGGCGATGCCGTCGACCTGCCGGCACGCATCACCGACGCGGCCCTCGAGCGACGCTGCCCGCACTGCGTCGAGGCCCTCGAGCTGTGGGTCTCGGCGTTCGGCGCGGCCGCCGGCAACTTCGCCCTGGCCGGGTTGGCCACCGGCGGCGTCTACATCGGCGGCGGCATCCCGGCCAAGATTCTGCCGGCCTTTGAAAGGCCGACGTTCATCACGGCGTTCAATGCCAAAGACCCTCTCGACGGGCTGATGCGCGACATGCCCGTCTCGATCATCCTCAACCGGCACGCCGGCCTCGACGGCACGGCGGTCTACGCGAACACGATGTGACCTCATGACCCGATTCGCGCTGATGGCGGCCCTGGCGGCCGCCGTGCTGACGCCTTCGCCCGCCGCCACCCAGCCACGCATGTCATCGGAGCCGATCACCTACACGCTGCGCTTCCCCGCCCCCGAGACGCACTACGTCGAGGTCGAGGCGAGCGTCCCCGCTGGTCAGGCGTCGATCGAGCTGATGATGGCGGTGTGGACGCCCGGCTCCTACCTGGTGCGTGAATACGAGCGCCACGTCGAGCAGGTGGCGGCCCGAGGCCCGGACGGCGCCGCGCTGGTCGTCACCAAGACGCAGAAGAACCGCTGGCGGGTCGAGGCCAAGGGCGCGCCGCGCGTCACCGTGACCTACAAGGTCTACGGCCGCGAGATGTCGGTGCGCACCAACTGGGTCGAGTCGCGCTTCGCCCTGCTGAACGGCGCGCCGACCTTCCTCACGCTGGCCGAGCGTGGCGTGACCCGCCCGCACGTGGTCACGCTGGCGCTGCCGGCCGCCTGGAAGACCAGCGTGACGAGCCTGGCACCGGTCGCCGGCGAGGCCCATCGATACCGCGCCGCGAGCTACGACGAACTGGTCGATTCACCGATCCTGGCCGGCAACCCCACCGTCCATCGGTTCGACGTCGGCGGCAAGCCGCACGTGCTGGCCAACGAGGGCGAAGCGGGTGTGTTCGACGGCAAGCGGGCGGCCGCCGACGTCGCCCGGATCGTCGCCGAGCACGAGCGCTTCTGGGGCAGCCTGCCCTACGAGCGCTACGCCTTCATCAACATCCTGAGCGAAGCGTCGGGCGGTCTCGAGCACAAGGACTCGACCGTGCTGATGGCAAGCCGGTGGGCGACCGGCACGCGCCGCGGCTATCTGAGCTGGCTGAACCTCGCCTCACACGAGCACTTCCACGTCTGGAACGTGAAACGGCTGCGGCCGATCGAGCTCGGGCCCTTCGACTACGAGCGCGAGAACCCGACGACCAGCCTGTGGATCGCCGAGGGCTTCACCGCCTATTACGAGCACCTGATGGTGCGCCGCGCCGGGCTGACCACCGACGCCGAGCTGATCGACGGCGTCGGCGCGGACATCCGCGATCTGCAGACGACGCCGGGCCGGCTGGCGCAGCCGGTCGAAACCGCGTCGGCCGACGCGTGGATCAAGTACTACCGCACCGACGAGAACACACCGAACACCGCGATCAGCTACTACACCAAGGGCGCCGTGATCGCCTTCACCCTCGACGCCAAGATCCGCAAGGCGACGAGCGGGGCGAAGAGCCTCGACGATGTCATGCGGCTCGCCTACAGCCGCTACGCCGGGGCCAAGGGCTTCACCGAAGCCGACTTCAAAGGCGTCGTGCACGAGGTCGCCGGCCGCGACTTCGGCCCGTGGTGGACGTCGGTGCTGCAGACGACGGAGGAGCTGAACTACGACGAGGCGCTCGACTGGTTCGGGCTGCGCTTCAAGCCGGCCGATCAGTCGCTGATCGCGGGGCCGGGCAAGACCTGGCTGGGCGCGACGACGAAGAACGACAGCGGCCGCCTGGTGGTGACGCAGGTGCGCCGCGGTACACCGGCACACCAGGCCGGCATCAACGTCGACGACGAGATCCTGGCGATCGACGACTTCCGCGTCCGCGCCGATGGTCTCGACCGACGGCTCGAGCAGTACGCCCCGGGCCGCGCCGTGACCGTACTGGTGGCGCGACGCGACGAGCTGGTCCGCCTGCCGGTCACGCTCGGCCGCGAGCCGCTGGACACCTGGCGCCTCGAGCCGAAGTCCGACGCGACGCCCGACCAGCAGGCCCATCGCAAGACGTGGAGCGGCGAAGCGTCCACGTCGTCCGGCACGCCGTAGATCGCCGGCACGCCGCGATCCGTCGCAACCTCACGGAGTCCGCCATGGCCGATGTTCCCGCGATCACTCAGCAGGCGTTCACGAGCGGCGCGCCGCCGGTCTCCGCGGTGCGCTACGTCGCGGCCGAGGGCGTTCCAGCCAGCGACACGACCATCGTGATCGCCCACGGCGCTGGGGCCGGCATGTCGCACCCGTTCCTGGTCGCGGCAGCCGCCGGCCTCGCCGACCGCGGGTTCGATGCGATCACCTTCAACTTCCCCTACATGGAGCGGCGCTCAAAAGCACCGAACAAGGCGCCGCAGCTCGAGGCCTGCTACCGCGAGCTGATCGCGACGCTGACCGGTCGCGGCTGGCTGGCGGATCGGCGTCTGGTGATCGGCGGCAAGTCGATGGGTGGCCGGATGGCGACCATGGTGACCGCGGCCGCCGACGCCGGGACCGAGCCCGTGGCGCATCCGATCGCCGGCGTCGTGGCGCTCGGCTATCCATTGCATCCGCCCGGGCGACCCGAGCAGCTGCGTGTCGCGCACTTCGCGACGCTGCGGACGCCGCTGCTGGTGGTGCAGGGCACGCGCGACGACTTCGGCAGCCCCGACGAACTCGCCCCGCATCTCGGCCCCCTCGGCTCGCTGGCGACGATCCATCCGGTCGAGCGCGGCGATCACAGCTTCAAGGTGACGGGCCTGCCGCGCGGCACGCATGGCGGCGTGCTCGACGGCATCCTCGACACCGTGGCCGCGTGGTGCCGGGCCTTGCCCGCGGCCCGTAGAGAGCTGATCACGTAAGGTTACCCCGCGATCGCGGGGTGCGACGCCGCAGCGGCGGCGCGGGTATCCCTTGCGCGCTCCAATTCCGCAAGCCGGTAGAACGCGCTCCAGCCACAGCCGGCCGCGGTAGACGCGCCGGAGACCTGCGCGATCACGCGGCCGCCGCTCCGCGCGCCGTAAGGCAAGCCGACTCGTCGAGTGGACGAGCGAAGCGATGCGGCGAGGCGCAACCGCGCACGAGAGGCTCACAGACACGACGCCGCACGCAGGTGCGGCGTTGATTGGCAGGATAGACAGCGGCCGGGAGTGCGCGGTTGCCGGCGCAGGCCGTCCCGGCGCGCGGGAGGAATACCCAGACCGTCCTGGCGGCGTCACTCCCA
>JBDSLU010000039.1:0-7272 GCA_039916225.1 Vicinamibacteraceae bacterium
GGCTGGCCGGTGCGGTCGTTCAGCCGGATGGCCCCGGTGCCATAGAGCACCTTGAAGTTCTGCAGCGGATTCTGGTCGACGACGACCAGGTCGGCGAGCATCCCCGGCCGGACCACGCCGACCTCGATCGGCAGGCCACGCGGCTCGGCCAGCGACTCGGCGCCGTGCAGGGTGGCGGCGCGAATCACCTCGAGCGGGTCGAAGCCGGCTTCCTGCAGCAGCTCCAGCTCCTCGATGTAGCCGAAGCCGTACAGCTTGTAGATGTAGCCGGAATCGGAGCCGGTGGTCACCCGGCCGCCGCGGTTCTTGTAGTCGTTCACGAACGACATCCACACCCGGTAGAAGTTGCGCCAGGCGACCTCGTCGGCGGTGGTCCAGTCGAACCAGTAGGAGCCGTGCGCGTCCCGGCTCGGCTGGAAGAACTCCATCAGGGTCGGCAGCGTATACGTGGCATGCCAGTCCGCGTTCCGCGCCCGCATCACGTCGCGGCTCGCGGAGTAGATCGTCATCGTCGGATCGAGGGTGACCTTGTGCGCGAGCAGATCGTCGAGCAGGTCGTTCCACTCCTTGCTGCCGCGCGGGTGGATCTGGTTCCACAGCCGCGCCACCTGGGCGAAGCGGTGCGCCTCGTCGTTGTAGTTGTAGTCGGGCGGGTACGGCTGGACGCTGTGATCGGCGAGCAACGAGTCGAACAGGCCGTAGAAGTGCTCGGCGCCGTGCAGGCCGAGCCGGGCCGCGTCGCGCAGGTTCATCCGGGCCAGGCCGGTCTGGGCCAGGTGCGCCGTCGTCCCCAGCTTCAGCTCGCGGGCCCGTGCGATCAGCGCCCGCATCACCTCCGGGTCCTCGGCGAACAGCTTGAGCCCGTCGGCGCCCTTGGCGGCGACCCAGGTGACCCACTCGCGGGCCTTCTCGGGGGTGGTGACGGCGCCGCCGAGCCAGCCCTCGCCGGTGCCTGGGCGGGCGTAGACGACGATCCGCGGGGCCGTGATCTCGTTGCGGGCGCTGCGGGCGCGCTCCCGCAGCGTCCAGTCGAGCGGACCGGCCGGCACGCCGCGGACGGTGGTGACGCCGTGCGCCAGCCACAACTTGTAGACGTATTCCGCGTCCGGGGCCTTGCGGCCGCCGCCTGCATGCACGTGGCAGTCGATGAAGCCGGGCATGACGTAGAGCCCGGTGCCGTCGATCTCACGGGTCGCGCCGCCCGGCCGCGAGTCGGGCCGGATCGGCATGTTCGGATAGCCGACCGAACGCACCTCGAGGATCCGGTTGCGGCCGATCACGATGTCGACCGGCCCCTGGGCGGGCGCGCCGGTCCCGTCGATCAACGTGACGCCGCGGAGGATCAGCCGTTCGAACGGTCCTTCGCCCTCGCCGGTGGGCCGCGCGGGGGCCGGCTGGATGGTCTGCGCGGCCGCCCGGACGCCAAGGATGCCCAGGATCAAAGCAAGGGCGAGCAGGGAGACCGGACCGGGACGCGGGACGCGACAGGACATGGAGGGGTTCCTCGGAGCGCGTATTATAGCCGCCGCATGTGTGCTGTTCGCGGTGTCCGCGCCGCCACCCTCCTCGTCGCCGGGCTCCTCGCCATGTGGCCGGCGACCGCCACCGGGCAGGCTGTCCGCCACCCGCGGACGGCCGAGGCGCGCGAGGCGTTCCTCGAGAAGGCGGACGTGGTCGAGGCCAAACAGCTGGGCAAGGGCGTCACCAAGCCGTGGCGACTGACGCTGCGCGAAGGGGCGTTCGTCCAGGATGCGGCGTTCCAGGACGTCGACGCCCACAAGGAAGAGGCCCGGTTCCGCAGCGGCCGGACCGAGCGTGACTTCCGCGATTTCTACGGCTACAACATCGCCGCCTACCGACTGGCCCGGCTCCTCGGCTACGACGACCTCGTGCCGGTGTCGATCGAGCGCGTCTGGAAGGGGCGGCGCGGTGCGCTGACCTGGTGGGTCGACAAGAAGTGGGATGAGGACGAGCGAGTCAAGGCCGGCGTCGAGCCGCCCGACGTGCCGGGCTGGGAGCGGCAGCTCTATCTGGCCCGGGCGTTCACCGCGCTCGTGGCCGACACCGATCGCAACCTCGGCAACCAGCTGGTCACCGCCGACTTCCACCTCTGGCTGATCGATTTCACCAGGGCCTTCCGGCACACGATGGACCTCAAGTCGACGGCGCTGCTGCGCCGTGTCGACCGGCGCTTCTACGATCGACTGAAGGCGCTGCGCGACGAGGACGTCGACGCCGCGCTGTCCGCCTGGGTCGACCCGCTGGCGCGTAAAGCGCTGCTGTCGCGCCGCGACGCGATGATCGAGCACTTCGCCACGCTGGTCGACCAGCGCGGCGACCAGAGCACCGTGTTCTACGAATCCGATTCGAAGCCCCATCGTCCGCAGGAGCAGCCATGAACGCCGTCGTCCACGAAGCCATCAACCGCCAGATCAACGCCGAGCTCACCGCGTCGTACTCGTATCTCCAGATGTCGGCCTTCTGCGCCCGCCAGGCGTTCAACGGCTGCGCCCATTGGCTGCGCCTGCAGAGCCAGGAGGAGTATGGCCACGCGATGAAGCTGTACGACTTCCTGATCGCCCGCGACGGCACGGTGGAACTCGGAGCCATGCCGGCACCGAAGCAGTCCTTCGACACCATCGCCGCCGTCTTCGAGGCGGCGCTGACGCAGGAACAGGAAGTCAGCCGGCAGATCGACGCGCTCTACGAACTGGCCTTCCGCGAGAAGGCGTTCTCCGCGACGGTGGAGCTGCAGTGGTTCCTCACCGAGCAGGTCGAGGAAGAGAAATCGTCGCGCGAAATCGTCGCCAAGTTCCGCCTGGTCGGCAACGATCCGTCGTCGCTGCTCGATCTCGACCGCGAGCTCGGCGCGCGCAGCGGCGCCGCCTAGCGGCCGCCCGGGCGGGCGGCAGGCAAGGCCAGCGGCGACACTAGGAGCGCGGTTCGAGCGCCGCGCTCGAGCCGCGCGTCGAGCGGTCGCCGGCGTCTTGCGGCTTGCGCCAGAAGTCCATCGTCGAGACGCGATGGACGCAGCCGATCGTGCAGTACGGTGCGCACGACTTCGGCGTCACCAGCGCGCGGGTGATGTCCGCGGCGGTGTAGCTCCGGAGCGGCACGGCGGGGAAGCCACGCTGCTGCGAGCAGTAGTGGACCAGCCCGTTCTCGCAGACGTAGAAGTAGCGCGCGCCGGCGCGGCATCGCCAGTCGTTCGGCTTGCCTTCGACGAGGTTGTCCTGGAAGCCGCGGATGCCCGAGTAGAGGTTCTTGGCGATCTGCCAGCCGCCGTTGATCTCGCGCGTCACGCCGTCGTAGACGGCGCGTTCGGCCGGGCCGAGCGGCTTGAGCCCACCCTGACCGTCGTGGATGATGCCGATCGACGTCGAGAACCCGAGCTGCCGGGCGCGGCGGTTGATCGTCCGTGCATCCTCGGGGTTCTTGATGCCCCCGCCGAGCACCGAGTTGATGTTGATGTCGAACGTGGCGTAGTCGCGCAGCCATTCGAGCTTCTTGTCGAGCAGCCGCAGGCTCTTCTTCGACACCTCGTCCGGCTCGATGTTGTCGATGCTGATCTGCAGGAAGTCGAGGCCGGCTTCGTTCAGCGCCAGGATCCGCTTCGGCGACAGCAGGTAGCCGTTGGTGATCAGCCCGGCCATCATGCCGCGCGCGCGGACGTGGCGCAGGAGCACATCGAGATCGGGGTGGAGCAGCGGCTCGCCGCCGCTGAAGGCCACGACCGAGCTGTTGAGCGTCGCCAGGTGGTCGATTCGCTCGAGCATGGCCTCGGTCGGCACCGGCTGGCTGACCTTGTCGTACTCGTTGCAGTAGCCGCAGTCGATGTTGCAGCGGCGAATAGGGATGATGTGCACCAGCAGCGGGTGCGTGGTGTTGGCCAGCCCGAACGCAAACTTCTGCACCGCCCGCACTTTTCGGGTGGCACGGGCGCGAAGTCGGGCGGCCTTGGTGGGCTGAGCGGGTTCGTGCACGTCCGGGCGAGTATAACAGGCCGGGTTCAGGCCTCCGGTTTGGCCGTTTCCGGCGTCAGGCCGGCCGGGGGCGACCCGGCCAGGGCCCCGCGGGCGCCCCGAACCCACTTACCGACCCGCAGCGACGACCAGTAAATCGCCCCGATCGGGATCCGGCCGGGCAGCTTGTGCCGGGCCACCGCTTCCAGGCCGGCGCTGGCGATGCAGCCGCACTGGCCGCAATCCGGGTTGCCACCGAACTGGCAGGGCGTGATCCGGCGCTCCAGATCGGCCGACAGGGTGGTCGTGGTCTGGGCGAAGACGCACGCGTCCGGCGAAGACGGCGGCTTCCGATAGACCTCGATCAGGCTCTTCGGCATCCTCAGCTTGGGGTACATCGTCCGCAGCCGGAGCAGGTCCCGGACGACGCGCTCGCGATCGGCTGGTGTCAGGATCTCCGGCGCCGTTTCGCCCATCTGGGGCGTGTAGAGGCTGACCCAGATCTGGCGCGTGTCCGGGTTCGCCGACCAGAACTGGACGAACTCCTCGAGGTAGCCGTCGCGCTGCACCTGCTGCCGCGTCACCGTGCAGTGGACGGTGATCTGGTGCCCGGCGATGTGCTTGAGGATGCGGTCGTAGGTCGCCGGCGTGCGCCGGACGTCGTGCTCCGGCTGCAGGCCGTCGATGGACACCACCACCTGGAGCCGCGGCAACTGCGCCCACTCGATCGGGATCGGCCGCACCGCGCTCGTCACGACCTGCGTGTGCAGCCCGCGTGCCGCCAGGATCGGCAGCAGCGTGTTCAGTTCACGGAAGCGGACCAGCGGCTCGCCGCCGACGATCGACAGGTGGAGTGGCTTGTGTTCGTCGACCAGTTGCAGCATCCGCTGCACCAGCGCGTCGCCCTTGTAGTCGGCCACGTCGCGCAGGGTGACGCCGCCGCCGAGATGATCGTCGCCGAAGGCATAGCAGCCGGGGCAACGCAGCGGGCATTCGCGTGTGATCTCGATCGACAGGTTCGGCGTGCGTCCGCCCAAGATCCGACCCCACGCCGTGAACAACCCTTCCATGTCCCCTCCGACGAACAGGCGCGCACCGATGCGCCGTGCCGCGAATGTAGCACGGGGATCGGAGGCGCCTGTGTCACGACCACGTCGACCACCTCGGCCGTATGCTGATCCTGATATCGTGTCCCCGGAGGCGACGATCCAGGTGAGTGCACGAGCGGCGAAGACCACGAAAACTTCCACCAGCAAGGCCAACGGGTCCGGCGGACGAGTCCGCTACAACGTCGCGCCGCTGCCGGATCCGCCGAAGATCGAGCGGCGCAAGTCGCGGGTACACGGATGGGGCGTGTTCGCGCTCGAGTCGATTCCGAAGAACAAGCGGATCATCGACTACGCCGGCGAGAAGATCACCGCCAAGAAGAGCACCCCGCGCGAGGTGCGCTACCTGAAGCAAGGGCACATCTGGTGCTTCACGCTCAATCGCAACTGGGCGATCGACGCGGCGGTCGACGGCAACGCGGCGCGGTTCATCAACCACAGCTGCCGCGGCAACTGCTACGTGCAGATCATCAAAGGCGTGATCTGGATTCGCGCGTCGCGCACGATTCGCCGGGGTGAGGAATTGTCCTACAACTACAACACGGACGGCGCCGCGGAGATTCCCTGCCGCTGCCGTCCGGGTTGCCAAGGCATGCTCTGATCGTGGCAGCCGCGCGGTCACGCGCGGCCGCAGGCCGTCCCTGACCATGCACGTCTTCTACCTGCACGGGTTCGCGTCGTCGCCCCGGGCCGGCAAGGCCCTCTACCTGGCCGAGCGCCTGGCGGCGGCGGGCCTGACGCTGCACGCCCCGGACTTCAACGAGCCGGCGTTCGAGACGCTGACCGCGACGCGGATGATCGGCCAGGTCGAGACGGCGATGGCGGCGCTGCCGCCGGGGCCGGTGGTCCTGATCGGATCGAGCCTGGGAGCCTTCGTCGCCTGGCACGTGGCGGCGCGGGCGGAGGAGCGGCGGGGCAGCGTGCGCGCCGTCGACCGAATGGTCCTGCTCGCCCCGGCCCTGACGTTCGACGACGACAGCTTCAGCGAGCTTGGCGAGGGCGGGCTGCGGCGTTGGCGCGAGACCAACGCGCTGCAGATCTTTCATTTCGCCTACGGCGAGCAGCGCACCGTCGGCTATGAGCTGTACGCCGACGCGCGCCGCTACGACTCGCGGACGGCGGCGGTCACCAGCCCGACGCTGATCTTCCAGGGCCGGCACGACGAGCTGGTCGACGTCCGCAAGGTGGAGTCCTTCGCCGAAGGCCGGCCCAACGTCACGCTGCGGCTGTTCGACGACGACCACCGGCTGCAGGCCAGCCTCGGACCGATTTTCCGAGAGACCGCGGCCTTCCTCGGTCTCAGCGGCCTGGCCTGACGACGCGACCGACGCGGCGCAGCGTCCCACCGGCGAGGCTCAACCCCCCGATCAGCACCGCGGCCACCCGGCCGTGGTGCTTGCGTACGTAGCGGCGGCGATTGGCGGCGAACACCCGTTCGAATGTCCGCGCGCCGAGCGCCGCCAGCGACGAGCCGCCTTCGTGGCGGAACACGGCGTCGGGCAGGTAGCGGATGCGGTAGCCGGCCCCCCGCAGGCGTCGACAGAAATCGACGTCTTCCCACCAGGCCGGCCAGAACGCCTCGTCGAAGCCGCCGAGTCGATCGAAGACGTCGGCGCGGATCATCAGGCAGGCGGCGGCCGGCTGCTCGACGTCGGCCGGCGCATCGGGATCGAGGTCGCGCGCGTAGTACCTGGAGGAGGCCGGATTGGCAGGCCACAGGTGGTCGATGAACAGCAGATCGGCGGCGAGGCTGGCGAGCGTAGGCAGTCGCCTGACGTTGAAGCCGAGCTGGGGGCTGCCGTCCGCGCCGACCAGCCGGCCCGAGACGGCACCGATGTCGGGCGCCTGGTCCAGCGCGTCGGCCAGGCGGGCGATCGCGCCGGGCGTCGGCGCCGCGTCGGGGTTCAGCAGCAGCAGCCGCGGTGTCCGGGCGGCGGCCCGGGCGGCGTTGACGCCGCCGGCAAAGCCGAGGTTCCGGTCGAGTGCGATCACCGTCGCGTGCGGTGCGACGGCCCTCGCCCGGGCGGCGCTGCCGTCACTCGAGGCGTTGTCGGCGACAATGATCTCGGCCTCGCCCGGCTCGATGGCGGTCAGGCAGCGCTCGAGCCACGCCGCCGACTGCCAGCTCACGACGAGGACCGACACGGACGGGCCGGGCACGTCGCGCACTATATCTGTTGGCGGTCGGGCTCTCACGCCCGACC
>JBDSLU010000040.1:0-3405 GCA_039916225.1 Vicinamibacteraceae bacterium
ATCTGCGGCGCCTTCTGCCGCCAGCACTGATCGACCGCGCGGAGGCACCAGTCGGCGCTCTGCCGCGAGGCGCGAATCGGCTGGCCGTCGACCAGCACGAACATCGGATTGGTGTGCGACGACGGCAGGACGCGCAGCGCCACCCAGCTGCTGCGCTCGAGCGCGACGTCGAAGGCCAGGTCGCGGATCGTGCCATCCGCGGTGATCCATCGCGTCGCGGCGACGCGGCCGTTGACGATCACCTCGACGGCGACCTCGCGCGTGCCGCCCGCGCCAGGTCGCCGCGCCCGTTCCAGATCCCAGTACGGCGCCTTGCTCAGCGGCAGTTGCCGCAGCGCCTCGTCGGGCTGCTCGGGCAGCCGGGCCGCGACCTGCGCGCTCACCGTGACCGTGCCGGCGCGTGCCAGCCGGATCTCGCTGCCGCGAGTGCCGACGTCGACGCCATCGACGCGGAAGTCGATGAGATGACTCTTGCCGTCGGTGACGTAGGCGCGGCCCGTCCGGATGCCCTCCGCCCAATGGTCGTAGTCGAGCCGATCGAGCTTCACGTAGCTGCGGCCGAGCCCGACGCGATCGCCGAAGATGCACGGGAAGTCGGTCTCCCCGCTGATGCGCGTGCGGAAGCCGGCGTTCAGCGTGTGGTACCAGATGTTCAGCTCCCACGGCGCCGGCGTGTCGACGGTGGAGATGAAGTCGACCGCATCGTGGGTGACGTCGACGATGTACTCGTTGGCCCCGATGCCGTCGAAGCGCGGCATCTCCTGCGACGGGATCTTCGTGTCCGCGATTTCGAGGCCCCAGCCGGAGTGGGCGAAGCCGACGACTGCGCCCTGCGCCTTGGCCCACTGCAGGATCGGCAGCGTCCACGTCGGCCAGTCGTCGAGCGTCTTCACACCGGGGTAGTCCTGGTCCTTCAGGCGCAGCAACACGAGATGACCGGCGTGACTCGATGGAAAGCCGGACACCTCGACGTCGTAGCGCATCCGCGTCCCGGCCGTCGACAGCGGATGATCGCGTCCTTCGAAGAACTGCTTCTGGTAGTAGTAGCCGGGCCCCCAGGTGAGCACCGAGCCGATGCTCAGCGCTTCGCCGAGAATGTGCCGGATCATGTCGCGCGGCTCGACGCCGATGGTCGGCGTCTCGTAGTGCAGGCACCCGGCGGCGTGGATGTGGTGATCGCCCGGATACCAGCCGCGCGCCGGCAAGTCGATCCACCGCGAGAGCGCGAAGCTCGCCGTCAGCGGCTCCCGTCCGACGGCGACGCGCTGCCGCTGCGCCACGTATTCCGGGCCGTGGCTGACCTCGACGTCGTAGACGCCTTCGGCGAGGCGGATTGTCTCGCCGTCGCCGCGATAGACCTGCGGGTGAAAGGCGAAATCGGGCGCCAGCCGGCGGGCCGGCGACGGATAGACGCGCTGCTGCGCATCACGGACGACGAAGGCCGCGACCGTCGGCCGGCCGCGCTCGTCGCGCACGCGCAACGTCAGGTCGACCGACGGGCGGATCGTGAACAGGATCGGCGTGTCGTTGCGGAAACCGATGTCCTGCGATCCCTGGCCGACGTCGGCGGCCAGCGTCGCCTCGCGCCGGCCGGCGTCGCGCGACGAGAGCTGCACGATGCGGTATTCGACCTCCAGCCCCGACAGCGCCGCGGCCAGTGGCGGCTTGTCGAACAGCTCGAGATCGAGCCAGCGATTGGTGACGTCGGCGGCGGAGATCGTCTGCGCCGGCCGCGGGTCCGTGCTGAAGCCGCGCGCCCCGCGCGAGAACACGCGCTGGGCGTTGGGGCTGGACACCCGCAACGGTGCGGTGACGCCGGCCTCGTTGCGGACCTTCACCAGGAACGTCCGCCAGCCGCGCTCGACCAGCTCGGCGCGTGCGGGTCCCGGCGCGACCTTGACCCGACTCTCGGGATTGATGTGCACCTCGATCAGGCAGAGCGGATCGAGGACGGCTTGAATCGCCGCGGACGCGTCCGGTCGTGATGCTGCGGTGCGCAGCGCCTCGCGGTCGGACGGGGAGAGCGGCGCACCGACAAACGCCAGCGCGGCGGCGATTCGTGAGGCTTGAGCGGCGAGCGGTTGCGCCTCGACCTGTACGACCGGCAGCCGCGCCTCGAAGGCCTGCGGTCGCAGCACGGCCGCGCACAGGAGAAGGGCACAGACGGCGACACCAGCACGCAGGTGCATCGCGCGCGATCCTACAGGTTTCCCAGGTTGCGCGGTTCGACCCGCGGGTTCAGCCTGCGGCCCATCCCGCGTCTCAGGTCGTGGCCTTGGTCCAGGGCCTGGGCCACGCCCGATGCTGAGTCGACGCCGCGTCTCAGGACGTGCGACGCAGCAGCTCGGTGGCGGCGTGTGGCCAGCGCGTCAGGACGTCCTTGACCGCGGCGTGCCGCCTGCCGAGACCTTCGCGCGCGACAATCGCCGCGAAAGCCGTGGCGACGCGCGCTCGCGTCGCCTCCTCGGCACCGGTCCACGCCGCGGCCAGCGGCGCCAGGCAGCCGGCATCACCAATGGCTTCGGCGGCACCGACCAGCTCGCCGAGGCGATCGGGCGGCGTCCGCTCCAATGCGTCCCGCAGGTCCTGTCGGGCGAGACGGCTGCCGCGCGCGGCGAGCGCGGCATGAGCCGCGCCCAAGGCTCCCGTCCAGCCGGCACGTTCGCCGTCGGTTGCCGCCGTGCGCTCGGCGTGGGCCAGCGCCAGCACCAGTTGGTGCAGCGCCGACAAGCTGCCCTGGGCGCCGACCTCGCCGATCAATCGCTGCACGGCGAGCGGGTCGCGGCCGGGGTCGGCGGCGACCGCCTCGATCTGCGCCGCGCCGGCCACCCGGGCCGAGTCCGGGCCGCCGGCCACCGCGCGGCGGATGCGATCGCTGGGGTCGTCGCGCAACCGGGCGAGCACGTCCTCGGCGCCGCCACCGGCGCCGGCGATCGCGTCGATGGCGGCCAGCCGCGCCGCCTCGGCCCGGCCGGTGTCGAGACTGGTCGACACCAGCGCGTCGAGCGCCCGCGCCGCCAGGTCGGGATCCTCGGACAGGAGATGGGGCCGGACTGCGGCGACGGCGGCCGTGGCGACCGTCGTATCGGCTGCGGCGAGGCAGTCGATGCCGGCGGAGAGCGCCCGGGCCGTCGTCCATCGTTCGAGGACGCCGAGCAGCGCCGCCCGGGCGCGCGGCTCGGCCGTGATGAGGGCCTGGATGACGACGCCCTCGGCTCGCGCGCCGGCAATCGCCAGACGGGCCACCGCCGCTTCGCGGGCGATGGGCGCGCCATCGACGACGTCGTGGACGAGAGCGACGATGGACGGCGCCGGGCGGCGGGGAAGTGTCACGGAGGCTCGGAGTGAGGCGGCCGCGGCGGGCGGTCCACTAGAATGATCGTACACGAGGTGACATGACGACAA
>JBDSLU010000041.1:0-10168 GCA_039916225.1 Vicinamibacteraceae bacterium
GCGGCGATTGGCCTACTTTCTGACCGGCGCGCCCAACGGGGTCGACCGGAGGCAGCGCGACGTCGCCGACGTTGTGTGGCCGATGAAGTCACGGACGTCGTACAGTTCGGCGGGTGACTCGCTCGGCACGCTTGCCGATTTGACCACGTCGCTCGAGGCCGCGGCACATGAGGCGCGACAGGTAGACGATTTGGTGCGGCGCCTTCTCTTTCAGCTGCCACGCCCCGAACACCTCCAGGCTCTTATGCAGGCCGTTCGGTGCCCGTACTTCGGCGCATCGCCGCGCTCGGAGTCGGGCCGGGTCGTCGTAGAGCCCCACCCGTAGCTCTCGCACGTCCCAGGGGCCAAATTTCGCGCCTGGAGCACGCTGACGGGACGAAGTGCCGAAGTGCTGCTCGTACGTGAACCTCTTGGCAGGGTTCTCGCCCTGCACCTCCTGCGAGACGCGGATGTCAGGCTTCGCCGCTGTTCCTCTTGGGCCTGTGCACGGGGCACGGGCCGGCGTGCTCCGTTCCTCCCTTCGTCTCCTTCAACCTCGACACGTCGATGCCCAGCGCCCTGGCGGCCACGCCGAACGGCACTGCGCGCACGGCGGCAGGCTTGTTTTCCATGGACTTCCTCCTCTTGGTTGTCGGTGATACGGGCAACGCACCAACCACGCCAGCGCAAACCCCTATGGTTCGCCCGGCCGGCTGGGGGTAGCGTTGCGGGAATGGGAACGCGCCCTCGGCGCAAGGGTGCAGGTTCGCAGCGCTGCGCCGAGCGAGCGTCACGAACTAGCGATTCGGCTGAGCTGCCAGAGACTGCCCCGATGGACCAGGGAGACGAACGTCCGCGGCTGATCGGCCGGGTGCTGGAGCTGCACGCCGAGCTCGAGGAGCACCACCACAGGCTCGCCCTGGCGATAGCCGAGTCCAAGGAGTTGGGCGGCGCAGCTCGCACCCGTCGCGCTGATACCGCGGATGGTCGAAGCGGCCGGCGTGGCGAACAAACGACGAATCAGCTAGGATCCGGCCCGCGATGGGCCAGTCCCGAAGCTCCGGTGCCGCGCACCTCGTCGTGAGGTCCCCCCCGCGCCCGCTCGCGTCATCAGCACTCTCAGACGGCGTCAAGTGGCCACGGTCGCTGTTCACGCGGCGTCAACGCCTTGTTTGGGCGTCACGTCGTCGAGCGCGGCATAGAGCTCGTCTGGGCGGACCGGCTTGCTGACATAGCCGTCCATTCCGACTGCCAGGCACCTCTCTCGATCGCCGATCATCGCGTGGGCGGTCATCGCGATGATCGGTATGTGCTTGCCCGTCCCCTGCTCGCGCCTGCGAATGGTGGCGGCGGCGTCCAGACCGCTCATCTCGGGCATCTCCAGGTCCATCAGCACAACGTCGAAGATCCGCTGTTCCACCGCGTCGAGCGCCTCGCGGCCGTTGCTGGCCACGGCAACGCTGTGCCCGAGCTTTTCCAGCAGCCGTCTGGCGACCACCTGGTTCACCGGGTTGTCTTCTGCCAGCAGAATACAAAGTGGACGAGCGACCTGTTCGGTTACGCCTTGCGCCAAAGGAACCTGCGTCCGATTCTCTGATGGCGTGCTTTGCCGGGCGAGTCTCGTCGTGAACGAGAAGGTGCTTCCGCGTCCTATGACGCTCTGTACCGACAGCGCGCCGCCCATGATGCCAACGAGCCGCGACGAGATCGTCAGGCCGAGGCCCGTGCCGCCGTGCTGGCGCGTAATCGAGTTGTCGGCCTGCGAGAACGGCTCGAAGATGATGCGCTGCTTTTCGGCCGAGATGCCCATGCCGGTGTCGATCACCGCCACCCGCAACTGGACGTCCGTGGCCTCCACGTACGTGGCCTTCACGTCCGCGGTCGTCTGCGCCTCGCCGCCAGCGATTGACACCTCGACCACGACTTCCCCTCGATCAGTGAACTTGATCGCATTTCCGACCAGGTTGATCACGACCTGACGCAAGCGACCCTGGTCACCCGTGAGCCCGTCTGGCACATCCGGCTGCACGCGGCACGCCAGGGTCAGCCCCTTCTGGTGCGCGCGCAGCGCATGCGTTCTCATCGTCGCATCGAGCCACTCGCGCAGATCGAAATCGACGGGATCGAGCTCGAACTTGCCCGATTCGATCTTCGAGAAATCCAGGATGTCGTTGATGATCGTCAGGAGCGACTCCGCCGATGTCGTGACCGTCATCAGGTCGTCGCGCTGCTGGTCCGTGAGATCGGTGCCGAGGGTCAGTTCCGTCATGCCGATGATTCCGTTCATCGGCGTGCGAATCTCGTGGCTCATGTTGGCGAGGAACTCGCTTTTGGCACGGTTCGCGGCTTCCGCGGCAGCCTTGGCGTCCTGCAGCTGCCGGGTGCGCTCGTCGACCGTCATCTCCAGCTCCGCCTGGCGGGATGTCAGGTGCCTGACTCGGAGCAGATAGACCGATCCGACAAGCATCAGCGCCGCCCCGGCGCACAACGCGTCGAAGAGGTACGTCTGGTGGAAATAGGGCGCCAGGGAAAAGGCACGCGCAGCGCCCGTTTCGTTCCACACGCCGTCGTTGTTCGACGCCAGCACCCGGAAGCGGTAGTCTCCGGGGGGGATGTTCGTGTAGTAGGCGACGCGGCGCGTGCCGGCGTCGATCCACTGCCTGTCCAGGCCTTCGAGCCTGTATTTGAAGCGCACCCTTTCGGGTGCCAGCAAGCTCAGGCCCGTATAGTGGAACTCGAACTTTTCCTTGCCCGCCGGCACCCGTGAGTCCGCAGCCAGCGCCTCACCGTCGACCAGGATCTCCTCGATGATGACCGGCGGCGGCAGCGCGTTCGTGCTCATGCGCTGCGGGTCCACGACGGTGACGCCCTGGAAGGTCGAGAACCACAATCTCCCGTCGCGGCCTTTCCAGCCCACCGGCTGCGAGCCGCCGACGCCTTGGCTGCTCTTCAGGCCATCCGCCTTGTCGTACGCGACGGACGCAATCGAGGTGATTCGACCGTCGGCGAAGTCGTTCAAGTCCTGTTTGCTGACTCGAAAGACTCCGCGGGGGCTGCTCATCCAGAGATTGCTCTGGCCATCTTCGAGGATCAGCCAGATCCCATCGTCGAACAGGCCATCGCGAGTCATGTAGACCGTGACGTGGCCGTTCTTCAGCCGGTTCAGTCCGCCAAGCGTGCCGATCCAGACGCTTCCCTGTTGGTCGGCGTAGAGAGATCTCACCACGTTGCTGGAGAGGCCGTCCTTGGTCGTGATCGTGGTGAACCGGCCCTCCGACAACCTGGCCACGCCCCCGTTGCTCGTGCCGATCCAGAGCGTTCCCGCAGCATCTTCCTCGATGGCTCTGACCGACGTGTCCGGCAGGCCATCCCGTGACGTGAAGACGTCGACACGCCCGTCTTTCAGGCGGTTCAAACCACCACCGAACGTGCCGATCCAGAGGCTGCCGTCGCGGCCCTCGTGAAGGGCCCAGACCATGTCGCTCGAGAGTCCCTCTCGCACGGTGAAGTTGGTGAAACGGCCATCCTTGAGCCGACTGAGTCCGCCGCCTGTGCCGAGCCACATGCTTCCGTCGCGTCCCCCCTCAATCGACCACACGTGGTCGCTGGCCAGGCCCTGTCTGGTCGTATAGGTCGAGACGCGGCCTCCGCTGAGCCGATTCAGGCCATGGTCTTCGGTGCCGATCCAGACGTCACCCGCCCGATCTTCGTAGACCGGGTAGACCAGGTTGCTCGAGAGTCCTTCCTGGGTCGTGAAGGTCGTGAACTTACCGTCCTTGATCCGGTGGAGACCGCTGCCAGCGGTGCCGATCCACAGGCTTCTCTCGCGATCTTCATAGATCGCTCTCACTCCGGCATCGGCGAGCCCATATTCAGTGGTGAGTGACGTGAATCGTCGGCCGTCCCATCGACTGAGCCCGCCGCCGTGGGTGCCGACCCACAGATTTCCGTCGCGATCCTCGAAGATGGCGTACACCGCATTGCTTGGAAGTCCCTCTTTGGCGGCGTAGGTTGTGAACCCGCCATCGCTCCGGCGGCTCAGGCCACCGTCAAACGTGCCCACCCACAGATTCCCTTGCCGGTCCTCGTCGATCGACAGGATGATGTCGCTCGGAAGTCCCTGCGGCTTCCTGAAGACCGTGAATTGCGCGGCGCTCAACCTGTTCAATCCGCCGCCGTCGGTGCCAATCCACAGATCTCCCCGACGATCTTCGTGGATCGCTCGCACGAAGTTGTTGGACAGCCCGTCTTTTGTCGAAAGGGTCGTGAACCGGCCGTCTCGCCACCGGCTCAGACCGCCTCCCTGCGTGCCGATCCAGAGGTTCCCCTTACTGTCTTCACATAGCGCAAACACCACGTCGTGGGCCAGGCCCTCCCGGGTCGTATACGTGGTGAACGTCCCGCCTTTCAAGCGCGTCAACCCGCCATATCCGCCGATCCAGAGGCTCCCGTCTCGCGCGGCGAGGAGCGCCAGGACATTGCTGCTCGTGAGCGCCGGCGTATTCGTCGTGTTGAAGACGGTGAAGCGGACGCCGTCGAACCGGACAATGCCTGCCTGCGTCGCGAGCCACAGATAGCCATCGGCGGTCTGGGCAATGGCCCTGACCGAGTTCTGCGGCAGCCCGTCCTCCATCAGCCAGGAGGAATGGGTGAACTGCGTGAGGGCCTTGGCGGGATCGAGGGCGAGCGCTTCTGGATGCCACAGCAAGGCCAGCGCGATGCCGCCCGCGATATTTCGGATGATCTTCACAGGAGAAGCCTCACGCAGAAGTGGCGCGCGCGTTGGCCGCCCACCCCTGCAGCTCCCCGACCCGCACATCGAATCCCGATCGCCTCGGTCCACGCCACCCTGCTGTCGGCAACCGACTGAGCCGCATTGCGTGTCCCTGCCACTGGAAGCCGATCAGTCATTCTGACCACTGGCGGCGGGAACGCGTGTCCCATTCGACACACCGTGCTCAGCGGGCAGCCCCCCGCCGACGGCCACGGCCGCTTCAGGGCGAGACTTCAGACTCGCCCCAAAGGGCCTCGCGAAGCCGACCACGACGGCGCGTTTGGTGCTGCGGGTGCTATCCCACGAGCGCTGTGGACACCCCGAGCTTGAAACCGTCCAGATCGTTGAACTGGAACATGCGCGCGCCCCACGGACGGTCCGCCGGCTCACTCAGCAGCGTCCCACCCGCGGCCTTGATCCGCGCCGCAGCCGCGTCCACATCGGCAGCGCCCGCCACGTTGATCTGCAGGTAGAACCCCTGTCCCTTGATCCGGTCCCAGCCGAGCTTGCCGTTGTCCTGGTTGAGGACGATCTGGCAGTCACCCGCCGCGACCACCGCCGCCACGACCTTTCCTTCGTTCTCGAACCTCTGAGCCACCGCAAACCCGATGGCATCGCGATAGAAGCGAATGGACGTTTCCAGATCCTTGCAGGTGATGGAGCAGCCCAGAGTGGTCGCGTTGAGTGCGGGCGCCGTATCGGTCATTGATGATCCCTTTTGTTGGTCGTGATGAAGGTCGAGGATGGTGCGTTCCCGAAAGGAGCGAGTGTACGGTGGAGCTCGGCCCAGCACAATCCAGGGGTTGGGCCGAACCGCGCGGTCGATCGCATCGTCTCTCCTTGACAGACTAGGAGAGCGATGGCCATACTCCTAGCCAGACTAGGAGGCTTGGCCGCCTTGGGTAAAACTGCAGACCTGCTCCCCGGCACCGTCGACCTGCTGATCCTGAAAGCCGTGTCGCTCAAGCCGCTCCACGGCTACGGCGTGCTGCTGCGCATCCGCCAGATCTCGGGCGAGGCGCTCGAGATCCCGCAAGGCTCGCTCTATCCGGCGCTCTACCGGCTCGAGCATCAGGGCCTCATCGAGGCCGAGTGGGGCGAGAGCGACAACGGCCGCCGGGCGAAGTACTACACGATGACTGCCACTGGACGCCGCCGACTCCGCGAGGAAGCCGCTGGCTGGAACCGGCTGGCGGCAGCCATGGCCGCGGTCCTGAACACCACGCCGGAGGAGGTCTGAGATGTGGCGACGGGCGCTCTCGCGTGTGCGTGCCCTCGTCGGCCGCCGTCGCTTCGAGGACGGGATGAGCGAGGAGATGCGCTTCCACCTGGAAGCCTACGTCAACGACCTCGTCGGCGCCGGCACGCCGCCCGAAGCCGCGTGGCGCCGGGCACGGGCCGAGTTCGGCAGCGTCGACAACGCGAAGGACGATTGCCGCGAGGCGCGCGGCCTGATGCTCTTCGACGAGCTCGCGCGCAACCTGCGTTACGCCGTCCGCCTGCTGCGCAAGACGCCGGGCTTCACCGTCACCGCGCTCGCCACGCTGGCGATCTGTATCGGCGCCAACCTGACCATCTTCGCCGGCGTCTATTCGATCCTCCTGCGCCCGATGCCCTTCCCGGAAGCCGATCGCCTCGTCGCGGTGTTCAACGCCTATCCCAAGGCCGGCGTCCCTGACGATGGCTCGACGCTCACGAACTACGACGAGCGACGCGGCCGTATCGACGCGCTGGCCGCGCTCGCCGTCTATCGCGACGGCACTGCCATCGTCGGCGAGCCGGGCTCGACCGAGCGGGAATCGATCTCGCGAGTGTCCCCGGAGTTCTTTGCGACGCTCGGAGCCGGCCCGGTCGCGGGACGCGCGTTCACCGAAGCGGAGATGACGTATCAGACCGACCACGTCGTCATCATCACCGACGCGTACTGGCGACAGTGGTACGACCGCGATCGCGCGGTGCTCGGACGGCGGATCCGGGTCGACGGCGTCGAACGAGCCATCGTCGGCGTGCTGCCGCCGGACTTCAGCTTCCTCTCGTCGAAGGCGCGGCTCTATTTCCCGCTGTCGTCGAACGCCGAGGAGCGGGAGCCGAAGCGCCGCCACTGGGGGAGCTCCACTCACATGATCGCGAGGCTTCGGCCAGGAACGACGCTCGCCGAGGCGCAGTCGCAGGTCGATGCGCACAACGCCGCCGTCGAAGGTGGCGGCATCGAAGCCAAGGCGATGGCCGACGCGGGCTTCCGCTCGATCGTGGAGCCGCTGCACGCGGGCCACGTGGCCGCCATCCGTCCCACGCTGCTGCTGATGCAGGCGGGCGCGCTGTTCCTGCTCCTCATCGGCGCGCTCAATCTCGTGAACCTCCTCCTCATCCGCGCCAGCCAACACGTGCGGGAGCTCGCGGTCCGCCAGGCGATCGGCGCCGGCCGGCGTCACGTCGTGAGCGCGGTGGTCGTCGAGACGACCGCGCTCACGCTCGGTGGCGGACTGCTGGGGCTCGTCGTCGGAGCCGTCGGGATCCGCCTGCTGCCGTTGCTCGGGACCGATCGGCTGCCGCTGGGAACGCACATCGCGCTCGACCCGCGCGTCGCCGTCACGGTGCTCCTGGGCGCCCTCGTCCTGGGCGTCGCGATCGCGCTGCCGATCGCGTGGTACAGCCTGCGACAGCGCGTCGCCAGCGGGATGCAGTTCGAGTCGCGCGGGAGCACGGCGAGCCGCGCAGCGCAGCGCTTGCGGCACGGCTTCATCGTGGCCCAGATCGGGCTGGCGTTCGCCCTGCTGTCCGGCGCGGGCCTGCTCGGCCTCAGCCTGAACAAGGTGATGGCGGTGTCGCCGGGGTTCAGGCCCGAGCGCGTGCTGGCCGGCCAGATCTCGCTGCCGTGGAGCAGTTACCAACGCGACGCGGACCGCCTCGCCTTCGTCGAACGGCTCGTCGGCGATATCGCTCGCACGCCGGGAGTGATGGCCGCGGGGATCGTGACCAACGTGCCGCTCAGCGGCAACAGCAGTCGGAGCTCCGCCACGGTGAAGGGGCGTCCGCGTCGCCCGGGCGAGTCTCCGCGCGCGATCTACTCCTATAGCGTCGGCGGCGACTACTTCTCCGCGATGGGCTTCACGCTGCGCGAAGGTCGATTCGTCGTCGATGCCGATTCACGGCGCGCCGAACGTGTCTGCGTCGTCGACGAGGACTTCGCGCGTCGCTACTGGCCGACGGGCGGTGCGATCGGACAGCGCGTCTTCCCGGGTTCAAATCCGGCGGAAGGCCGCGAGGTCGAAGGCTTCACGATCGTCGGCGTCGTCGGCGCGGCGAAACAGGATCGGCTCACCGAAGACGACGCGCTGGGTGCGGTCTACTATCCCTTCGGCCATCGCCAGGACAACGACTTCTTCGTCGTCACACGAACGAGCGCGGTAGCAGAAGCGTTCGCGAACACGCTGCGACCGATCGTCCGCGCGATCGATCCGGACCTGCCGGTCAACGACATCCAAACGATGGACGCGCGGATCGAGGACAGCCTGGTGGCGCGACGCTCACCGGCGCTGCTGGCGGGCGTGTTCTCCGGGATCGCGATGTTGCTGACGGCGATCGGCACGTATGGCGTCTTGAGCTATGCGGTGGCGCAACGCCGGCGGGAGATTGCCTTGCGCATGGCTCTTGGGGCGCAGCCGGCGCAGGTGCGGCGCCAGTTCGTGTCGCTCGCGCTCGGCCTGCTCGCCGCCGGCACGGCGCTCGGCGTGATAGCCGCGTGGATCACCGGCCAGGCGATGCAAACGCTGCTCTATCAGGTACCGGCGCTGCACGTCGCCGTGCTCGCCGGCACCGCGGTGACTCTGGGCGTCGTGTCGCTCGCCGCCTGCCTGGTCCCCTCGTACCGCGCGGCGCGCGTCTCGCCGATGGAAGCGCTCGCGGACCAGTAGCTGCGACTCCCGGCTCGCCTGGCGCGTCCCTAGCGCACGGGTTGGGACGGGTCACGGCGAATCCATTTGTAGGCGGTGACCGAGTTCTTCCAGAAGTATTTTTCGGCGGCAGTAGTCGTACGCCCGGCAAAGTAGGCGGTGGCCATCGCGAAGACGTTGTCGATGGGGGCGACGCCGTCGCTGTTCGGCCAGTCGCTGCCGAAGACCACGCGATCCTCGCCGAACACGTCCATCAGCCGATCCAGCCAGCCCTTGTAGCTGCCGACGTCCGTCGAGATCTGCCCCTTGACGTCGTGAATGATCGCCGAGAGCTTGACGAACACCTGCGGGCGCGCGCCCAGCTCGCGCAGCGCGGTCTCGAGGGCGGCGCGATCCGCGGCTGTTTCGGGCATGGGCAACGCCGGCAGGTGATCGAGGACCACGCGCAGCGTCGGCACGCGGTCCGTCACCCGCACGATCGCCTGTAGCAACGAGAGGCGCGGGTTGGCCGTGTCCATCACCAGATCGGCCTCGGCGAGCCGCCGCAGGCCGCCGATGAACGCCGGCGATTCCACCTGCGCCGCGATATCGCGGCCCCACAGGTTGCCACAGCGGATCCCGCGAAACAGCCGGTTCTTGCGGTAGCGGTCGAGGTACTCAGGAAACTCCGGCTTCTCCGGTTCGAGGTTGCCGACGACGCCGACGACGATCGGGTCGCGTTCGGCGACCTCGAGCACCCAGAGATTGTCCTCGACCCACGGGCTCGCCTCCACCTTGACGGCGCCGACCACACCGAGCGGACCGGCGAGCGTCCGATACCGGGCCGGCAGCGCGGCGACCGGCGGACTGGACGACTTGGGCCCGGTGTAGGGCGCGCCCTGCGGGCGATTGGGGTCGAACAGGTGGATGTGGGTATCGATGATCGGGATGGCCGCGGGCTGCGCCGCGAGACCGGGAGCCAGGGCGGTCGCGGCCAGACTCGTCAGGAACGTGCGCCGTTCGATCTCGGACATGGCGGAGATTCTAGCCCCCGTCGTGTGTCGCGCCGAGCTGGCGCCTGACCGGTGGACCGCCTTTGGCAAGCGGTCCATCTACGAGCCGCTGCGAGCGAAACGGAAGAACCGCCTTCGGAAGCCCAGCCGTCATTGCCTTCGTCCTGTCCGTCGTGGCCGGTGCCGCCGCCCAGGCCCCGCCGCCTCCGGCGCCGCTCACGGTCTCGCCGCCGGCGAACGCCCCATTCAAGGTCGAGGTGGTGGCCGACTTCGACTCGCCGTGGGCGATGACCTTCCTGCCCGACGGCCGGATGCTGATCACCGAGAAGGCGGGCACGCTGCATCTCGTGACCGCCGACGGCCAGCAGCGCAGACCGTCAGCGGCATCCCGACGGTGTACACCGAAGGCCAGGCCGGACTGATGGACGTCGTGCTGCATCCGCGCTTCGCGCAGAACAAGCTGGTCTACTTCAGCTACGCCGAGGCCGGTGAGGGCGGCAAGGGCGTCGTGCTGGCCCGCGGCACGTTCA
>JBDSLU010000042.1:0-5072 GCA_039916225.1 Vicinamibacteraceae bacterium
GGCCGCCGGACAGCCCGGCGACCAGAGCGTCGTGACCGTCTCAGGCGAGGATCTTGGCGACGACGCCGGCGCCGACGGTGCGGCCGCCTTCGCGGATGGCAAAGCGAGCGCCCTTTTCGATGGCCACCGGCGTCTGCAGTTCGACCGAGACGCTGGTGTTGTCGCCCGGCATCACCATCTCGACGCCCTCGGGCAACTGGAGCGATCCAGTGACGTCGGTCGTGCGGATGTAGAACTGCGGGCGGTAGTTGTTGAAGAACGGCGTGTGGCGGCCGCCCTCGTCCTTGGAGAGGATGTAGACCTCACCCTTGAACTTGGTGTGCGGCGTGATCGACCCGGCCTTGCACAGCACCTGGCCGCGCTCGACTTCGTCTTTTTCCGTGCCGCGCAACAGGACGCCGATGTTGTCGCCGGCGACGCCCTCGTCGAGCAGCTTGCGGAACATCTCGACGCCGGTGACGACCTTCTTCTTCGAAGGACCGAAGCCGACGATCTCGATTTCCTCGCCGACCTTGACCTTGCCGCGCTCGACGCGGCCGGTGACGACCGTGCCGCGACCGGAGATCGAGAACACGTCCTCGATCGGCATCAGGAACGGCTTGTCGATCTCGCGCTGCGGCAGCGGGACATAGGTGTCAAGCGCTTCCATCAGCTTGAGCACGCCTTCGACGCCCTCCGGCTCGCCGTGCAGCGCCTTGAGGGCCGACAGGCGGACCACCGGCAGCGTGTCGCCGGGGAAGCCGTTCGACGTCAGCAGCTCGCGGACCTCGAGCTCGACCAGATCGAGGAGCTCGGAGTCGTCGACCATGTCGACCTTGTTCAGCGCCACCACCAGGTAGGGCACGTTGACCTGCTTGGCGAGGAGCACGTGCTCGCGCGTCTGCGGCATCGGGCCGTCGACCGCGCTCACGACCAGGATGCCGCCGTCCATCTGGGCGGCGCCCGTGATCATGTTCTTGATGTAGTCGGCGTGGCCCGGGCAGTCGACGTGGGCGTAGTGCCGATTCGCGGTCGAGTACTCGACGTGGCTGGTCGCGATAGTGAGAATCTTCGTCTCGTCACGGCGGCCCTGCGAAGCGGAAGCCTTGGCCACTTCGTCGTAGGGGATGAACTTGGCCCATCCCTTGTCGGCCGCGACCTTGGTCAGCGCGGCGGTCAGCGTCGTCTTGCCGTGGTCGATATGCCCAATCGTCCCGACGTTGACGTGCGGTTTCGACCGATCGAACTTCTCCTTCGCCATGTGCCTTCTCCGTGATGAGCTGTCAGCTTGCGTTCGGCCACCAGCCGCGTCGCCCGTGACGCGCTGACAGCTCCCCGTGGTTTGATTACTTGCCCTTGATCACTTCATCACTGATGTGATTGGGCGCCTGCTCGTAGCGATCGAAGTGCATCGAGTAGGTGGCGCGGCCCTGGGTCCGCGAGCGCATTTCCGTGGCGTAGCCGAACATCTCGGACAACGGCACGCGCGCGTTGATGATCTGGGTGCCGCCGCGCGCATCCATCGACTGGATGTGGCCGCGCCGGCTGTTGAGGTCGCCGATGATGTCGCCCATGAACTCCTCGGGCACCACCACCTCGACGCGCATCACCGGCTCCAGGAGCACCGGCTTGGCCCGCTGCGCGGCGTCCTTGAACGCCATCGAGCCGGCGATCTTGAACGCCATTTCGTTCGAGTCGACGTCGTGGTACGAGCCGTCGTACAGCTCGACGCCGACGTCGTCGATCGGGTAGCCGGCCAGGACGCCCATCGTCAGGGCCTCCTTGATGCCTTCCTCGATCGGCTTGATGAACTCGCGCGGGATCGTGCCGCCGACCGTGCCGTTGACGAACTCGAAGCCCTCGCCCGCCTGACGCGGCGTCAGCTTGATCTTGGCGTGGCCGTACTGGCCGCGGCCGCCGGTCTGCTTGATGTAACGGCCCTCGCCCTCGGCGGCGCGGGTCAGCGTTTCCTTGTAGGCGACCTGCGGCTTGCCGACGCTGGCCTCGACGTTGAACTCGCGCCTGAGGCGGTCGACGATGATCTCGAGGTGCAGCTCGCCCATCCCCGAGATGACCGTCTGGCCGGTCTCGGGATCCGACTTGACGCGGAAGGTCGGGTCCTCGGCCATCAGCTTGCCGAGGCCCTGCCCCAGCTTTTCCTGGTCGGCCTTGGTCTTCGGCTCGATGGCCAGCGAGATGACCGGCGCCGGGAAGTCCATCGCCTCGAGCAGGACAGGACGCTTCTCGTCGCAGATCGTGTCGCCGGTGGTCACGCTCTTGATGCCGACCGCGGCGGCGATGTCGCCGGCGTAGACTTCCTTGATTTCCTCACGCTTGTTGGCGTGCATCTTCAGGAGTCGGCCGATGCGCTCGGTCTTGCCCTTGGTGGCGTTGAACGCCGACGAGCCGGCCGTCAGCACCCCCGAGTAGACGCGCAGGAACGTGAGCTGACCGACGAACGGGTCGGTCATGATCTTGAACGCCAGGGCCGCGAACGGCTCGTTGTCGTCAGCCGGGCGGGTGATCGTGGTCGGCTCCGCCTTGCTGACGTCGAGCCCTTCCATGGGCGGGATGTCGAGCGGCGACGGCAGATAGTCGACGACGGCGTCGAGCATCGGCTGGACGCCCTTGTTCTTGAAGGCCGAGCCGCAGATGACGACGACGAAGGGCGTCTTCTCGTCGCGCACCGAGTTGATGACGCGCTTGCGCAGGGCCGCCTTGATCGACTCTTCCGAGATTTCCTCGCCGGCGAGGTACTTCTCGAGGATCTGGTCGTCGACTTCGCTGACCTTCTCGATCAGCTTCTCGCGGTAGATCTTGGCGTCGGCCTGCAGCTCGGCCGGGATGTCCTCGACGTCGTAGTCGGCGCCCATCGTCTCGTCCTTGTACGTGATGGCCTTCATCCGTACCAGGTCGACGACGCCCTTGAACTTGTCTTCGCTGCCAATCGGCAGCTGGATGGCCACCGGATTGGCCTGCAGCTTCGTCTCGATCTGGCCGAGCGTCGCCTTGAAGTCGGCGCCGATGCGGTCCATCTTGTTGACGAAGCAGATGCGCGGCACGCGGTACTTGTCCGCCTGGCGCCACACCGTTTCCGACTGCGGCTCGACACCCGACACGGCGTCGAACACGGCGCAGGCGCCATCGAGGACGCGCAGCGAGCGTTCGACTTCGGCGGTGAAGTCGACGTGGCCAGGCGTGTCGATGATGTTGATCTTGATGTCGCGCCACGTGCAGGTCGTCGCGGCCGACGTGATCGTGATGCCGCGCTCCTGCTCCTGCTCCATCCAGTCCATCACCGCGGTGCCGTCGTGCACCTCGCCGATCTTGTAGGTGATGCCGGTGTAGAACAGGATGCGCTCGGTCGTAGTCGTCTTGCCGGCATCAATGTGGGCCATGATGCCGATGTTGCGACAACGATTGAGAGGTACTTGCCGTGGCATAACTAAGGTTCCGATTGGGGTGCGGGCGACTACCAGCGATAGTGCGCGAAGGCCTTGTTGGCCTCGGCCATGCGGTGCGTGTCCTCACGCTTCTTCACTGCGCCGCCGCGCAGGTTGGCCGCATCCATGAATTCGTTGGCCAGCTTCTCTTCCATCGTCTTGCCGTCGCCGCGCGAGCGCGAGTAGGCGACCAGCCAGCGGATCGCCAGCGAGAGGCGGCGACCCGGGTTGACCTCGATGGGCACCTGGTAGTTCGAGCCGCCGACGCGGCGCGACTTCACTTCCAGGCTCGGCTTGGTGTTGTCGACGGCCTTCTTGAACACCTTCAGCGGATCGTCGCCAGTCTTCTCCTTCACGATGGAGAGGCTGCGATAGAGGATCAGTTCCGCGGTGCTGCGCTTGCCGTCGCGCATGACGGTGCTCAGGAACTTGGTGACGAGCGGGCTGCCGTACACCGGATCCGGCGGAACTTCGCGCTTGGGAACTTCACGTCGACGGGGCATAGGAGGATCTCAGTTGTCTCGAGTCGCGGATCGGGGAAGAGCGGCTACGACTTCGGGCGCTTGGCGCCGTACTTCGAGCGACCCTGCTTGCGGCCCTGGACGCCGACAGCGTCGAGGGTGCCGCGGACGACGTGGTAGCGAACGCCCGGCAGGTCCTTGACACGGCCGCCGCGGATGAGCACCAACGAGTGCTCCTGGAGGTTGTGACCGACACCCGGGATGTAGGTCGTGACCTCGATCTGATTGGTCAGGCGGACACGGGCCACCTTGCGGAGCGCCGAGTTCGGCTTCTTCGGCGTCTGGGTGAACACGCGGATACAGACACCGCGCTTCTGCGGGCTGTCGTTGAGCGCAGGACTCTTGGTCTTCGTGACGATGGCCACGCGGCCCTTGCGCACAAGCTGGCTGATAGTCGGCACACGCTCTCCCGTTGCTTCGGACGTCCGAACGGACGCCCCGGCACGCCGCATCCAAGGGCAACGACCCCGCACTTGCGGGGTCGACCCGCACTTGCAGAGCCATCAAGGCCCAGGACCGCGACACCGGCCCACTCGACGAATGTCCCAGGCCTAGAAGCCCGCGGGCGACGTTGCCCCCGGTCTTGGCACCCGGAACCGATAACCCTAACCTTCGTGTTTAGCGCGACGGACCATCCGCGATGCGCAGCCCGTCTCGCGGGTCGCGCATGGATCACGGCAGTCCGAGGGAGGGTGAAAGCTCACCCCAACCTTGCGGTTCGTCACCAGATAGGGTGTCCTGGCGACGACAAAACCTGACGAACATAGCACAGCGCCAACGAGGCGTGCAATAGTGCGGCGCGGTGCGAGGACATAGCTTACTCGATTTCGGCGATTCTGGGCTCGGCGATTCTGGGCTCGGCGATTCTGGGCTCGACGATGCTGGGCTCGGGGGCCGCCGTCTCGAACGCTGGGGCGATGTCGTTTTGGCCCGTCCGGACGCTCGGGCGGGTGGGCCCCGCGTCCTCGACGCGGACGCCTGGACGAGGGCGGACGCGGCCTTCGACGGCCGGGTCGGCGGGGGCCGATGGCGCGCCTCGCGGGCGCTGCCGGACCGCTGGCCCATCCTCCACGGCGGGGCCAAGTTCCTTGTCGGCTGTTCGCCGTCGGGCCACACCGGGCTGTTCCCC
>JBDSLU010000043.1:0-8741 GCA_039916225.1 Vicinamibacteraceae bacterium
CCACAGCTCCTCGGCCATGTGCGGCGCGAACGGCGACAACATCAGCACGAGCGCTTCGAGGCACTCGGCCAGCACGGCGCGCGTCGCCGGCCCGAGCTCGACGCCGGTCAGGCGGCCCTGCTTGGTCACGCCGATCTTGTCGGTGAAGGCGTAGAGCTCGTTGACCAGCTCCATGAGCGCGGCGATGCCGGTGTTCAGGTGCGCGCGCGGATACAGATCGCCGCTGACGCGCTCGATGGTCTGGTGCGTCTTGCGGCGCAGCGCCCGGTGCGCGTCATCCAGGTCGAGCCCGGCGAAACTGGCCGGACTGGCGCCGCGCAGCGTCTCGGAGAGCGGCTCGACCGCGCGCCACACGCGGGCCAGGAACCGGAAGCTGCCTTCGAGGCCGGAGTCGTTCCACTCGACTTCCTTCTCCGGCGGCGCCACGAACATCACGTAGAGGCGCAGCGCGTCGGCGCCGTACTTCTGGATCATGTCGTCGGGGTCGACCACGTTCCCCTTCGACTTCGACATGACGTGGCCGTCCTTGAGCACCATGCCCTGCGTGAGCAGGCGCGCGAACGGCTCGTCGTGATCGACGAAGCCCAGATCGCGGAACACGCGGCAGAAGAACCGCGAGTAGATCAGGTGCAGGATGGCGTGCTCGACGCCGCCGCTGTAGAAGTCGACCGGCCCCCAGTAGCGCACCGCTTCGGGCGAGAACGGCAGCGCGTTGTTCTTCGGATCGCAGAAGCGATAGAAGTACCACGACGAATCGACGAACGTGTCCATCGTGTCCGTCTCGCGGCGCGCCGGACCGCCGCATTTCGGACACGAGACGTTGACCCAGTCGGCAATGTGCGCCAGCGGCGAATCGCCCTGACCGGTGAACTCCTTCACCTTGGGCAGTTCGACCGGCAGCTGCTCGTCCGGCACCGCGACGATGCCGTCGACCGGACAGTGGACCACCGGGATCGGCGTGCCCCAGTAGCGCTGCCGCGAGATGCCCCAGTCCTTGAGGCGATACTGCGTCGATCGCGTGCCGATGCCCTTGGCCTCGGCGTGATCGGCCATCTTCTGCCAGGCGTCCTTGCTCGGCAGGCCCGAGAACGGGCCGGAATCGATCGAGCGGCCGTAGCCGGCGAACGCCTCGCTCATCGTCGCCGGATCGACCGCCTTGGGATCGACGGAATCGCCCTCGGCCGGCGCGACGATGGCGCGGATCGGCAGCCCGTACTTCTTCGCGAACTCGAAGTCGCGCTGATCGCCGAAGGGCACCGCCATGATCGCGCCGGTGCCGTAGTCGGCAAGGACGAAGTTGGCGACCCAGATCGGCACGCGCTCGGCGGTGAACGGATTGATGGCGAAGCGCCCGGTGTCGACACCTTCCTTCTCGACCTCGCCGGACATCCGCGCCAGGCGATCCTGGGCGCGGAACTTCGCCACCACCTCGCGCTTCGCCGCGTGTTCCGGGCCGGCCAGGTAGGCGTCGACGAGGGGATGCTCGGGCGCCAGCAGGACGAACGTCGCGCCGTAGATGGTGTCGATGCGCGTGGTGAAGATCTCGAGGCCGCGCGTCGTCTCTCCCGACGCGAGCGGGCCGACCGGATCGACGAGCGGGAAGGTCGCCTGGACGCCGGTCGATCGGCCGATCCAGTTCTGCTGCATCGTCAGCACCTTCTCCGGCCACGCCGAGAGACCGGCCGTGGCGTCGAGGAGCTCGTCGGCGTACTGGGTGATGCGCAGGAACCACTGTTCGAGCTCGCGGGTCGTCACCTGCGTGCCGCAGCGCCAGCAGGCCCCGTCGATGACCTGCTCGTTGGCGAGCACGGTGAGACAGCTCGGGCACCAGTTGACCGACGATCGCCGCCGGTAGGCGATGTCCTTCTCGAGCATCCGGGTGAACAGCCACTGGTTCCAGTGGTAGTAGTCCGGCAGGCAGGTGGCGATCTCGCGCCCCCACGCGTAGCTGATGCCCAGGCGCTGGAGCTGCCCCTTCATGTGGGCGATGTTGGCCAGCGTCCACGTCTCGGGATGGAGCTTGTTCTTGATCGCGGCGTTCTCGGCCGGCAGGCCGAAGGCGTCCCACCCGAACGGGTGCAGCACGTTGAAGCCCTGCATCCGCTTCAGACGGGCGACGATGTCGCCGATCATGTAGTTGCGGACGTGGCCGACGTGCGCGTGTCCTGACGGATACGCGAACATCTCCAGGCAGTAGAACTTGGGCCGCGACCGGTCGACTTCGACTTCGAAGGCGCCGGAGGCGGTCCAGCGCGCCTGCCACTTCTGCTCGATGGATTGGGGCGTGTAGTCGGCCAAGGGTCTGTGGGACTCGGATGTCGGCGATGTCGGCGACCGCGACCGTCGCGGTAAACGACGATTATAAGGGCCAGAAAGGCTTCTGGACGGTCAGGGCGGCCTCGGCGGCCTCGCGGCCGCGGATCCCGGGCCCGCTCGTGCGCGGCGCCCCAGCGGTCCCGGCGGACCGAGCCGACGCGGGGGCGGCCAGCACGTCCACCGTCGCGTCGAGGCAGGCGCCAAGGGCCGGCAGGTCGTAACCGCCTTCGGTGACGACGACGAGGCGGCCGGCCGAGGTGGCCTCGGCGCAGGCCCGCAGCATCGCCAGCATCGTCCGGTAGCCCTCGGTCGAGACCTGCATCTGCGCCAGCGGATCCTGGACGTGCGCGTCGTAGCCCACCGACAGGATCGTCACGTCGGCGGCGAAGGCCGTCAGGATCGGCACGACGACGCGCGCCAGCACCTGGGCGTAGTCGTCGTCGCCGGCGCCCGGCTCGATCGGGACATTGACCGTGCGTCCGCGGCCGGCGCCGACACCGACGTCGGTCACCGCGCCGGTGCCCGGGTAGCACGGGTACTGGTGGCTCGAGACGTAGAGCACGGCCGGGTCGTCTTCGAAGATCTGCTGCGTGCCGTTGCCGTGGTGCACGTCGATGTCGACCACCGCGACGCGGGCCGCTCCCCTGGCGCGGGCGTAGGCCGCCGCGACGGCGACGTTGTTGAACAGGCAGAACCCCATCGCGCGGTCGCGCTCGGCGTGATGGCCGGGGGGGCGGACGAGCACCAGCGCCGGACCGTGCCCGGCCATTGCGTGATCGACGCCGACCAGCGTGGCCCCGGCGGCGAGGCGAGCCAGCCCGTACGACTCGGGTGAGGTGAAGGTGTCCGGATCGAGCATCGCGGCGCGGCCGGCGGTGCCGGCGATGCGCTCGATGTGATCGCGATCGTGGACTGCCGCCAGCTCCTCGATCGTCGCCGCGCGCGGCGCCAGGATCACCCCGCCCTGGGTGCGCCAGGCGGTCGCCACCGCATCGAACACATGCGCGCGTTCGGGCCGCTCCGGATGCCCCGGCGGAGTGAGATGATTGGCGAATTCGTCCGAGGACACCACGGCGAGCGGCATAGGCGCCATTGTACCGTCCGTGGAACGAACCACCCGGCCGGCCCGTCTGGAGGCAGCATGCACACCCATCCTCTCGTGACCGCCAGTCCCGGGACGCCGCTGCGGCTCTGGCCGGGGGTCTGGCTGGGTCTCCTGATCCTCGTGCTCCGCTTCGTCCCGCCCCAGGTCGCCCCGCGCCTGTTCGAGGCCGACACGGCGATGATGGTCGTGCTGCTCTCCTTCCTCGGCGCGCTCGTGGCCAGCCTGCTCGTCCTGCTGTGGTGGCTGTTCTTCAGCCGGGCGCCGTGGATGGAGCGCCTGCTCGCCCTCGGCCTGGTCGCGCTCGGCTTCCTCGCCGGGCCGCTCGTCGCCGATCGCTCGATCACGACCGGCGCCATGGGGATGCTCTACGCCATCCTGGTCATCCCGATCGTGGCGCTCGCCTTCGTCGCGTGGGCGGCGCTGACGCGACACCTCGCCACCGGGCTGCGCCGGACGACGATGGCGGCGGCGATCCTGCTGGCCTTCGGCTCCCTCGCCCTGGTCCGCACGGGCGGCTTCACCGCCAGCATGAAGCACGACATTGCCTGGCGCTGGACCCCGACGCCCGAGGAACGCCTGCTCGCCGCGGAGGCGAACGCGCCGCGGCCGGCCCCCGCGACCGCGCCGGTTCCGTCGCCGCTTCCCTCACCGGCCGCCTCGGCGACTTCCGCACCCGTCGCCCCGCCGGCGAGCACGCCCTCAGGCGCCGCCACGTCCACCACGGCAGCGCTTCCCGCGGCAGCCGCGCCGACGACCCCGACCACGCCCGGAGCGACGCCGACCGTCGGGGCTGCCGGCGTGGCACCCATGGCTCCCGCCCCGACGCGGGTCGCGGCGGAGTGGCCGGGCTTCCGGGGGCCGGGCCGCGACGGGACCGTGCGCGGCTCGCGGCTGGCGACCGATTGGAGCGCCACGCCGCCTGTCGCGCTGTGGCGCCGCGCCGTCGGGCCGGGCTGGTCGTCGTTCGCGGTGGCTGGCAACCGCGTCTACACGCAGGAGCAGCGCGGCGAGGACGAAGTCGTCGCCTGCTACGACGCGTCGACCGGCGCGCCGATCTGGCAGCACCGCGATCGCGCGCGCTTCTGGGAATCGAACGGCGGCGCCGGCCCGCGTGGTACGCCGACGCTGAGCGGCGGGCGGGTCTACGCTCTCGGCGCCACCGGCGTCGTCAACGCGCTCGACGCGGCGACCGGGACGCGGATCTGGTCGCGCGACGCCGCGACCGACACCGGCGCCAAGCTGCCCGGTTGGGGCTTCTCCGGCTCGCCGATCGTGGTGGATGACGTGGTGGTGGTGGCGGTCTCCGGCGCGCTCGCCGCCTACGACGCCGTCAGCGGCCAGCCGCGGTGGAAGCTCGAGCCGCGCGGCGAAGGTTACAGCTCGCCGCAGCTCGTCACGCTCGGCGGCGTGCGTCAGCTCGCCTTCGTCAACGGCGAGGGCATCGTCGGCGTGTCGCTGTCGGACGGTGCCGTGTTGTGGGCCAACGCGTGGAAGGGTTACCCCGTCGTGCAGCCGGCCGTGACCGCGGACGGCGACCTGCTGTTCAACGTCAAGGAAGACCTCGGCCTCCGGCGCCTGTCGGTGACGCGGAGCGGGTCGCAGTGGACGGCGACGGAACGCTGGACCACCCGCGGCCTCAAGCCGTACTTCAACGACTTCGTCGTGCACGAGGGCCACGCCTACGGCTTCGACGGCAACATCCTCGCCTGCATCGACCTCGCCGACGGCACGCGCAAGTGGAAGGGCGGCCGCTACGGCAACGGGCAGCTGGTGCTGCTCGCCGATCAGGACGCGCTGCTGGTGCTCGGCGAAGAGGGCGAGCTGGCGCTGGTCGGCGCGACCCCGGACGGCTTCGTCGAGATCAGCCGGGCGCCCGGCCTCGACGGCAAGACGTGGAACCACCCGGTGGTGGTCGGCGAGCGGCTGCTCGTCCGCAACAGCGCGGAGATGGCGGCCTTCCGGCTGCCGCTGGCGTCGGCGGCGCCCGCCTCGCCGGCCCCGCCCCCGGTAAGATGAGGGCATGGCCTCGACGTTGACCAACAAGGAACGCGCCCACCTGAAAGCGCGAGCGCACGCGCTCGACCCCTTCGTGCAGACCGGCAACGCCGGCATCACCGACGCCGTCGTGAAGGAAGTCGACCGCGCGCTGACGGCCCACGAGCTGCTCAAGGTGAGGATCGGCACCGACGATCGGGAGAAGCGCGTCGCGCTCGGCGACGACCTCTGCGCCCGCACCCACGCCGCCGCGGTGCATCGCGTCGGCAAGGTCCTGATCCTCTGGCGGGCGCGGCCGCTGGAGGACGGTGACGCTGCCGCCCCGACGCCGAAGCGCTCCACGGCGGCGCCGAAACGCGCCGCCGGGACTCCGAAGGGCGAGACGGAGACGCCGAAACGCGCCACGGCGACGGCGAAACGCGGCGGGCGGCCGCGGAAACGGTCGACCGCCGTGCGGAAGCGGTCGGCGCGCAAGCGGTCGGCGCGTTAGCGGTCGGCGCGTTAGCGGGCGTCGAGCAGCGCCCGGGCGCGGGTTTCGAGCCCGGCGAGGCGCGCTTCCAGATCGCGGCAGGCGGCCGCACGCCCGGCGTCGTCGATCGCCGTGGTGACGACGAACGGTTCGCCGATGGCGACGCCGACGATCGCACCGGGCTTCGGCACCTGGGTCCGATCCCAGCTCTTCGCCGTCCACGCCTTCGAGGCCTCGATGTGGAACGGGAGGATCGGATGCCCGGTCACCTGTGACAGGAAGACGGCGCCCGGCTGGGCGACCTTGGCCGGGCCGCGCGGGCCGTCCAGCGTGAACCCCGCGGCGCGCCCCTGCGCCATCAGCTTGCGGATCTCCACCAGTGCCCGGGCTCCACCGCGCGACGACGAGCCGCGCGCGCTGCCATAGCCGAAGCGGCGGAGCACCGCGGCGATCCATTCACCATCGAAGTTGGCGCTGGTGACGGCGACGATGCCGCGATCGCGGAAGTAGAGCGTGGCCGGCAGGATTCTGCCGTGCCACAAGGCCATGATCGGTGGGTGCCCCGAGCGGGCCACGGCTTCCATGTGCTCGGCGCCATCGACGCGCCAGCGGTAGGTCCGGCCCAGGGCGCCGACGATCGGCGCGACCAGGAACGGAATCGCGCGCGCCTGGAACCGGCGGCTCCACGAGGCCCGCCAGTCGGGGGCGGGATCCGGCGCGGTCATGGCGCCGGCTCGGGCGGCGCCTCGGGCTGAGGCGCAGCGCCCGCACCGGCCGGCGTCGCGGTGCGGACACCGGGCAGGCGATCGGCGACGTAGGACATCAGGTCGGTCATCACCAGCGTCTTGTCGCCGGCGCCCGACGGCCCCGCGCCCGACTTGCCGGCGCTCGCCTGCGCGCCTTTCAGCATGATCGAGCAGAACGGGCAGGCCATCACCACGGTGTCGGCGCCGGTCGCGGCCAGTTGCTGGTAGCGCGCGTCGCTGATCCGCTGCCCCGCCTCGTGCTCCTCGAACAGCAGGCCGCCGCCGGCCCCGCAGCAGAACGGGTTGGTCCTGGTCCGCTCCGGCTCGGTGACCGTCGCGCCGGCGCGAGCGAGCAGCGCGCGCGGCTCGTCGACGGTCCCGGCATAGCGACCCAGGTAGCACGGGTCGTGGTACGTCACGTTGCCCTCACCCGCCGGGGCCGGCGCTGGCGCAACGTCCCGCGTGATCGATTCGACGAAGACCGCCGAGTGGATCACCTCGGCCTCGAATCCGAACTCGCGATAGTCGTGCCCGAGCGTCTTCAGGCAGTGCGGGCACGAGGTGATGACCTTCTTGACGCCGGCGCCCTTGAGCTCGTCGACGTTCGACGTCGCCAGCTCCTGGAACAGGTACTCGTTGCCGGTGCGCTTGGCGACGTCGCCGTTGCACTTCTCCTTGGCCAGCACGCCGAAGGGAACGCCCTTGGCCCGCAGGATGTCGAACAGCGCCCGCAGCGACTTCTGGAAGTCGGCCTCGAAGGCTCCGGCGCAGCCGAGCCAGACGACGTATTCGTGCTTGGCGGGATCGAAGATCTCGACGCCGGCCGCGGTGAGGAACTTCTGCCGCTGCTCCGACAGCAGCCCCCAGATGTTGCCGCGCCGTTCCAGGTGGTTGTAGACCGGCACCAGCTGCGCCGGCGCTTCGCCGTTCGAGACCAGACCACGCCGGGCATTGATGATCAGCGGCAGGTGCTCGACGCCGACCGGGCATTCGTTCTGGCAGGCGCCGCAGGTCGTGCACTGCCACAGCGCGCCATCGTCGTAGAGATCCTTGAGCGGCAGCTCCAGCTTCCCCGCCAGCAGCGCCTCTTCGTTCTGGAGGATCAGCTTCTTCGGGTTGAGAACCTTGCCGGTGGCGAACGCCGGGCAGTTCTCCTGGCAGCGGCCGCACTCGACGCAGGTCAGCGCGTCCAGCACCTGCTTCTTCTCGAGCTGTCCAACGGTCTCGAGGCCGGTCTGCTCCTTTTCGAAATCGAGTTTCGGCACGGTGCCGAGGATCGGCGCGCGCAGGAAGACGGTCGCCGGCGACAGCAGCAGGTGCAGGTGCTTGGAGTCGGGGATGAGCACCGTGAAGGCCAGGATGACCAGCATGTGCGCCCACCAGTTGATGCGCTCCAGCGGCACGCCGACGACGGCCCGGCCGGCGTGCGCGTCGGCGACATCGACGAGGAACGTGATCATCAGAATGGCGATGAATCCGCTGATGAGGAGCGATTCCTTGGACACGTAGTCGCCGAGGGCGCGCGGCCGCAGGATGCCGCGCCGGATCGCCAGCAGGACGATACCGGCGAGCACCGCGACGCTGAACGGGATCAGCGCCATCCGGTAGACATGGAAGGCGGCGGTGCCGGTCAGATCGACCAGGCCGATGCCGCGCAATCCCTCCACCAGCGTATAGCCGCCGAAGGCACAGAAGCCCCAGAACACCAGCAGATGCGCGATGCCGACGACCGGCCGGGCCCGGATCGTGCGGCTCTGGAAGACGATCTCGCTGACGAAGGTCGCGACGCGCGCACCGAGGTCGGTGGTGTCGAAGCCGCCGGGGGCGCGGGCGACGAGGCGGTAACGGGTCAGCATCTGTCGCGCGAACAGCGCGGCAGCGGCGACGACGAGCAGGCGGAAGAGCCAGACCTCCATGGGCGCGTCGCTCTCCGGCAATCCTAGGTTTTCTTCAACTCCGCGATCATCGCCGGCACGATCTCGAAGAGGTCGCCGACGACGCCGTAGTCGGCGATCTCGAAGATCGGCGCGTCCGCATCCTTGTTGATCGCGACGATGGTGCGCGCGCCCTTCATGCCGACGACGTGCTGGATGGCGCCGGAGATGCCGAG
>JBDSLU010000044.1:0-6439 GCA_039916225.1 Vicinamibacteraceae bacterium
CCAGCCGCCAGACGCGAGCGGGCCGGTGCTGCTCTACTTCCACGGCGGCGGCTTCTGTTTCGGCTCGTTGCGGACACACGGCCTGCTGGTCGGGGCGTTGGCGCGAGCGGCGCGGGCGCGGACGTTCGCTGCCGAATACCGCCTGGCGCCCGAACACACGGCGCCGGCCGCCCATCAGGACGCGCTGGCCGCCTACCACCATCTGCTCGGCGAGGGGATCGCCCCGCACGACATCGTCCTCGCCGGCGATTCGGCCGGCGGGACGCTGGTGCTCAGCACGCTCATCGCCCTGCGCGACGCCGGGGAGCCGATGCCGGCGGCCGGCGTGGCGATCTCGCCGTGGGTCGATCTGTCGTGCTCAGGGGCCAGCTTCCAGAGCAACGCGCGCTACGACTTCGTCGGCGAGCGGCATTGCCGACTGGCCGCCGCCAGCTACCTCGGTGCCGTCGATCCGCGCAGCCCCGCCGTCTCGCCGCTGTTCGCCGACCTGCGGGGCTTGCCGCCGCTGCTGATCCAGGCGGGCGGCGCCGAGGTCCTCATCGACCAGATCCGCGCCTTCGCCGACCGCGCCCGCGAAGCCGGCGTCGACACGACGCTGTCGGTCTACGACGACATGGTCCACGTCTGGCACCTGATGCGCGGCGTCACCGCCGACGGCCAGCGGGCCATCGACGAGGCGGGCGCTTTCGTCCGGGCTCAGGCATCCCCGCCCAGACCCGATCGACAGTGAAAGTGATCGTCTTCTCCCGCACGACACGACACAAGAGAACCGCGGTAATGCTGCGCGGGGAACTTGCGCGGCTCTCCGGCGACTAATCACGTCAGGAGGGTCTGATGCCTCGACTGACCGACGCGCTTCGCCGCCTGTGGCCCGTCCCCGTGCTCGTGGTGCTCTGCTCGGCCGGCATTCTGGTCGCGGCAGCGCCCGACCCTCCGCCTTCGGCTGTCGTCGCCTGGGCTCGTGCCGCCGAGTGGGGCACCTTCGGCAACGAAAAAAGCACGCTCATCCTGGACACGACGCCAGCCGACGTGCCGGCGCTGCTGCAGCTGCTCGCCGATGGCAGCGAGCCAAAGCAGATCGCGGCCCGCTACGCGCTCGGCTACGGTGACGTGAGCAGCGAAGCGGCGATCCGTGCGCTGCGCGCCGACGCGGCGTCGGACGAGATGCGGCGGCGCGGGATGTACATCGCCGTCATGGGGCAGCGAGGGGCCCAGGCGGATCGCGCGGCCCTGCGCAGCGTCCTCGCCGAAGAGCCTCTCGGCGGCGATTGGTCGTCGACACAGGCGGCGGGGTTCGCCCTGGGCATCCTGCGCGACGCCGAAGCCGTGCCGGCACTGGAACGGCTGGTCGCGGCGGAACATGCCGGCGGCAGTTCGTCGGCGGGCGAGGCCCTTCGCTGGATTCGGCACGGCCCGTGGAACGTGGACGCGCTGCCGTCGCGCACCGACGAGGACCGCATGATCGCCGCTGCCCTGCGCCTCGGCCTCCCGCGTACGGGAGGCGCCTCGGTCTTCAACGACGAGGCGCGTGGTGGGATATGGATCCTCGACAGCGACGCCTGGCGCTTCCGGGCCGGCGGCCGTGCCGCGGACGGCATGCAGGTCGACTTCCACTCGCAACAGAACGCCACGGGCACGCGTGGCATCCTCTCGCTCAGCGTGTACTGCACGGGCTGCTGCGGTACGGGCTACGACTACGTGCTGACCCGTGACGGAAAGGGCTGGCGGGTCGACGGCCTGCTGCACACCTGGATCTCGTGACCGTGCGCGTCCGCGTCACGTCGGATCTCGACGTCGCCACCCTGTCCGCGATCCGCGGACTCCTCGACGCCGCCTTCGCTGGCCAGTTCAGCGACGACGACTGGGCCCATGCGCTGGGCGGGACGCACGCGACCGTCGAGATCGCGGGGGACATCGTGGCCCACGCGTCGGTGGTACCGCGCACGCTCGACCTCCGGCCGCACCGACTGCGCGTCGGCTACGTCGAAGCCGCAGCAGTCCGGCCCGATCTCCAGCGCACTGGCCTCGGCTCCGAGGTAATGCGGGCGCTGGCCGACGTCATCGCCCGAGATTTCGCGCTGGGCGCCCTGTCGACCGGCGAGTGGCTTTTCTACGAGCGGCTCGCGTGGGAGCGCTGGCAGGGTCCCACGTGGGTGCGCTACCCGGACGGTCGCCGCGAGCGCACACCGGACGACGATGCCAGCGTCATGGTCCTCCGGACGCCGGGGACGCCCGCACTCGACGTCTCGGCGCCGCTGACCTGCGAGGCGCGCGCCGGAGATGCCTGGTGAACAACGGGCCGTCGATTCGGGCATACTGAGCGCCGTGAACGGCACCCGGGGCTTCGACCCGTCGACCATCACCCGCCCGGACGAGCGGCTGATGAAGTACTACGTCGTGGTCGCGCTCTTCAGCGTCTTCGCCTTCCCGATCACGCTGTTCGTGCTGTGGATCAAGTACCGCACGCTGCGCTACCGGTTCGACGAGGAGGGCATCTGGCGGGCGCAGGGGCTGCTCTGGCGCACCGAGGTGAACATCACCTACCGCCGCATCCAGGACATCCACCTGACCAACGGCCTGCTGCAGCGCTGGATGGGCCTCTCCACCGTCAGCATCCAGACCGCCGCCGGTTCGGCGAGCCCCGAAGTGACGATCGAAGGCGTGCTCGAGGCCGAAGCGTTGCGCGACTTCCTCTACACGAAGATGCGCGGCGTCCGCGACCTCACGTCCAGCGCCACCCACACACCAGCGGCCCTGGACTCCGGATTGGCGAACAGTGGCGACGAGGCCCTGGCGCTGCTCATCGAAATCCGCGACGGCTTGCGTCGGCTCGAACCGCGCGGCGGCGGGCCCGGGAGCCCGGCGTGAGCGGACACGTCGACGCGGCAGCCGCGTGGATCTACCGCGGCGTGTGGGCGACGGTCGTCTCGTGGTTCCGGGTGCCGGCGGAGCCGCCGACGCTCCCGGCCCGGGGCGAGCCGGTTCGGGCACTTCGCCCGGCAGAAGGCTACCTGCGCTATTTGAAGTTCCTGTTCTGGGTCGCGCTGATTCCGGGCGATGTCCTGCCGGTTGTGGGCTGGACCTTGGTCGCACTGGCCGTCCCGGTCCTCGGATTGGCGCTCGCCATTCCGGCGCTCGCCTTGGTCGTGCTGCCCGACGTCATCGCCTACGTCGGCATCCACCTGCGCTACGACACGACCTGGTACGTCCTCACCGATCGCAGCCTGCGCATCCGCCGCGGCATCCTCCAGATCCACGAGACGACGATCAGCTTCGAGAACGTCCAGAACGTCGAGGTGCGGCAGGGGCCGCTGCAGCGCCACTTCGGCATCGCCGACGTCCTGGTGACGACCGCAGGTGGCAGCACCCAGACACACGGCAAGGGCCAGTCGTCGACGCTCGGAGCCCACGTCGGCCTGCTCCAGGGGCTCGACGACGCCGACGCGGTCCGCAATCAGATTCTGGCCTGCGTCGAGCGCACGCGCGCCGCCGGCCTCGGCGACGAGCACCCGCACCAGCTCGCGGCGCACCCAGCCGCTGCCGTGTCGCCGGCGCTGTCGCTGCGCCATGTCGCGGTGCTGCGGGACATCCGCGACAGCGTGCGCCGCCTCGCATCGGCGCCGCTCGGTTGAGAAGCATCGTGATGGTCCAGCCCGTCGCCCTCCTTGCCCTCTCCGAAGGCAGCCCCGTCATCACGATCGTGAGATGGATCATCCTGGCCGCGGTGTTCGCGATCGCCTGGACGCTTTTCAAGTTCGGGGACCTTGCGATCACGCACCCGCTGACCGTCGGATGGCGAACGTTCTGGCGCACGCGTGAAGGTGGCGTGGTCGTCGGCGAGGCCGTCTCCCTCGAACGCACCGGTGCGGACGACGTAGTGACGGTGATCCAGTTCCACGACCAGCACGGCGCAGTCCGCCACTTCCGGTCCCGGTTCAGGTCAACCCGGACGGGATACGCGATTGGCGATCGCATGCGGGTCAGTTTCGATCCACGAGCGCCAGAAGACGCCCAGGTGCTGCAGAACACGTCGACGCTGCTCGGAAGTTTGCTGCTCGGGCTGGCACTGATGGTGCTCGCGGGGCTGATCGTGCAGGGTTTGTGGCGCGGCGCGTTCTCGCTCGGCTGAGCATCGCAATGCGTGAGGGCGTGTCCCATCCGGCGATCCCGGCTCTCGTCGACGCGCTGATCGGCGACGTCTTCTATCAGACGATCCTGGTCGCACACGACGGCGACGAGGCGAAGCGCGCCGCCCTCGCACGCTACATGGCGTACTCGATCGGCGAGGCCGAACGCACGGGCCGAGTCGTCGTCGACGGCGAGCCGCCGATCGGCGCCGCGCTGTGGCTGCTGCCGCGGACGCCCGACGTCGAGGGGCGCGAGCACGCCGCGAAGCACGCCTTCCTCGCCGACCTGTGCGGCCCCGTCGGCTACGAGCGCTATCGCCGCATCGTCGGGTTCATGCACGCGCGGGCGGAGCAGGCGATTGCGGCCGACGCCTGGTATCTGTCGATCCTCGGCGTCGATCCCGCGGCGCAAGGTCGAGGCATCGGTGCGGGCCTGCTGGCGCCGACACTCGCCGAGGCCGATGCGGCCGGGGCGGCCACATGGCTCGAGACGTTCACGACGCGGGGCGCGCGCTTCTACGAACGCGTCGGCTACACGCTGGTCGCGTGGCACGACGAGCCGACGACCGGCCGCGCCTACGCCGTCCTGCAGCGCGAGCCGTGACCGCCGGTGCGGGCGCTCGGCGCTATGCCAACTCGGCCCGCAGCGCTGCGAGCGCGGCGTCCACGTCGGCTTCGGTGTTGAAGATGTGCGCCGACAGCCGGATGCCGTTGAACCACTGCTTCTCGACCATCTTCACGATCACGCGATGCCGATCGCGGAGTCGATCGCGCAGGGCATCGGCCGGCTGCGTGTCAGGGACGCGCACCGCGACCAGGCCGGTGCCAAGCGACGCCGACGCCGGGCTCGCCATCGTCAGCGCCGAGATGGCCTGTATGCCTGCGTAGACGCGCGCCCGCAGCTCCATGATGCGCCGTTCGATGCCGGCGGCGCCAACCGCCTGCGCCTGCTCGACCGCGGCGCCCAGGCCGAGCACGAGCGGCAGGCTGCCGATCCCGGTCGAGTTCACCACGAAGCGGCGGCCTTCCTCGCGCTGCACAGGCTGGATGCGATCCTCGGCGTCGCGGCTGATGAACAGCAGTCCGGTGCCCTTGGGGCCGAGCAGCCACTTGTGGCCGCACGCCGCGTAGGCGTGGCAGCCAAGCGCGCGGACGTCCACGGGGACGTGGCCGACGGCCTGCGCACCGTCGACGACGCACAGCGCGCCCCGCGATCGCGCCAGCGCCGCGATCTCGGCGATCGGCATCCGCAGGCCGGTGGTCGTGATCACGTGGCTCACGCTGATCACCTTGGTCTTGGCGGTGACAGCGGCAGCGAGCCTCTCGACGATGACCGCTGGATCGTGATCGGTCGTCGCGATCGCCACCCGGTCGACCACGATGCCTTGCCGCCGGGCCAGGTAGCTCCAGCAGACGCTGCCGCCGTGATGCTCCTGATCCGTGGTGAGCACCCGATCGCCAGGCGCCCACTGCAGCGCGAACGCAAGGCTGTTCATCGCGTCCGTGGTGCTGCGGGTGAGCAAGAGTTCGTCGGCCGTACAGCCGAGGAACGTCGCCATGTGTTGGCGCACGACGTCGGTGGCCTGATGCATGGCGCCGTTGCCGTAGATCATCCCGACCGGGTTCGATTCGATCTCCCGCCAGGCGCGCACGGTCCGGTCGAGGATCGCCTGCGAGGCGGGACCGACCGATCCAGTGTTCAGGTAGACGAGTCCGGCCTCGAGCAGGTAGCGGGGGGCGCCAGCGGCTACAGCCCCCCGGGCCGGTGTCGAGGGCCGGCCGGTCAGTGCGACTGCGCTCATCGCGCCGAGAAAGCCACGCCGATCGGTCGCCGAACGGGTGGCTTCGCTCATTCGCCGCTACTCTACTGCGCCTAGCCCAGCTGTTGGAGGACTTCCCTTGCGGCCGGCGTCCGGGTCCCGCGACAATCGGCCATGAACACGCTGGCCGCACGCTGGATCGCCCTGACCCCTTACCTGCTCAGCGTGCTGCGTATCGTCTCGGCGTTCGTCTTCATGCAATACGGCACGACGAAGCTGCTGGCCTGGCCTGGAGCAGTGATGCCGGGCGGCGGCACGGCGCCGCTCATGACCCAGGCCGGCATGGCAGGCCTGCTGGAGATGGCGGGCGGCGGCCTGCTGCTGATCGGCCTGTTCACGCGCCCGGTCGCCTTCCTGCTCGCCGGCGAGATGGCTTTCGCCTACTTCATCGGACACGCCGGCAAGGGCTTCTGGCCGGTTCTCAACGGCGGCGCGCCCGCGGTGATCTTCTGCTTCCTGTGGCTCTACGTTTCGGCCGCCGGCCCTGGCCCG
>JBDSLU010000045.1:0-4200 GCA_039916225.1 Vicinamibacteraceae bacterium
ACGATCCGCAGCCGCACGTCCGAGGATTGCTCCAGCCGGTCGAGCAGGCGCTGCGGACCGAGGCCGCCACCGATGACCGCGAGGTCGGGGATCTCGGTCACGGCGGCGGCGAGCAGCCGCGCCTGCTGCACCATCGCGCGCTCCTGCTGCTCGAGCAGGTGCTGCTCGTAAGCGTCGAGATACCAGAGCCCGGCGATTGGCAGGAAGACGAGCAGCGCGTTGAACAGGAACAGCCGGACGGCGAGCCGGGTGTGGCCTCGCGCCAACCGCGCCGCCAACGTCCGGACGCGGCTCATCGATCGCCTGTGCGAAGTCGATAGCCGGCGCCGTAGACGCTCTCGATCGCGTCGAACGCCGCGTCGACGTCCTGGAACTTGCGGCGCAGCCGCTTCACGTGGCTGTCGATTGTGCGGTCGCTGGCCGTCGTGTCGTGCGGATAGGCCGCCTGCAGCAGCTGGTCGCGCGACTTCACGTGGCCCGGCCGGCGGGCCAGCGCCTCGAGCAGCAGGAACTCGGTCACCGTCAGCCGCACCGCCGTGCCGCACCACGCGGCCGCGTAGCGGTCGGCATCGAGCACCAGGTCGCCCGCCTGCGTCACCGTCGCCGGATCTGTGGTCTGCCCCGGGCTGAGCCCGGGGCCCGGCCCCGGTCGGAGGTCCGGGCTGGGCGGCGGGCCGAGAGAGGCACGGCGCAGCAGGGCTTTGACGCGGGCCATCAGCTCGCGCATCGAGAACGGCTTGCACAGGTAGTCGTCGGCGCCGATCTCGAGACCGAGCACGCGATCGAACTCTTCCTCGCGCGAGGTCAGGAACACGATCGGCAAGGCCTCCGACCGCGATCGCAGGCGGCGGCACAGCTCGAGGCCATCCATGCCGGGCAGGCCAATGTCGAGGATGGCGAGGTCCGGCAGCGCGGCTTCGAACGCGGTCCAGGCGCGACGGCCGTCGGCGTAGGCCGCCGCGACGTGGCCGTCGCGTTCGAGGGCAAACACGATCGACTCGCGGATCCCGTCTTCGTCCTCGACGACGGCCACTGTACGCCCCGATACCAGCATGCCCGGGACTGTACTCCACCGCCACAATCCCGCCACAGTCCGGCCGCGCTCGCGCCCGCCGACGGCCCTCGTTGGTCCACAGCCGACTGGTGAAATCGCTCCTGGGTCGCGGCATGGCGCTGCGCCCGACGCTCTCGAGGAGCCCACGTCCATGCTCGACGCACCTCCCCTGCCGCCGCGACGCGGAGGATCGGCCGTTCTCAAGGTCATCGCGATCGGTGTCCTCGGTACCTGCCTGATCATCCCACTCGCGCTCATCTGGATCCTGGTCGCCGAGCGCTCCAGCCGCCGCGATCAGGTCGTCACCGAAACCGTCAGCAGCATCGGCCGGGCCCAGACCGTGGGCGGCGTCGTCCTCGACCTGCCCTACGAGGCGCTCGAGCGACAAACGAACGGCACGACCACGACGGTGACACGTCACGCCTTCGTCCATCCCCAACAGCTGACCATCGAGGCCACGGCCACACCGGAGGTCCGGCACCGCAGCCTCTATTCGGTGATCGTCTACCGCACGACGGTGCGGCTGAAGGGAACCATCGCGCCGCCGGATCTCGGCCGGCTCAACGCCGCACCCGTCGCTGTGCACTGGGATCGTGCCGCGACGACGATCGAGATCAGCGACCTGCGCGGCACGCTGGCGGTCTCGCCGCTGCTGTTCGGCGATCGCCCGATCACGCTCGAGCCGACGACCGACACCGCCGTGTTCGCGAGCGGCGTGCGCGGCCTGACCCCACTGGAGCCGGACACCACGGCGCCGATCCCGTTCGTGGTCGATCTGACGCTGGCCGGCAGCGACGCGCTGCGCTTCCTGCCGACCGGCAAGGCCACGACCGTGCGTCTTGGCGCCGGCTGGCCCGACCCCGGGTTCAGCGGTGCGTTCCTGCCGACCGCGCGCAGCACCACACCTCAGGGCTTCGAGGCGCAGTGGCAGGTCTCCTACCTCGCCAGGGCGTTTCCGCAGGCGTGGCTCGAGGGCACGGTGGATCGCACCACGCTGCTCTACCAGCGCAACCAGTCGACGTTCGGCGTGTCGTTCGTCCAGGCCGTCGACCAATACCAGCAGACGGAGCGGGCGGTGAAGTACGGCCTGCTCTTCGTGCTGCTCACCTTCACCGTCTTCCTGCTGTGGGAACTGCTCCGTGACCTGCGCCTGCATCCGGTGCAGTACCTGCTGATCGGGGCCGCGCTGGTGGTCTTCTACCTGCTCCTGCTGTCGCTCGCCGAGCACATGCGCTTCGCGCTCGCCTACGCCATCGCCGCGACCGCCACCATTTCCCTGGTCGCCGGCTACGCGGCCAGCGTGCTGGCTGCCGGCATCCGCGGCGCCCTGGGGATCGGCACCTGGCTGTCGGCGCTCTACGGCGTCCTGTTCGTGCTGCTGCAGCTCGAAGACGTTGCGCTCCTGGTCGGGTCGGTCTTCGTGTTCGCGATGCTCGCCCTGGTCATGTTCATGAGCCGCCGGATCGACTGGAGCGGCGCCCGCGTCGCCGAGCCCGTATAATCCGCCCTGATGCGGGCCCTTTGGCTCGCCGTCGCCCTGTCCGGGGTGACGGCGGGTGCGTTCGTCGGACACGCCCAGGATCGCGGATCAGCCAGCACCGAGACGGCGCTGGCGAGGCGCGTCCGCGCCCAGGTCGACGACGCCATCGCGGCCAAGCAGCTGCCCGGCGCGGTCGTCCTCGTCGGCCACGGCGATCGCGTGCTGGTGCGGGAGGCGATCGGCGCCCGCGCGACGCTCCCGTCCGCCGAACCGATGACGGCGGACACGCTGTTCGACGCCGCGTCGCTGACCAAGGTCGTCGCCACGACGACCAGCGTGATGCAGCTGGTCGAGGACGGCCGGCTGCGACTGAACGATCCGGTGTCGCGCTACGTGCCCGGATTCGAGCGCTACGGCAAGCGTGACATCACCGTCCGTCACCTGCTCACGCACTCGTCCGGCCTGCGGCCCGACATCGACCTCGCCGATCCCTGGTCGGGCGCCGATCACGCCCTGGCCCTCATCGTCGAGGAGGTGCCGGTGGCGCGCCCCGACGAGCGTGTGATCTACAGCGACATCAACTTCGAGCTCCTCGGCCGGATCGTCGAGCGCGTCAGCGGCCTGCCGCTCGATCGCTACGCCCAGGACCACATCTTCACGCCGCTCGGGATGCGCGACACGGGGTTCCGGCCGGCGGCCGCGCTGGTGCCGCGGATCGCGCCGACCGAGCGCTGCCCGGCCGGCGAACCGTGCGTGCCGGGCGCGACCGGATCGCCGGGGCCGCCGATGCTTCGCGGCGTGGTCCACGATCCGACGGCCCGCCGGATGGGCGGCGTCGCCGGCCACGCCGGCCTGTTCACCACCGCCGACGACCTCGGCCGCTTCTGCCGCATGCTGCTCGGCCAGGGCACCCTCGACGGCACGCGGATCCTGTCGCCGCTGACCGTGGCGCGGATGCTCGCGCCGTCGACGCCGGCGGCGGAGCCCAACGTCCGCGGCCTCGGCTGGGACCTCGATTCGAGCTTCTCGTCGAACCGCGGCGAGCTCTTCCCGATCGGCTCGTTCGGCCACACCGGCTTCACCGGCACGTCGGTGTGGATCGATCCGGCGACGTCGACCTACGTCGTGGTCCTCAGCAACCGCGTCCATCCCGAAGGCAAGGGCGATGCGACGCCGCTGCGGGCGCGACTGGCGACGATCGCTGCCGCGGCATCCGCGGAGACGGCCCCCGCTGGCGCGTCCGCGGCGCGGCCGCCCAAGCCGCCGGTCCGCCTTGCCACGGCCCCGGCGCGAGCCGTCGAAGCCGCGCCTCGGGCGCCGGTTCTGACCGGCATCGACGTGCTGCGCACCGAGGGCTTCGCCCGGCTGGCCGGGGCCAAAGTCGCGCTGCTGACCAACCACACGGGGGTCGCCCGCGACGGCACCTCGACGATCGATCTCCTGCACGCGGCCAAGAACCTGACGCTGGTCGCGCTGTTCAGCCCGGAGCACGGCATCCGCGGCACGCTCGACGAGAAGGTGCCATCCGGCACCGACGAGAAGACCGGCCTGCCCATCTACTCGCTCTACGGCGACACCCGGCGGCCGACCGCGGCGATGCTCGCCGGCGTCGACACGATCGTCGTCGACCTGCAGGACATCGGCGTCCGCTTCTACACCTACGCCG
>JBDSLU010000046.1:0-3205 GCA_039916225.1 Vicinamibacteraceae bacterium
CGCTGATCGAGCCCGGTGCGTCCGCCGCGGCGCCCCAGGCGCCGGCGACGGCGAGCGCGCCCGCCCCGGCCGCGCCCGCCCCAGCTGCCACTGACACCGACGCCGGCAGCGAGGCCAAGGACGCGCAGAAGGCGACGCCGACCGCGCGCAAGATGGCCGAGGCGCACGCCGTCCCGCTGTCCGCGGTCGCTGGCAGCGGCGACGCCGGCCGCATCACCAAGAAGGACGTCGCCGAGCAGATGCAGCCGCCTTCGCGGGGTGAAACGTCACCCGCTTCGGCGCCCCAGGGAACGCCCGCCGCGGCACCGGCCCCGCCGCCGGCAGCGGCCACCGTGGCCGCTCAGGCTCCCGCCGCTCCGGCGGCGCCGCCGCCGCTGCCAGCGGCCAAGGCCGCCAGGCCGGCCGCGCCCGTCACGCCTCCGGCGCCGCCGCGCGCGCCCGGCACACGCGCCGAAACCCGCGAGCGCATGTCGAAGCGCCGCCTGACCATCGCCCGCAACCTCGTCGCCGCACAGCACACGGCCGCCATGCTCACCACCTTCAACGAGGTGGACATGACCGAGCTGATGGCCCTGCGCGAGCGTCGCAAGGAGGCGTTCAAGACCCGCTACGGCCTCGGTCTCGGCATCGCGTCGTTCTTCGTCAAGGCCTCGGTGGCGGCGCTGCGGGCCTTCCCGCGCTTGAACGCCGAGATCCAGGGCGAGGAGATGGTCCTCAAGCAGTACTACGACATCGGCATCGCGGTCGGCGCGCCGCAGGGCTTGGTCGTGCCGGTGCTACGCAACGCCGAGGACCTGTCGTTCGCCGGCATCGAGCAGGCGATCCGTGGCTACGCCGGCAAGGCGCAGAACAGCACGCTGACCCTCGACGACCTCAAGGGCGGCTCGTTCACGATCACCAACGGCGGCGTGTTCGGCTCGATGCTGAGCACTCCGATCCTCAACCCGCCGCAGGTCGGCATCCTCGGCCTGCACAAGATCGAGGATCGTCCGGTGGCCATCAAGGGCCAGGTCGTGATCCGGCCGATGATGTACGTCGCGCTCAGCTACGACCACCGCATCGTCGACGGCCTCGAAGCGGTCCAGTTCCTCGTCCGCGTCAAGGAACTGATCGAGGACCCCGGCCAGATGCTGCTCGAGGGCTAGCCTAGGCCGCGTTCGCCGGATCCGCACAACGGCCGGCGGCGCCGGCCCGTCGTCTCAACCTCGATGCGCCTGCGCGCCGCGCTCCTCGCCGTCGTGCTGGCCACTCCGACGGCCGCCGTCGGGCAGGCCGCCCAGACGGCCGCGCCTCCGGCCGCGACGCCGCCCGCGTCCGCGGCTCCCGCGGCATCGCCGGTCCCAGCCACGGCGTCCACGGTGTCGGACGTCGCGCGCATCAAGCGACGGCTCGAGGGCGGCACGCCCCTCCGCGACGCCGCCCTGACGAGCCCAGCCCCGACCTTTCGCACCAGCGTCACCGAGGAGATCGACATCTGGAAGTACTGGGGCGAGCCCGACGCGGTCGCCGCCTTCGTCCGGCCGAAGGGCGGCACGTGGCACCACGAGTTCCAGAACATGGTCACGCCAGACGAGTTCAAGGGCTACGGCGGCATCCTGAGCAACGGCGAGAAGATGCAGCTGGCGGCGACCAGCCTGGCCTTCGCCGGAGCGATGAAGCTGCTCGGTATGGGCGTGCAGCACGCCAGGGACGCCGCCCAGAACCGGTCGAAGCGCGAGGCCCGGGAAGAAGTGCAGCGCGAGCTCGAGGCGTTCTACGCCCTGCACCCCGAGGCCCGTCCGACCACCCCGCTCTCGCCGCCCTGACGCCTTGACGCCGCACGCTGCGCCTCAGTCCGCCTCGGCCCCGAGACGCGATCAGCCTTCCGGCGGAAAGAGCGTGCGCAACACGTCGGGCGCGCGCCGGGCCCAATCGGCCTCCGAGTGCTGGCCGCCTGCGATCTCGCGGTAGTGCAGGTCGCGCTTCAGGCGCCAGCCGTGGCCCAGCAGGATGTTCTTCAGCATCCGTACGTGATGGACCACACCCGGGCCTTCGTGCGTGCCGGCATCGAGCCAGATGGCGACCTCGAGCCGGCCGTCGAGGGCGCGGGCCCGTCCCAGGACACAGCGCCGATCCCACCACAGCGACGGCGACAGCGCCGCCAGCCGGCCGAAGACGTCGGGCCGCGACAGTCCGATCTCGAGCGCCGCCAGGCCGCCTAGCGACGAGCCGCAGAGGCCGGTCGATGCGGCGTCGGCGCGGGTGCGGTAGCGCGCGTCGATCCACGGCTTCAGCTCGTCGACGAGAAAATGGCGGTAGGCGCTGAGCCGGCCGCCGGCCCGCGTCCGCGGGTCGCAGCTCGGCGTGTATTCGTCGAGGCGATCGACGCCGCCGTGATCGATGCCGACCAGGATCAGTGGCGCGATCTCTCCGGCCTGGATGAGGCCTTCGGCGGCCTCATCGAGGCCCCAGTCGTGGCCCGGCACGAAGGCGCGCCCGGGATCGAAGAGATTCTGGCCGTCCTGGAGGTAGAGCACGGGATACCGCGTCGACGAGCCGTCGTAGCCCGGCGGCAGGTAGATCGACACGCGCCGCGCCGTGCCGAGGGCCGGCGAGCCGAAGTCGTGCAGGAGATCGAAGCGACCGGTGAGCCGGGCGCCAGGCTCGGCGTCGCCACGCACGATCGACGCGGGCCCGACGTCGGCGATCATCGTCATCGGGCCCTATACTACCGGGCCATGCCCGTCATCGAACCCGGCCAGAAAGCCCCTGCCTTCTCGCTTCCCGATCAGCAGGGCACCCTCCGCTCGCTGGCCGACTACGCCGGCCGTCCGGTGGTGCTCTTTTTCTATCCCAAGGACAACACCTCGGGCTGCACCAAGGAAGCGTGCACCTTCCAGGAGGCGCTGCCGACGTTCGATACGTCGAAGGCCACCGTGCTCGGGATGAGCGTCCTGGACAGCGCCAGCAAGGCCAAGTTCGCCAGGAAGTACGACCTGACGTTTCCGCTGCTCGCCGACGAGGATCATGCCGTCGCCGACCAGTACGGCGCCTGGCAGCAGAAGAGCCTGTACGGCCGCAAGTACATGGGCGTCGCCCGCATCACCTATCTCATTGGACCGGATGGGACGGTCGCGCAGCGGTGGGACAGCGTCAAGCCGGCCGAGCATGCGGCCGAGGTCCTCGCCGCGATCCAGGCGCTCACCACCGCGAGGCGGTGACGCGC
>JBDSLU010000047.1:0-11699 GCA_039916225.1 Vicinamibacteraceae bacterium
GCCGGCTACGACGCCAACATGTTCCGGCTGGCCTCGTTCGGCCGGCGGGAGCTGGCTACGCTGGTCGGGCACGTCGACCTGGCCCTCGGCGACTCGGATTTCAACCGCCGCGAGCTGGAGGCCATGGGCTTCGCTCCGACCGGCGTGATGCCGATCGCCGTCGACCTCGATCGCATCACCACCGCGCCGGCGCGGCCGGCCCTGTCGCGCTTCCTCGACGACGGCTTGGTAAACTTCCTCTTCGTCGGCCGCATCGCCCCCAACAAGCGCATCGAAGACCACATCCGGCTGGCCGAGCACTACAAGCGCTATGTCGACGCCTATTACCGCTTCATCTTCGTCGGCAGGACCGACGCCGTGCCGGGCTACTACAAGGCCATCCTGGCGCTGATGCGCGAATACGACATGCCGCACGATCGGTTCTTCTTCACCGGCCCGGTGCCGGACGCCGACCTCGCGGCGTTCTACCGCCACGCCGACGTCTACATCTCGCTCAGCGAGCACGAAGGCTTCTGCGTGCCGCTGCTCGAATCGATGGCCGCCGACGTGCCGGTGCTGGCCTACGGCGAGGCCGCCGTCCCCGAGACGATGGGCGGCGCCGGCGTCGTCTTCAACCCCAAGGACCTCGAGTTCGCCGCCGAATGGCTCGGCGTCCTCGCCTACGATCAGGACGTCCGGCGCCGGATCGTCACCGGCCAGCGCGAGCGACTCGCCGACTTCGGCGACCATCGCACGGCGCGCGAACTGGACACCCTGATTGCGGAGTTCGCCTGATGCCCCAGCCCACGCCGATCGCCTCGGCGAGTCGCGGAGTCCACGCGTGAAGATCGCGCTCATCGTCCAGCGCTATGGCACCGACATCCTCGGCGGCTCGGAGTACCACGCTCGCCTGATCGCCGAGCGCCTCGTGCAGCGCCACCAGGTCGAGGTGCTCACCACCTGCGCCCGCGACTACATCACCTGGAAGAACGAATATCCGGAAGGTGTCGATCGAGTCCGCGGCGTCGCGGTGCGGCGCTTCTGCACCAGCGAGACGCGGGAGATCGAGGAGTTCAACCGCTACTCGGACTGGATCTTCAACTACCCGCACACCGACGCCGATGAGCAGGACTGGCTGCGGCGGCAGGGCCCGGTGGCGCCCGGACTGCTCGAGCACCTGCAGCGCACGCATCGCAGCTACGACATCCTGATCTTCTTCACCTACCTGTACGCGCCCACCGCCATGGGCCTGCAGATCGATCCGTCGCGGAGTGTCCTGGTGCCGACGGCGCACGACGAGCCGGCGATCAAGCTGCGGATCTATCGCGACCTGTTCCGTAAAGCCAAGGCCATTGCCTACAACACCGACGTCGAGCGGCGTTTCCTGAACGCGACGTTCGACATCCGCGCCACGACGGAGGCCACCGTCGGCTGCGGCGTCGACCTGCCGCAGAACCGGCCGCACGCCGGCACGCCGGAGGCCGCCGAAGCCGCCGCCAACGACGACGAGAACTCGCCCGACAAGGGCTACGGCAACCGCCGCCGGATGCACGGGCGCGGCGAAGCGTTCCGCCGCCGCCATCGGCTGCACGGGCCGGTCGCGCTCTACGGTGGCCGCATCGATCCGGGCAAAGGCTGCGAGGAGCTGCTGCAGTACTTCCACGCCTATCAGCGCGTTGGCGGCGACGCGACGCTCGTCCTGATGGGCGCCAAGCTGATGCCGCTGCCCGAGGATCCGTCGGTGCGCTTCGCCGGCATGCTGTCCGAGGCCGAGCGGGCCGAGGCGCTCGAAGCCGCCACCGTCGTGGTCGTGCCCTCCCCGCACGAGAGCCTGTCGCTGCTCGCGCTCGAGGCAATGGCCGTCGGCACGCCGATCCTGGTCAACGGCCGCAGCGACGTCCTCGTCGACCACTGCCGGAAGAGCCAGGCCGGCCTCTACTACTCGTCCGCCGACGAGTTCGTCGAGTCGCTGAAGATGCTGCTCGCCGACGATCGGCTGCGGGCGCAGATGGGCCGCAACGGCCGGCAGTACGTGAAGACGAACTATCGCTGGGACGTCATCATGCAGAAGTACGAAGGGCTGATGGCGGCGCTCAAGGCCTGATCTGCCCGGCGCACAGGCCGGCGGCGGCCGTGCTACCCTACCCGCGTTCGCCGGACTTCCATGACCCCCGACGGGCTCGCGCCCGACGCGGCTGCACACGATTCGACGCCACCCGGCGTCCGCACGTGGCGGCGTGACGTCATCGATGGCGTCACGCGTCGCTTCGCGCTGGCCGCGCTGCCGGCGTTGGTGCTGGCCCTCGTCGCGAGGGCGGTCCGCGGCGACTGGGACCAAGTCGCGCTGATCGCGGTCACGCTGACCGCGACGGCGACGACGCTGTCGCACCGGCTGTCGCCACGCGCGCGGGTCGGCGTCATCGTCAGCGCCCTCGTGTGGACCAACGCGTTCGTGATGGTCTACGGGCGACAGATCCCTTTCCATGGCACGCTGATCCCGCTCGCCGCCAGTTTCGCGGCCCTGATGGGTGGCGCGCGCTGGGGCTGGTGGACGCTCGGCCTGACGAGCGCGACCTGGTTGATCCCCTGGGTGCTGGCTATGGTCGGAGCGCCGCCGCTATTCGATATCGCGTGGTCGAGCCAGTACCTCCGTCTCTGGTTCTTCCTGACGTCCCTGACGGCGGGGATCGTCGCCACCATCACCCACGTGACGCGGCACCTCGAAGCCAGTATCGAGCACAGCGACGCGCTCCTCGAGCGAGTCCGTGCGGAGGCGCGGGCCGTGCAGGCACTGGCCGGGCGTGTGCGCGAAGCCGAGGAAGATGAACGCCGGCGACTGGCGCGCGACCTGCACGACGACTTCGGCCAGCGGCTGACGGCGCTGCGGATGAAGCTGCAGCTGTTCCGGCTCCGGCCCGATCAGCGCACCGCCGCCATCGACGACTGCGTCACCATCTCCGAGGAACTGCTGCACGACGTTCGCGCCTTCGCCCGCGGTCTGCGGCCGCCGCTGCTCGACGAAGTGGGCCTCGGCCCGGCGCTGCACGCGCTGGTCGACGCTCATGTCGATCGGGCGGCGTTCGTCGTGACGGTCGACGTGCCGGAGCGGCTGCCCCGCCTGCCGCCGTCGATCGAGCTGGCCGCCTACCGCGTCGTCCAGGAGGCGCTCGCCAATGTCCTGCGTCACGCAGCGGCGAGCCGGCTGTCGCTGGCGGCGCGCCGCGACGGCGGCGAGCTCGCCGTCTGGGTCATCGACGACGGCCGCGGCTTCGACCCCGGACAGGCCACGTGCGCCACGCCCGGCCAGCATCTCGGGCTCGTCAGCATGCGCGAGCGCGCCGAGTTCGCCGGCGGCAGCCTGGAGGTCGACTCGGCGCCCGGACGGGGCACGACCGTGTGCCTGCGCATTCCGCTGGCGGCCGCGGCGCCGGCCGGGTCGGGCCACGAACCGGCGGTGGCGTCATGAGCCACACCGTGCTGCTCGCCGACGATCACACGCTGGTGCGAGCGGGGCTGCGCGCGCTGCTCGAGGGCCTGCCGGAAGTCTCGACCGTGCTCGAGGCCAGCGACGGAAGGGCAGCGCTCGAGGCCATCGCCGCGCACCATCCGGCCGTCGTGCTGATGGACATCGCCATGCCGGGGCTCAACGGGCTCGAAGCGGCGGCGCTCGTCTCGCGCGACCATCCAGGGACGCGCACGATCGTCCTCTCGATGCATGGCACTGACGCTTACGTGCTGCAGGCGCTTCGGGCCGGCGCCGCCGGCTACCTGCTGAAGGACGCCGCCGTCGCCGAGCTGCCGCTGGCGCTGCGGGCGGTGCTCCGCGGGGAAATCTATATCAGCAGCGCCGTGTCCCGCGTCGTCGTGACCGGCTTCCTGGCCGGGATGGCCGCGGCCGATGCGCCCGGCAGAACGCCCGTCGACGCGCTCAGCGCGAGACAGCGCGAGATCCTGCAGCTCGTGGCCGAAGGGCGGTCGATCAAAGAGATCGCCTTTGCGCTGAAGTTGAGCGTGAAGACGGTGGAGACCCATCGCCGCCAGGTGATGGAGCGGCTCAAGATTTTCGACGTGCCCGGCCTGGTCCGTTTCGCGCTCCGTCACGGAATCGTCCACGAGTAGCCCTCGGGCGCCGGCTTGGCCGGCCCTCAGGCATTGGCGCATTGCGCCCTGACCCCCACGCCACGGCATCATCCGTGACGTGAACACCGACGACATTTCCCGCCTGACGGACGCGTTGCGAACCGTCTGTGCCGAGCTCGACGCGCTTTCGCTGGGACCAGGCGCCGCCGGCTCCGCCGTCGCCTCGAGCACCGAACCCAGCCCGCACGCCGGCCGCTACCGGGAGGCCGTGCGCCAAGCGGCCCTCGCCCTCGAGCGCAGTCGGACGTCCTTGAGCAGCACGGAGCTGGCCGCGGTGCGGCGCGCGCTCGAGTCGCTGCTCCTCGAAGTGCCGCGATGACGGCCGTCCCGTGCCCGCTTCTCGAAAACCGCCCCTTCTTTGCGTCGTGGCTCGACCGGTTGGCCGCCGTGGCGCGGTCGCTGATGGGCGGCCCCGCCGGCGCCGATCGGCCGACACGCTCCGTCGACCCGCTGGTCGACGCGCAGCTGCGGCACGCCCAGAAACTGGCGCTCGCCGGCAGGCTGGCGACGGGCCTGGTCCACGATCTGAACAACGCGTTGCTCATCGCCGTAGCCTCCCTCGACCTGATGGTCGAGACGCCCGATCAGGCCGGGCTCGTCAAGGATCAGGCACAGGCCGCGTCCGACGCCTTGCGCCGCGCGGCGGATCTGACCCGGCGCGTGGCGTCATTCGGCCGTCCCGACGACGGAACGCAGCAACAGGCTGATCTCGTCGGCATTGTGCGCGCGAGCGCCCGACTGACCGAGCCGGCGCTTCGGCCCTTCATCGAACTCTCGGTGTGCTGCCCGGCGCACCCCCTGCCGGTCCGCGTCGATGCCGGACAAATCGAACAGGCCATCGTGAACCTGTGCCTGAACGCGCGCGACGCCATGCCCGACGGAGGCACGCTGCACATCACGGCCCGGTCGGCGATCCGCTGGGTGGCGCGAGGGGATGGGAGGCGCGGACGCGTGCCGGTGACCTACGCGGTGGTGGAGGTGTCGGATACGGGCACGGGGATCCCGCGGCACCTGCAGGCGCAGGTGTTCGAGCCGTTCTTCACCACCAAGGCGCCCGGCCAGGGCAGCGGCCTGGGGCTGTCGATGGTGCGCGAGACCGCGGTGGCGCACGACGGGCTGGTCGAGATGACGAGCGACGCGCTGGGCACGGCGTTCCGACCTGCTGCCGCTGTGCTGACCGTGCGCCCGGCGTCAGGCGATCAGCGCTGCGGCCAGCCGGGCCGGACGACGCCCAGCACGATGATCGCCGGGACCGGCATCACCAGCAGCGCGGCCGCCCAGGTGGCGCGGGCCTTCTGGGTCAACGCCCGGTGCCACAGCCAATAGATCCCACTGCCGGTCATCGCCGTGTAGATCACGAGGACCGACACCAGTTCGGTGACGGATATCTGCATGCCTCCTCCTACGCGAAAGCTCTATTACTTGGATGAACGAAGCGGCCCCAAGGTTCCGAACAGGTGACGGTCGGGGCCAAAAGACAGGGACGGGCCTGGGACGGCCTGGGAGGGCTACACGGCGCCGCACACTACGGCGCGACGCGGACGACGATCGCGTCGATCGAGGCGGCCAGGGATCGGCCGTCCGGGATGCCCGCGTCGGAGGGACGGGCATCGTAGGCGAAGCGCAGTTCGAGGTGGTTCACGCCGCTGCGCCAGGCTGCAGCCGGCACCGGCACGGTCGCCGGGTGCCAGCCCGGGGCCAGCGTGACGGCCGGCTGGGCCACGCCGTTCACGACCAGCGTCAGTTGCTGCGGCGGCGCCTTGGGCGGCTGATAGGGGCGGGCCGGGACCTCGACGACGAGGTTTGCGGGGTGGTCCAGCGGCACGTCAACGAACGCGGATCGCATCGCCCACCGGAACGAGGTGCCGCCGTCCTGCTCCGCCACGTGCCAGCCGGCCCCGACGAACGGCCCGTCGCCGGTGCCGATGTCGAGGCGCCCGCTGGCGGCGCCGCCGGCGAGCAGGCGATCCGGGCCGAGCAGGTCATAGGCGCCGGGACGCACCCCGTTCGCCGCGGCGTAGAGCAGGCTGGCTGGGGCCGACGGTGGGTGCCCGATCCATCCGTGCAGCGCCAGGGCTTGCGCGGCCCCGAGATCAGCGAACGAGACCGGCTCGCCGAGATGCACGTTCCCGTCCTGCGCCACCTTCACCGCGGTGACGTTCCACAGCACGAGGATGCTGGCCAGCGCCCCGGTCGCCAGCAGGGGCCGGCGGGCGACGACCCGCGCCGAGGCCTCGACCAGCGCCGCCAGCCCGCAGACGAAATAGGGCGCGAGCGCCAGGAACGCCGGCGCCGAGGGCCAGGCCCAGAGCCACCAGCGGGCGTGCGCGGCGACGATGAACGCCGTCAATCCCACGAGCGACAGGCCGACGGTGGAAAGCACGCGATCGGAGCGCCACAACACGACGAGGCCGATGACCCCGAAATAGATCGCCGGCGAACTGGCCAGGAGACCGCCCCGTGACGACCACAGCACGTCGGTCAGGCTGAAATTCCCGGCGCCGAGGGTGCCATCGAACGAGAAGATCCCGGCGACGGTCCCGGCCAGCCACGGCAGCGTCGCGGCGATGCCGACCGCCACACCTGCGCCGGCGCGCCACCAGACGGCCGACCCGGAAAGACCTCGCGAGGCACGCACCCACCCGTAGGCCGCGGCGGAACCCAGGAGGAGCCGCACCGGGCCGCTCTGCTCCGCCGCCCCATCCAGGTACCACGCCACCGACGATCCGGCGAACACGCCGAGGGCGGCGAGCGCCGACGTGGCTCGGCCAAAGCGCTCCCGCGCGAGGAGGTAGCACAAGACCAGGGCAGCCAGGACCGACAGGATCGCGATCATGGCGTCATCAATCGTGAATCTTGACGCGGACGAAATCGACCGCCGCCGACAGGTCTCGCGTGTCGCCGCCACCAGGACGACCGACCCGCGAGAAGGTCAGGACGATCTGGTTCGGCCCGTCCCGCCACGCCGCGCGCGGGATGGCGATGACCGTCGTCTGCCAGTCGATGCCGACCGGCAGCGGTCCGAAGCGTCCGGCGCCGGTGTCCACCGTCACCGTCTGAGCGTCGCCCGGCATGGGAAACGCGCGCAGGCGGATCTGCAGATCGAGATCCGAGGCGAAGGACAACGGGAGCGTCAGCGCCGCCTGCTGCGTCGCCCAGCGAAACGACAGCCCGCCTTCGCGCTCTGGCGTGAACCAGCCGGCCAGCAGGAACCCACGGTCGGCTCCTCCGACGTCGATGCGGCCGAACGGGCGGATCGCCTCGCCCATGAACGACGTCAGCGGTAAATCGTAGTGGGCCGGCGACACGCCGTGTGTCGCGGCAAACCACAGGTTGGCCGGGTAGGAGAACGGGTGGCCGATCCAGCCGTGCAGCAGGCGTGCCTGGGATGCGCCGGCCTGGCCGAAGTCGATCGACCGGCCGACCGCCACCTGACCACCCCGCGCGGCGGCCGCGAACGTCACGTTCCAGACCGCCACGGCCATCAGCACGACGGCCGCCACGAGGCGCGGACGCCGCACCAGCAGTGCGCTCGTCGCCTCGAGCGCCGCGGCGGCGCCGAGCACGAACAGCGGCAGGGTGCCGTCGAACCGCCGGCCACCGTAGCCGGCACTGCCCCACCAGTCCTGGATCGAGGCGTTGAAATAGATCATCGCGGCGACCACGACCAGGGCCGGCACCCCCACCGCCGGCCGTCGGCGCGCGAACAGGACCAGGCCGATGGCCGCGACGTAGAGGATCGGCGACGTCGCGAAGAGGCCGTTCTGCGACGCGAACAGCACGTCGACCAGATGCGGATGGGCCCAGAAGAGCTGCGGCCCGACCGGCGAGACGGCGAGATAGTGCCCGTAGATCGCCTTCCAGGCCAGCATCTGCGGAGTGAAGGCAACGATCGCGGCGACGGTGAAGGCGACCCCGCCGATCAGCGTCGAGCGGACCGTGGCCACATCGCGCGCGCGGCTGGCCCGCCACAAGGCGGTGAGCGCCTCGATCGCCGGCAGCAGCGCGAAGAGGACGCTCTGCCAGCGGACCAGGCCGGCGAAGCCGGCCAGCGCGCCGAGACCGATCCAGTGGACCAACGTGCGCCGGCCCGGGAGTCCGGGATGGAAGTTCCGCGTTGCACCGAGACGGCCGAGGCGCTCGGCTGGCAAGGCGGGACGACCGAGAATATCGGGAATATTCGAGGGAGGAGCAACGCCGCCAGACGGGATGCATCGGCCGTCGAATGCAGCGGAACCTTCATCCCGGGCTCCCTGCGTCGCCGTCCAATACCAGACGAAGGCGGCGACGACCGCCATGGTGGGCGCGTGCGTCATCGTCGGTTCGGCGAGCGCGTACCAGAGGATGAACGACCCGCCGACGACGAGGACGGCGCCGGTCGTCGCGATCGCCTCTGGGAAGAACTGGCGCGCCGCCCGCATCGAGAACCACGTCCCGAGCAGCGCGTAGAACAGGCCGGCGATGCACACCGCCTGGCGATAGGGATACGACGTCCCGTCGGTGGCGACGGGCAGGCCGAGGCTCGCCTGGCGTCCCGCGGCCAGATGGGCGCCGCCGAAGAAGGGCGCCCAGACGATGGCCGGCCCGATCGTCCACGCCGAATGGGCGTAGCCGGTGGCCGTGGGCGGCTGCCACAGGTAGGCCTTGTCGCTCAGGCCGAGCAGCGGGTAGTCGTTGGTGAAGTCGACGTCGCCATCGAAGGCGATCGATCGCAGGTAGGCGAAGTAGTAGAACGCGTCGCTCTGCAGGCGGGCGTTCATCTGCCACTGCACGGCCACGCCGGAGGCGAAGAGGGCGGCGAACGCCGACGCGGTGACGACGCGGCCCCGGCCGCGCGTCCCGGTCCGCGACAGGGCGTGCGCACCGAGCAGCACCGCCAGCGCGATCAGCGGCAGAGCGGCCAGCGCGACCGGCGACTCGGGCAGCCACGGCATCGGCCGCCACCGCATCAGCCGCCGGGTGATCATCTCGATCGCCACGACGAGCGAGGTGGCAGACGCGGCGATCAGGGCGGCGGAGAACACCGCACGCAGCATCGGGACGGCCGGGCGGCCCGCCGGTTGCGGGACCTCACTCATGCTGTCGACGCCGGAGGACGAGGCCGAGGCTCAAGACGGCGCTCATTCTGGCACAGGCCGATCGACGGGGAGTCAGCCTTCACCATGACTCTGGCCAGGCTGGAGGATCACGAACGCCACGGCGCCCATGATCGGGACCGAGATGATGGCCAATGCCCAGACCGCCCGGGTCATGTCGTCGAGCGTCCGCCCGCGGAGGAGCAACAGCGGCGGTACGCAGAAGACCAGGTAGAACAGGGCGTAGACGAGAAACATCGGCATCCACGCGAACGCCATAGCCGTCCACGGCGACACGACTTCCATCAGCGGGCTCCTCGGCGCGCCGGCGCGGGGGGCGCGGCGTCGACCGGCCCGATTTTAGCGCTACCCGCGCGCGGGCTCGACTTCGGGCTCGTCTTCCGGCAGCGCGGCGTCGGCGTCGCGCCCGGCTCCGGCGCTGGCCTTCTTGCGGCGCGGCCGGATGTCGTAGCGCTTGATCATTTCGTTCAGCGTCGTCGGCTTGATGTGGAGCAGTTCGGCGGCCCGCTTCTGGACGCCGCCGGCGGCCTCCAGCGTCGACTCGATCAGGCGCTTCTCGAAGTCGCTGGTGACTTCCTTGAACGAGATGCCCTCGGGCGGCACCACGAAGGTCGGGATCTGGAACGGCCGCGAGGTGCGGACGTGTTCGGGGATCAGCTCGGTGTCGATGCGCGTGCCGGGGCACAGCACGACGGCGCGCTCGATGACGTTCTCGAGCTCGCGGACGTTGCCCGGCCAGTCGTACTCCATCAGCAGGTCGAGCGCGTCCGGCGTCAACTCCATCCCGACCTTGCCGTTCTCCTCGCCGTACTTCTCGAGGAAGTGCTGGGCCAGGAGCGGCGTGTCCTCTTTGCGTTCGCGCAGCGACGGCAGCTGGATGGTGATGACGTGCAGGCGGTAGTAGAGGTCCTCGCGGAAGCGGCCCTCTTCCATCATCCGGCGCAGGTCGACGTTGGTGGCGGCGATGATGCGCACGTCCACCTTGATGTTCTCGACCCCGCCCAGGCGCATGAACTCGCGCTCCTGGATGACCCGCAGCAGCTTCGACTGCGTCTCGAGCGGCACGTTGCCGATCTCGTCGAAGAAGATGCTGCCCTTGTCGGCGACCTCGAACAGGCCCTTCTTGGGATAGACCGCGCCGGTGAAGGCGCCCTTCACGTGGCCGAAGAGGTTCGATTCGAGGAGATCCGGCGGCAGGTTGCCGGAGTTGACGCTGACGAAGTGCTTGTCGACGCGCGGCGAGTTGGTGTGCAGGGCGCGGGCGACCAGCTCCTTGCCGGTGCCGCTCTCGCCGTTGACCAGCACCGTCGATCGGCTCGGCGCCGCCTGGATGATCAGGTCGAAGACCTGCCGCATGCGCGGACTGCGGCCGATGATGTTGGCGAACTTGTGGTAGCGCGTCTGCAGGTTCTGTCGCAGGGCGCGGTTCTCGGTGACCAGCTGCCGCCGCTCGAGGGCGTTGCGCAGCACCACCAGCACTTCGTCGTTCTTGAAGGGCTTGGTGATGTAGTCGAGGGCGCCGCGCTTCATCGCGGCGATGGCCGTCTCGATCGAGGCGAAGGCGGTGACCATGACGATCGGCAGATCCTCGTCAATGGTCTTCAGCTCCTCCAGCGTGGCGATCCCGTCGATGCCCGGCATCATCACGTCGACGATGGCGGCGTCGAACGGCATCGAGCGCGCCAGCTCGATGCCCTGCGTGCCGTTGGTCGCGAGCCGGACCTGGTAGCCCTCGCGGACGAGGAGCGTCTCCAGGATCTCGCGCATGATTTCTTCGTCGTCGATGACGAGAATCGAGCCGTGACGTGTCATGAGCCCGCCTGTTTGAGATGGCCGGTGTCGGCCGCGTCGCGGCCCATCGCCCGCATCGCGGCGGCGTCCTGCGCCAGCGGGAAGAGCAGCTTGAAGACGGTGCCCTTGCCCTCCGCGCTTTCGCAGGTGATGACGCCGCCGTTCTCGCGAACGATGCCGTAGGTGATCGACAGGCCCAGCCCGGTGCCCTGTCCGATCGGTTTGGTGGTGAAGAAGGGGTCGTAGATCCGCGACAGGTGATCCGGCTGGATCCCGGCCCCGGTGTCGGAGACGTCGATGACCGCCTGGCCGCCGTCGACCCGAGTCGTGATCGACAGCCAGCCGCCCTTGGGCATGGCGTCCCGCGCGTTGATGAAGAGGTTCAGGAAGACCTGCTGCAGCTTGTGCTCGACCGAGGGGACGATCAGCGCCTCAGTCGCGAAGTCACGGCGCACCTGGACGTTGGCGTTGCGGAACTGGTGCTCGAGCAGCGAGAGCACGTCGGCGATCACCACGTGCAGATCGATCGGACCGACGTCGGTCTGGGGCGGCCGGGCCAGGTTCAGCAAGCCGTTGACGATCTTGGCGGCGCGGAAGGTCTGGCGCTCGATCTTCTCGAGCAGCTTGGTGCGCGAGTCGTCCGGATCGGCGCCCTCGAGCAGCATCTGGGTGAAGCTCGAGATGCCGGTCAGC
>JBDSLU010000048.1:0-5854 GCA_039916225.1 Vicinamibacteraceae bacterium
GCCTCGGCCAAGGAAGTGCGCGACCTGGCGGTCGAGTTCCTGGTCGACTTCTCGCAGCAGCGCCTCAGCCCGGAGCAGATCGTCCGCGGCTTCACCGACACGTGCCGCGGCAAGTCCGACGAGCTCGGCCAGGTGCGTGACAACCAGGTCAAGTTCCGGATCGTGTCCTTCAGCGTCGATCCCAATCCGCCAGCCGAGATCGCGTTCGGCGGTGTCTGCCGCGACCGGGGCCGCGTGGGCGACGCCTGCGTCTACGTGCCGGTGCGCTGGGAATCGATCGAACGGTCGAGCAACAGCGTTTGGGTGTCCACCGGGACCGATCAGCTGAACGCCATCTACGTCGACAATCGCTGGCGCCTGTGCGACAGCGACTTCCTCGGCACGACGACGATCGATGGCCGGCGGACGCTGCAGCGCTTCACGAAGTAGCTCATCGAACGCCCGACTCTCATCGAACGCCCAACTCCCAATTCCCAATTCCCAACTTTCACGACGGCTTGCTGGTCGCGCTGCGAGGCCCGTTTGGGCGTTGGCGGTTGGAGGTTCGCAGTTGGCGGTTGGAAGTTGGAGGTTGGGAGTTGACAGGACGTGCTGCAGGCCTATTCGAGCACGTCTCTGATCACGTAGGTCGCCTTGTTCTGCGACTCGTGATACGTGCGCGCCTGCATCTCGGCGAGCAGGCCGATCGTGACCAGTTGGACGCCGGTGAAGACCAGCAGGATCCCGAACAGCAGCAGCGGCCGGTCGCCGATGCCCTGGTGGCCGATGAACTTCACGGCCACCAGCCACAGCAGCATCAGGCTGCCCAGCCCGCCGAACATCAGGCCGACCAGGCCGAAGATCTGCAGCGGCCGCTTCGAGTAGTCGAGCAGGTACTTCACCGTCAGCAGATCGAGCACCACCCGGATCGTGCGCGACAGGCCGTACTTCGACGTGCCGTGCACCCGCGCCCGGTGGTTCACTTCCTGCTCGGTGATGCGGACACCGATCTCGCTGGCGATCGCCGGGATGAAGCGGTGCATCTCGCCGTAGAGGCGCAGCGGCTTGACGACCTCGGCGCGGAACGCCTTCAGCGAGCAGCCGTAGTCGTGCAGCTTGACGCCCGTCGCCGCCGAGATCAGCCGGTTGGCGAGCATTGAGGGCAGCCGCCGCGTCAGCCAGGTGTCCTTGCGGTCGCGCCGCCAGCCGCAGACGATGTCGGCACCGCGCTCGAGCTCGGCGACCATCGCCGGGATGTCGCGCGGGTCGTTCTGCAGGTCGCCGTCCGAGGTCACGATGATCGCCCCGCGCGCGTGGGCGAAGCCGGCCGCGAAGGCCGCCGTCTGGCCGAAATTGCGCCGGAAGCGGACCACCCGCAGCCGCGGATCGGCAGCCCGCAATTCGGCCAGCAGCTGAAAGCTGTCGTCACGGCTGCCGTCGTCGACGGCGATGATTTCGTAGGGTCGCCCCCACGCCTCGAGTGTCGTCGTCAGCTCGGCATGGAGCTGGCGAATGTTCGGCGACTCGTTGTAGATGGGAATGACGACGGAGAGATCGGGCGGCATGCAGACCGGCGGGGACAACGGAGCGGGCCGGATTATACCAGCCCGGCCAGGAGGGCCTTGGCTGCGGCGATCTCGTCCTGGTTGATGGTGTGCCCCATCCCCGGGTAGATCCGAACATCGACGGCGCCGCCCAGGCCTCGCAAGGTCCCTGCGCTGGCCTCCACGCTGGCCAGTGGGATGTGCCCATCCTGGTCACCGCAGCCGAGGAAGACCGGCGTGCCGGCCAGGCTCGCGCCGGCCGGGGCGGGTGGCCGAAGCTGGTCCGGCGGACCGATGAGGCCGCCGGAGAAGGCCAGGGCGGCGCCGTAGCGGGCTGGCGTGCGGGCCACGAACTCGAGGGCCAGGCAGGCGCCCTGCGAGAAGCCGGCCACGGCCAGGCGCGAGGTCGGGACCCCAGCCGCGGCCGCCTGCGCTGCCAGCGCCCCGACGACGCCGAGTGCCGAGCCCAGCCACGGCTCGTTGTCGGCCAGCGGCGCGATGAAGCGCTGTGGATACCAGGTGTGCCCGGTCGCCTCGGGGATCAGGAACGTCAGGCGGTCGACGGCGAGCATGTCGGCCAGGCTGGCGATGTCGTCGGCCGAGCCGCCGCGGCCGTGGAGCAGGATCGCCACCGCCCGGGCCTTGGCCAGCGGCGCCCCGACCGTGCGGACGCGGGAGGGATCGTGCCCGGCAGTGGAAAAGTCAGCCATTCCCTCTATGTTAGGGTACGCCGCGTGAAGCGGGACCTGGATCGGCTGCGCGAGCCGTTCGATCTCGTCGTGATCGGGGCCGGCATCTACGGCGCCGCGATTGCCTGGGACGCCACGTTGCGCGGCCTGCGGGTGGCGCTGATCGATCGCGGCGACATCGGCGGCGGCACGTCGTTCAACAACGCCAAGACGCTGCACGGCGGCGTCCGCAGCCTGCAAAGCCTGCGCCTGGACGAGCTGCGCGAGTACGTCCGCGAGCGACGCGCCCTGCTGCGGATCGCGCCGCACCTGGTCCAGCGGCTGACGTTCCTGTCGCCGGCGCTCGGTACCCTCACCCGCAACCGGCTCGCCTACGCGGCCTATTTTCGCGCTTACGACCTGCTGGCCGGCGATCGCAACGAGGGGGTCGACGCGGCGCTGCACCTCGACGCCACCCGCATCCTCGGCCGCGACGCCTACCTGGCCCGCGATCCGCTCTCCGATCCGGCTCGCGTCACCGGCGGCGTCGCCTGGCAGGACGGCCAGATGCTGCACGGCGAACGGGTCACCCTGGCCTTCGTCAAAGCCGCGGCGGCGAAGGGCGCGGTGATCGTCACCTACCTGCGTGCCGACGCCGCCCTCGTCGACGGCAGGCGCGTCAGCGGTGTCCGGGCCGCCGACGTCGCCCCGCAGCCAGGCGCCGCGCCGGCGGAGCTGGCACTGGAGCGCCCGCTCGAGCTCAGGGCGCGCCTGGTCGTCAACGCCACCGGTCCGCAGGGCGATCGTGTCGCCGCGCAGTTGCTCGGCGCGACACTGCCCCGCCTGGTCCCCGGTCTGTCGCTCGGACTCAACCTGGTGACGCGGTCGCTCGGTCTCGACGCCGCCGTGGGCGGCATGGCGCGTGGCCGGCTGTTCTTCGCCGCGCCGTGGCGCGGAGTGACTATCGCCGGGACGGGCCACGAACCGTGCGAAGGCCCTACCGACGCGCCGATCGTGACCGCCGTGGACGTCGACACGTTCCTGCGCGACTTCAACACGGCTTTCCCGCGCGCCGGCCTCGGCCGCCATGACATCCGCCTCGTGCACCGCGGCCTGCTGCCGACGGCCGCGGTCGTCGACGGCGAGGTGAAGCTGCTCAAGACGAGCGTCATTCGCGATCATGCCGAGGACGGCCACGCCGGCCTCCTGAGCGTCGTCGGCACGCGCTACACCACCGCCCGCCATACGGCACAGCTCGCGGTCGATCGGGTGTTCGCCGCCCTCGGCCAGCCGGCGCCGCCGTGCGCGACGGCCACGACGCCGCTCGCTGGCGCCGACATCGGCGACCTCGCCGGCTTCCTCGCCGTGGCGCGACGGTCCTCGCCTGGCCTCGCCCCCGACACGGGCGAGCGCCTCGCGCGTCTCTACGGCAGCGAGCACGGCGCCGTGCGGGAACTGATCGCCAACGGCCCGCTCGGCGAGCCGCTCTCGGCCACCTGTCCGACGCTCGGCGCGGAAGTGATCTATGCGATGCGCGAGGAGATGGCCGTGACGCTCGCCGACGCGATCCTCCGTCGCACCGAGGCGGGTGCGAACGGGCACCCGGGACGCCCGGCGCTGGAACGCGCCGCGGCGTTGATGGCGTTCGAGCTGGGCTGGCCGCCGGCGCACATCGACGCCGAGATCGCAGCCTGCGAGCGCGTCTACGAGGTGCCGTAGCTCGTCACGGGCTGGTCCGCGCCGCAGGCCCCGCGGGGACCGCCCGCTACGCCGGCGGCACCGGCACGGCCGCGACGGGACGACGGGAGCGCCACCAGAAGTAGGCGCCGCCGAGCGCGAGCACGGTGAGCCCGGTCCACAACGCGACCTGGCGGCCGTTCTCCTCGAGGAAGGCCAGCGCGCGCTCGCCGTACCACACCGCGAGCAGGCCCTCGCCGACGTAGCGGAAGCCGCGGCCGAGGATGACGGCGGTGGCAAAGGTCCACGGCGACATCCGCGACACCCCGGCCAGGATCACGAAGATCTTGAACGGCGCCGGCGGCGGCAGAATCGCCGGCACCAGCACCGCGAGCATCCCGAAGCGGTTGAAGAGCGCCAGCGCCTTCGCCGTCCGTGGCCCGCTGAAACGCTTGCGCAGCAAGGCGTCGCCGCCCTTGCGCCCGATGGCGTACATCACGAAGCAGCCGGCCAGCGACCCGAGCGTCGACATCGCCGCGTAGAGCGGCATCAGTTCGGGGTGGCGCGTCACGCTGAGGATGAGCAGCAGGTCGTTGACCTGCGGCAGCGAGAGGAACGATGAATCGAGGGCGGCAACGAGGAACAGGCCGGGGGCACCGAGCGCCGCCGCGACGCCTTGGATCCAGACGAGGAGGCTCTTCACGATCGCGATAGACTATCGCGTCTTGTCGTCCCGCGCTCTTTTCTGGTGGGCGGTTGCCGCCGCGTTGATGGTCGGCGCCGTCACGGCGTGGCACTACGCCGGCCTCGATCTCACCCTCAGCCACTACGACGCCAAGGGCCACCTGGTCGTGGCGCGTCGTATCACCGATTCGCTGCGGCCCGGCTGGTGGCAGATCGGCGCGGTGTGGCTGCCGCTCCCCCACCTGCTCAACGCCGTCCCGGTGCAGGTCGACGCCTGGTATCGCACCGGCTTCTCGGGTGTCGTGATCTCGGTGTCGTGCTTCGCCCTCGCCGTCGGCGCACTGGTCTGGCTCATCCACCGCGCCACCGGTTCGATCGCCGGCGCCGCAGCCGGCGCGGTCGTCCTCGCCTCGCAGCCCGACGTGCTCTACCTGCAATCGACGCCGATGACCGAGCCGCTGCTGATGGCGCTCACCCTCGGCGGGGTGGCCCTGACGTGGCGCTGGGTGCAGGAGGGCGCGACGGCGCCTCCGACCGCGCCAGGCGTCGTGCTCGCGCTGGCGATGCTCACGCGCTATGAGGCGTGGCCGATCACGGTCGCCGCACTCGGCGCCGCGGCCGTCGCGCTCGCCGTGTCCGGTCAGCCGATCGGTCGGGCCATCCGCCGCGTCGCCGTGCTCGCCGTGTATCCGACGGTCGCCGTGCTCGCGTTCCTCGCTCTCAGCCGGGCCACCGTCGGCGCGTGGTTCGTCACCGGCGGTTTCTTCGTCGCTGACAACCTGGACTACCACCGGCCGTTCAAGGCCGCCGGGTCGGTCTGGTGGGGCCTGCGCAAACTGAACGGCAACGTCACGGTCGGTCTCGGCGTCGCCGGGCTCGCGCTCGTGGCGTGGGCCATCCTGCGCGATCGCACGCACCGCGCCTTGCTGGTCACGCTGGCGCTCGCCGGCTCCGCGGCCCTGCCGATCTACGCGTTCTACCAGGGTCATCCGTTCCGCGTCCGCTACATGGTGGTGCTGGCGATGAGCCTGGCGGCGTCGAGCGGGCTCGGCGTCGGGCTGCTGCCGCGGCTGCAGCTGCCGGCCGCCGCGGCGGTGGCGGGGGCCGCGCTGATCTGGACCCCGCCGTGGTCGTCGACGGCGCCGATGGTGCTCGAAGCGCAGTGGGATCGCCCGCACAGCGTCGATCGCCGCGCCGTGCGGGCCTGTCTCGTCCGCGATCGCCGCGGCGAGCCGATCCTTGCCAGCATGGGCTCGCTCGCCCACCTGATGCAGGAGACGGCGGCGGACGGCATTTTCCTGC
>JBDSLU010000049.1:0-10691 GCA_039916225.1 Vicinamibacteraceae bacterium
CGGGCAGCGAGCGACGCTGCCGGGCTACGCTGACGCTGCCCGGGGAACGGTTACGCCCGCGTGGGGCCCGACGGCGCCGCCCGGCAACAGGCGACACGACGCCGTTCGCGATGAACGCGCAGGACAGCCGGCGCCACGATGAACAGCGCGCCGTCCGTCACCATTCTGATCTGAACATGCGCGCCCTCGCGACGTCCTCCCTCATACCCCGGTGGCGCTGGCTGGCCGGCGCCGTCGTCGGCATCGCGACGCTCGCGTCGGCCGCGGCGCCCACCGTCAGCGCCCACGATCTGCGCGTGACGCACGCGACCCTGACGTTCACGCCAGGCCGGTATCAGCTGGACGTCGTCGTCGACCCCGAGTCGCTGCTGGCGCGGCTCGAGCTCTATGCGGAGCGGACGCCGTCGACCGGCGTGCCGGCGGCGGAGATCCCCGACCGCATCCGCACGCTGTCCGACGTCGCGCTGGCGCGCATCGCCATCGCCTTCGATGGCGTCCCGGTGTCATCGACCGTGCAGTTTCTGCCATCCACCAACGTGTCTCCCGGAGAGTCTCCGGGACAGTCTCCGGGAGGAACGCCATCCCTCTTGCCGCCGGGGACGCTGCGCGTCAGCGGCGACGTCCCGGCGGGGGCGCGTCGTTGCCGGGTGACCTACGGGCTGGTGCTCGGGTCCTACGCGCTGACCCTGGTCAGCCCGGCGGGGCAGCGGTCGGCGCCCATCTGGATCGCCGGCGGGCAACCCAGCGCCGAGCTCGACTTGCGCGCCGGCTTCGTCGATCCGCCGTGGTGGACGACGGCGGTCGAGTACGCCGGCCTGGGCTTCGCGCACATCCTGCCCAAGGGGCTCGATCACATCCTGTTCGTCGTCGGCCTGTTCCTGCTCGGCACGCGATGGCGTCCGCTGCTGCTGCAGATCACCTTGTTCACGATCGCCCATTCGGTGACGCTCGGCCTGTCGATGCTGGGGATCGTGTCGTTGCCGTCGTCGATCGTCGAGCCGCTGATCGCCTTCTCGATCGCCTACGTCGCCATCGAAAACCTGTTCACGACCGAGCTGTCGCCCTGGCGGGGCGCGCTCGTCTTCCTGTTCGGCCTGCTGCACGGCCTCGGCTTCGCCGGCGTCCTCGGCGAGCTGGGCGTGCCCCGCGGACAATTCGGCTTGGCGCTGGTGTCGTTCAACGTGGGCGTCGAGCTCGGCCAGCTGTCGGTGATCGCGCTGGCGACGCTCGCGGTCGGCTGGTGGCGGATGTCGCGGCGCGAGCAGTATCGCCGCTGGGTCGTCGTCCCCGTCAGCCTGGCGATCGCCCTCGTCGGCCTCTACTGGACCGCCACCCGCGCCATCGGCTGAGTCGGTGCTCGGAGCTTGCTCGGAGCTTGCTCCGAGCAACTTGCAGGATCAGCGTACTGCGGACAGCTTGATGATGCGGTCGTCGGTGGCGACGGGGGTGTTGCGGCCGTCGCGGTTGCTGGTGCACAGATAGAGCGAACCGTCGGGGCCGTTGACGACGTCGCGGATCCGTCCGAAGCGCCCCGCCAGCAGACGCTCGGTCGCGGCGATCCGGTTCGGGTTGTTCGGGTCGAACCGGACGCGCAGCAGGTGCTGCCCGGCCAGCGTGCCGACGAACAGGTCCAGGCGGAAGCCGGTCATCGTGGTGCCGGTGTAGAACGCCATCCCCGACGGCGCGATGGACGGTGAGAACGACGTAATCGGTGTCTCCATCCCGGCGCGCGTCTGGTCGGCCTCGATCACCGGCCAGCCGTAGTTGCGCCCCGGCTGCAGCCGGTTGATCTCGTCGTTGCCGGTCTGCCCATGCTCGGAGCCCCACAGCTCGCCGGTCACGGCGTGCCAGTCGAGCCCCTGCGGGTTGCGGTGTCCGTACGAGTAGATCGGCGAGCCGGCGAACGGGTTGTCGGCCGGCACGGTGCCGTCGTCGTTGAGCCGCAGGATCTTGCCGGTCAGGGCCCCGAGATCCTGCGCCGTCGACGGGCTGGCGACGTCGCCCATCGTCACGTACAGCTTCCGGTCGGGCCCGAACTTGACCCGCGCGCCGTCATGAATGTCGGCCGATCCGATGCGATCGAGGATGACCGCGGGCTCGCCCAGCGTGCCGCCGACCTCGCGATAGCGCACTACCCGCAGCTCCCGGGCGCCACCCGCCAGCCGCGCCGTGTAGGCCAGGAAGACGAAGTGATTGCTGGCGAAGTTGGGATGGACGGCGATCCCGAGCAGCCCACCCTCGCCGACTGCGGCGACGTCCTCGAGGACGAGGGCCGGTGCCGCGAGCACCTGACCACCCTGGAAGATGCGGACACGGCCGGGCCGCTCGGTGAAGAACATCCGGCCGTCGGGCGCGAAGGCCATGGCCCAGGGAATCTCGAGGTTCTGGCCGACCACTTCGGCCGAGAACCGCGTGCCGTCGGCGGCCGTGATCACGTCCCCGGGGGGCGTCGGCGGGGGATCGGGCGTGTCCGGTGGATCGTCGCACGCAGCGCCAGCAGTGACGACGATGAATGCGAGCGTGAGAACCTGCGGCCAGGCTGTGCGCACGGCAACCTCCTCGCCGCGTCGGGGGGCGACGGCGTTGCGTTTCAGCCTACTGCGGATCCGTCGCGTGAAGCTCAGCGGGCGAGTGCCGCTTCCGGAGCGGCCCGCGCGATCAGCCATTGGTCGCCGTTCTTCACCAGCTCGATGCGGACGACGTCGCCGTCGCGAGAGGAGGCCGGGCCTGGCGTCGCCGACGTGACGTGCACCAGGGCGGTGACCGTGGCGCGTGACCGCGAATCGTCGAGGGCGACGGTGACGTCGCTGACCGTGATCTGCGGCGAACCGCCGGCCGCGAGTTGCGACGCGACCGCAGCGACGGCGTCGCGCCCACGGATCGACGGCCCGCCGGGCCCGGTTTCGACCTCCACGTCCGGCGCCAGCCCCTTGGCGAAGCCGGCCAGCCGTGCCAGCCGGTCGAGGTCGCCTTCACCGGCCCGGCCCGACAGCGCCTCGGCGGCGGCGGTTACGCGTGCCCGCACCCGGCTCTCCTCGCTTCCCACGAGGAACACCATCGCCAGTCCGGCAACCACGACCAGGGCGCCGAGCGCCGCCAGCTTGAGCCGCATCAGTTGATCAGACGCCCGAGGATCCGGCTTCGGTCGGCGCGGCCGAAGTCGTGGTGCTTCTCGAGCATCGAGCGGTTGTCGCCGATGACGAACACCTCGTCGGGGCCCAGGTGCGCCTCGGCGATGTTCCAGGCCAGCCGATAGACGCAGTAGGGCTCGTCGAGCGGCCGGTCGTCGATCACCACCTGGCCGTCCTCGATCCGGATTCGCTCGCCGGGCAGGGCGATGATCCGCTTGACCAGGACGGCCTTGCCGGAGGCCAGGGTGATGGCCACGACATCGCCGCGGTGGACTTCGGCGCCGAACCGGTAGGCGAGGCGGTTGACGAGGAGCAGCTGTCCGTCGCCGTACGTCGGTGTCATGCTCGGCCCGTGCGCCCGGACCGGGACCAGGACGAACCACGAGCCGAGGAGCAGGATGAGCGCGGTGGACAGCCCTCGAATCAGGCTGCGGCCCACCGAGCGACCGACCAGGAGCTGGCGGAGGTTCATACCCACTCAATCGGCACGTGAGGCGGATGTTCGACCCCCAGGGGCGACGGCGTTAACCGTTCGAGACGACCCTGTTCGGGGGGCCGCCGGTGCCTCCGGGGCCCTTTTAAGGCCGAGCCGGAGTTGTGCCGATCTGTGATAATTGGAAAGTCCGCTCAGGAAGAGGTGTGCGACCGATGGCCACTGACGGCTCCCCTATCGATATTTCGATTCTCGAAGCGCTGATCGAGTTACGCAAGCAGCAGGCTCAAGTCGACCAGTTCTGTCAGCGCGCCGAAGAGCGCAAGGACAAGGTCGAGGCCGCGGTCTTTTCCCGGGTGATGGCCGACTACGGCAAGCGCCGGGCCGACCTCGAGGCCCAGGCGGCGCCGCTCGTCACCAAGGCCCTCGTCGAGTACCGCAAGCTGCGGGCGAGCTTCGACGCGGTGCGGGCGACGCAGGCGGCGGCGCGCTTGGACAAGGAAGAAGTCGAGTTCCGCCACGCCCTCGGCGAGGTCGACGATCCGGTGAAGGTCGAGCGGCTGATCGAGCCCGAGCGACTGATTGCCGAGACGACCGAGCAGCTGGCTGGCCTCGACAAGCACGAGGCGCTCTTTGGCCAGGCGCTGCCCGGGGTCGATTTGGAAGCGGCGCTGCAGGCCGCGCCGGACCCCGAGCCGCCGGCACCAGAGCCGCCCGCTCCTGAACCGCCGCCTCCGCCGGCAGCCGTGTCCGGCAGCCGCGCCGCGGCGACCTCCGGTGCCAAGCGCGCGGCGTCCGCAGCGTCCAAGGCCGCCAGCGGCACCGCCAAGGCCGCCAGCGACAGCGGGACGCACGCGCTGCCGCCCGACGATCCGCAGACGAGCGGGACCGTGGAAGTCGCGGCGCTGCGTCCGCCGATGGAAGAGGCCGTCGAGTTCGCCGACACCGATCAGACGATGCTCGAGGTCGTCGGTCCGGCCTCGGCCGATTTCGTCTGGCCGCCGGTCGACGACGGCCTCGTGTCGGTGCCGATCGCGAACTCGGGCGCCTTCGCCGTCGGCAAGCCGCCGACCCCGCCGCCCACGCCGGAGCCGCCCTCGCGCGACGTCGACGTCGAGGATCGCACCTTCATCGTGGCCGAGGCGCTGCTCCTGAGCGAGGCCGACAACGGTCAGGCGGTCAACTTCCGGCTGACCGCCCTGACTTACATCGGGCGTTCCGAAGACAACCAGCTGCGGCTGCTCGACCCGGGCGTGTCGCGCCGGCACGTGCTGGTGATGGCGACGCCGGGCGGCTACACCATCCGCGATCTCGGCTCGCAGAACGGCACCTACGTCAACGGCGCTCGTGTCGACGAGAGCCCGCTGACCGATGGCGACCGCATCACCATCGGCGAAATCAACCTGGTGTTCCGCGGCGCGCCGGCCGCCGTCTCGGCCTAGCCCGCATGGAACTCAAGGTCACGCGACATGGTGCGGCCAGCCAGGTGGCCGTGCTCCACCCGGGCGCGCAGGTCGACGGGCGTTCGGCGTTCCAGTTCGAGCAGGACGTCCTGGAGCTGCTGCAGGACGGCACCAAGTACGTGGTCGTCGACTTCGCGGCGGTCAACCTCTTCGCCAGCGCCGGCATCCGCGTCCTGATCCTGCTGCTCCACAAGCTCGACGCCCGCGACGGGGCCCTGGTGCTCAGCGGTCTCAACCAGTACATCCGCAACGTTCTCGATGTCTCGGGCCTGACCAGCCAGTTCACGCTCGTCGCCAACATTGCCGATGCGGTGAAGGCGATGCCGGCTGGCGAGGACACCAGCGAGACAGGCCAGCTGGCGCGCCGCGTCTTGAAGCTGCTCTCGATCGGCGACCCTGTGTCGGCCGGTGCCTCGGCGGTTCCCGAGCCGGTCGCCCAAGAGCTCGCCGACCGCGCGATGCACGCGTTGTCGAAACGACGGTAACCCCACCCCATGCCGGTCCTCACTCTTCAGAACGGCGAGCGGGCCGGCGCCGCGTTTCCGTTCGACCGCACGGTCGTCCTCGGCCGCGGCCGCAAGGCCGACATCGTCGTCGACGATCCCAGCGCCTCGCGGCGGCACGCGCAGGTCGAGGCGCACGGCCGCGACTGGCAGGTCAACGATCTCGACAGCGCCAACGGCACCCATCTCAACGGCCGCCCGATCTCGCGGCCGACGACGATCCGGCCCGGCGACCTGATCGGCATCGGCGGGCTCACCTTCCGCTACGAGCCGGACGGCAAGAAGGAACCCAGCGACAGCACCGTCTTCTTCGTCGAGGAGGAGTCGGCGCATTCGCAGATCATCCTCAGCAAGCCGGTCGAGCTCGAGCCGCCGGTCGCGAGCGATCCGCGCCAGGCGCAGATCCTCATCCGCCTCGCCGAGATCCTCGGGACCGCCTTCCAGGAGAACGCGGTCCTCGATTTCGTGCTCGACGAGCTGCTCACGGCCACGCCCCGCGCCGAACGCGCGCTGGTGCTGACCAACGAAGAGGATGGCGGCGAGCTGGTGCCGACCAGCATCCGCGCCCCGGGCGGCGCACCCGCCAAGGCCGGCTACAGCCGCACGCTGATGAAGCAGGCGCTGGCCCGGCGCGAGGGCCTCGTCATCCTCGACGCGTCGAGCGAAGGCAAGGCGTCGGGTTCCGATTCGCTGCTGATGCTCGGCCTGCGCTCGGTGCTGTGCGTGCCGATCACGTTCCGCAACGAAGTGTTCGGCGTCGTCCAGCTCGATGGCCGGCCCGGCAGCGGGTCGTTCACCGAGAGCGAGCTGGGCACCGCGCTCGGCTTCGCCGCGCAGATCGGGATGTCGATCGCCTACGTCCGGCTGCACAAGCGCGAGCTGAAGCGCGAGCTCCTCGATCGCGATCTGACGCTGGCCCGTCGCGTCCAGCAGGACTTCCTGCCGCAGCGGCCGCCCGAGGTGCCGGGCTACGGCTTCGCGGTCGAGTACACGCCGGCACAGGCGGTCGGCGGCGACTTCTTCGACTTCATCCAACTCACGCCGACCCACGTCGCGGTGATCGCCGGCGACGTCTCGGGCAAGGGCGTCTCGGCGGCGATCTTCGGCGCCCGCGTCACCAGCGATTTTCGCTATCAGTCGGTGGGGCAGACCTCGCCGTCGACGATCCTCGAACGCGTCAACAAATCGCTGACGCACGTGTCGCGCGACGCGATGTTCGCCACCGCGGTGGTGGCGGTCATCGACACCGCCAACGGCCAGGTCGAGATCGCGGTGGCGGCGCATCCGCTCGGCGTCCTGCGCTCGGCCAGCGGCTGGTCGCGGATGGTCGGCGCGACCGGCGGTCCGCCGATCGGCATCCGCGATCGCGCGACGTTTCCGCAGACGTCGCACCCGCTGGCGCCCGGCGACACGGTGCTGTTCTACAGCGACGGCATCACCGAGGCGATCAACGTCGCCGACGATCAATACGGCAATGAGCGTCTGCTGGCGGCCGTCCGGCCGGCGGGCGGATCGATCCGCGAGTTGACGCGCGCCCTGGCCGACGACGTCGCCCGCTTCTCGCAGGGCTGCGAGCAGCGCGACGACATCACCATCGTCGCCTTCGGGCGATCGAAGTAACCAGGTCCGCTCAGCCCGTCAGGGCTGCAGCGTGAAGTTGACGGTGACGGTCATGATGACCGGCACCGCGACGCCGTTCAGCAGCGTCGGCTCGTACTCCCACTGGCGCACGGCGTCGATCGCCGCCTGGTCGAGGAGCGGGATCGATCGCAGCACCCGCATATCCGACACGCGGCCCTTGGTGTCGATCGTCGCCTCGATGATGACGACGCCCTGGACGCGGGCCGACTGGGCGATGCGCGGGTAGACCGGCTGGACGTTGCGGACCTTGGTCGGCCGGGCGATCGCCCCGCCGACGCGGACGGCGCGCTCGACAGGCTCGTTCTCGGCGTCGGCCTCGGCGCGTCGCGTGCGTTCAGTGGCCGCCTCCGCTGCTGGCCGCGGCGATCGCTCGCGCGGCGTGGCGCGCGGCTCGCGCGACGGCGATGCCGGCTCCGCCGCGTGCTCGGCCTCGACAGCGGGCGTCTCCGGCGCGGGTGACGCTGGTGCCGATGATTCTGCCAGCGGCGGTTCAACCGGCGGCGCCGCCAGCGGCGGTTCGGCCGCCGGCGAGCCGGGCGTCATCGAATCCGTGACCGGCGGTGTGTCGGCGCCAGGCCCCGATGGCGGGGTCGCCGCCCGGCCCATCATGACCAGCATGATCGCGACGGCCACGCCGGCGATCAGCGCGACCATCCCGATGGCCGCCATGATCAGCAGCGGCACCATCGATGACGGCTTCTTCGCGGCGGGTATCGCGCCGGGCAGCTGACCCGGGCCCGGCGTCATCGGTCCCGGCGTCATCGGTGGCGGTGGAACCGGCGGCAGTGGCGGCGGGGGAGGCGGCGGAAAGGTCATCGCGATGTCCCCTTGGTCGGTGAGTGACGTCAGAGCCGGGCGTCGACGGCGTCGGCGAGCCCGTCATCGGCGAGCTCGGTGAGATTGGCGACCGACAGCGCGTAGACGAGGCGCGCCAGGAACGTCGGATCGACCAGCTGGCCGGAGTGGCGCGCCGCGACGATGGCGAGCTGACGGGTGGCGTCCGCGGCGAGCGAGCAGACCGCGGCGAAGTCGGCGTCGTCGAGCGCGGGCGTGCCACGGTAGTTGGCGAGGCGGCCGCCAGGACGGAACGCCGGCAGGCGATCGACGCCGAGCAGCACCCGCGCGATGCCGTCGGGATAGACGCCGAAGGCCCGAACGAGGCCGACGAAGTCGGCGACGATCTCGTCGGTGGCGTGGCTGCGTACGATGCCGAAGAGACGCCAGGTGAGGTCGTGTGTCGACTCGTGCTCGGCGCGGACGATGAGCGACCGCTCCAGCCACTCGGTTTCCGTCACCCGCACCTCGGACCCGGCGACGCCGCTGTAGGGCCCGCGGCTCAGGATGACGAAGCGATCCTGGTAGCGCGACTTCTGCGCCGCGAAACGGCCCAGTTCCTCGCGCCAGGCGTCGTCGTCACCGGCCGTGCCGTTGGCCGCTTCCCACTCGCGGCGATAGCGGGTGACGCGATCCCAGTTGTTCAGGCCCTTGACGAAGCAGGCGCCCATCGACGGCGGGACGTCGCGCGGCTCGTTGCGCTCGGTGAAGGCCCGGACCAGCGATTCGAAGTCGGCGCGGGTGCCGGCGATGAGCAGCGGCAGCAGGCCGGCGACGCCGTCGCTGAAGGTCAGGATCACCGACTCGGGCCGCTCGAGCAGGAGCCCGGGGCTGAACGCGTCGGCTTCCTCGAGCTTGCCGCGGCGCGTCGCCGCGCCGTAGGCCGGCTCCTGCGAGATGCCGTCCTCGATGGGAAAGCGGAGCTGCGGGAACACCGCGGCCAGCGCCGCAAACACGCCGGCCTGGCGCGCCCGCTGGCCGTACTCGCGCCAGATCGCGACGTGCGGCTCCTCGGCGCGGACCTGGGCGAGCTTCGCCCGGACGCTGTCGTCGCTGCGGTACGGGTGTTCGAGATAGGCGTCGAGCGCGTCCGACATCAGGCCGCCGTCACACCATCTGCCGCTTGGCCAGGGCGGCGAACGCGCCGTCCTTTTCCATCAGTTCCTGGTAGGTGCCCTGCTCGATGATCTGGCCGGCTTCGAGGTAGCAGATCTTGTCGGCGTTGATGATCGTGCTGAGGCGGTGCGCGATGACGATGCGCGTCGCGTCCATCCGGTCCATGCTCTCCGAGACGATCTGCTGGGTGCGGTTGTCGAGGGCGCTGGTCGCTTCGTCGAGGAAGATGATCTTGGGCCGGTTGACGATGGCGCGGGCGATCATCAGGCGCTGTCGCTGTCCGCCCGAGAGCGTGCCGCCGCCTTCAGACACATAGGTGTGCATGCCCATCGGCATGTTCCGGATGTCCTCGGCGAGGCCCGAGCGCTCGGCCGCCTCCCAGGCGTCCTCGAGGGTCCGGGCGCTGGCGCCGCAGATGTTGCGGAAGATCTCGGTCGGCATCACCCGGCTGACCTGCAGCACGACACCCATCTGCTGGCGCAGCATGCGCACGTCGATCGACGACAGATCCTGCCCGTCGAAGTAGATCGTGCCGGACGCCGGGGCCTCGAAGCCGAGCATCAGGCGCATCAGCGTCGACTTGCCGCACCCCGACGATCCGACGAACGCGACGAACTCGCCGGCCTTGATCTTGAGCGTCAGGTCGCGGACGATCGCCGGCCCGTCCTGCGTGTAGCGGAAGGTGACGTGCGAGATGTCGATGGCGCCGGACAGACGGCCGGGGAAGCCCTTCGAGCGATCGACTTCGGGCGGGGTGTCGAGAATCGGTACGATGCGCTCGTAGATCGGGATGATGCGCAGCAGGTTCAGCGAGGCGTCGCCGAGCGCCTGCATGGCGCCGAGGAACAGGCCGTAGGCGGAGTTGAAGGCGATGAACGCGCCTACCGACAATCCCGGCTCGCCGCTTTCGGCGGCCTTGGCCTGCTCGCCCATCATCACCGTGAAGATGGCGATCGACGACAGCACCGGGAAGCAGGCGGCGAAGACGCCGGCGACGTTCTGGATGTTGCCGACGGTGAAGCTGATCTTGCGCTGCTGGGCGAACTCGCGGGCCCACACCTTGAAGGCGTGGTTCTCGGCGCCGGCGATGCGCAGCTTGGACACGCCGCTGATCAGGTTGAGGACGAGGCCGGCGATGGCGCCGCGATACTGGATCTCCTGCCGCTGGTAACGCAGCTGCAGGTAGTTCGCGGTCATGTTCACCACGACGAAGAAGATGGTGAGACCGATCGCCACCATCGCCAGCGTGCCGTTGTAACCCATCATCTGGATTACGTAGAACAGGCCCGACAGCGAGCCGAGGATCGCGGCCACGCCGGCGCCGGCGATCAGTTCCTGGATCTGGTCGATGCCGCCGGCGCGGTCGGACAGGTCGCCGGCCGCGTACTTGCGGTAGAAGTTGACCGGCAGGTTGAGCAGGCGGTCCCACACCGCCGCCTGGACACCGTTCTGCATCCGCGACTGGATGCGGATGGTGGTCACGCCCTGCACGAACTTGAAGGCCGCCGTGGCCAGCGCGGAGAACATCAGGGCGACGCCGAAGACGAACAGCGTCTCGCGATCCGCCTGC
>JBDSLU010000050.1:0-12624 GCA_039916225.1 Vicinamibacteraceae bacterium
AGCCGCGGCATGTGATCGAGGAAGTGGGCGAACGGCGCCCACCCCATGTCGGCGATCGCGACCAGGGTGATGGCGATCGCCCAGCCGGAGGTCCAGGCGACCGCGCGCCACTGACGGCGTGCCACGAGATATACGATCAGCAGGCCGGGGAACAGCTTGCCGACGATCGCGTAGCCGAGCAGCAGGCCGCCGATCGCGTGGTGCTGGCGCTCGAAAGCCAGCATCGCGAGCATCGCCAGCGTCACGAAGAGCAGCTGCGCGTTGCCGCCTTGGAAGGTGGCCAGGATGCCGAGCGGGACGAGCGCCAGCGGCATCAGCCACAGGCTGCGCGTCCCGTTGGCGCGATCGATGCGGCGGGCGACGACGGCGACGCCCGCGATGACGACGGCGATGGCCAGGACGCCCCACAGCAGGCGGAACGCGGGGAAGTCGGGTGTGGCCGCGGCGACAAGGCGCGGGAGCAGCAGGAACGTCGGCGGGTACTCGTAGGGATCGACGGCGTAGGGCCCGATGAAGAGGGGGATGTCACGGCCGTTGGCATCGACGCGCCCGCTCCAGTAGGTCGACGGCGCATAGACGTCAGGCTCCCGCCTCACGTTGGTGGCGGCCTTCCAGTAGGCGGTGGTGCAGGCGTGCCTGGTGACGAAGGCGTTCCACGGCATCACGCTCCAGCCGATCGCCGGCAGCGGAGCCGGCGCCTGCGCGAACACGACGAGGCGGATCAGCATCACCAGCAGGACGAGCCCGGAGGCCCCAGCGAGAAGGGCAAGCGTGTGCGGGGCGCGCGTGGCGGTCACCTGCGTGGCCATGCGTGCCTCAGGCTGGCAGCGGTGACGGGGCGCTCGATGCTCCCGTGACGTCGCCCGCCTTCTCGCCGGTGGGCCCGCGCAGGTCGCGCATGGCAATTGCAACCAGCGCGAACGCGACGATGGTCTGGAACGTCGTCCAGATGGCGTTCCAGCGCGGCTGGATGCCAGCGGGGCCGAAGCCGATCGCGAGGAGTAGCCAGCAGATCATCGGCACCGCCGTGCGCGCTGGCTGCCGCCATCTCACCGCGAGGACGAGTGTGGCCAGCCACATCACCGGGAAGAAGGCGTAGGTGGCCATGAAGGGGCTCCGCATCGTCGCCAGGACCAGGATGATTATCCAGACGACCGGCTCGCGTCCCCCGGGCCGGACTCGCCGCGCGAGCCACACGGTGCCGGCGATGACGACGAGCGTGTAGGCCCAGCCGAGCATCCGCATGGCTGGGAAGCCCATGTTCGGCACGCCCCACATCCCCAGCTTGAAGACCACGCCTGGCACCGACCCGTTGTTGCCAATGGCGCCCGGGTTGCGGAACGCCGAGAACGCCTCGCCGCTCATCAGCCCCGGCATCTCGTGCAGGAAGGCGCGGTACGGCTCCCACCCGACATCCGCGACCGAGACGGCGACCAGCACGATTCCCCAGACGGCGGTCCAGCCCACCGCGCGCCAGTCACGCTGCAGCAGCAGGTAGAGTACGAACACGCCTGGATAGAGCTTGCCGGCAATCGCGAAGGCGAGCAGCGCCCCGCCCAGAACGGGGCTCCGCCGATCGAAGCAGTACATCGCCAGGGCCGACATGGCGATCATGAGCATCTGCACGTTGCCGACCTGGAACGTCGCGATAATCGCCGGCCCGGCGACGACGTACGGCGTGAGCCACACGGCGTGCGTGCCCAGCCGCTCGTCGAGGCGGCGAGCGACCAGAACGGAAACGACGACGACCAGGCCGAAGTTGAGGGCGAACCACAACCTCCGGAAGTGCCAGAAGTCCGGTGTCACGAGGCCGAGGATCCGCGGCACGAGGAGGAACGGCGGCGGGTACTCGTAGTTGTCGATGCTGAATCGTCCCAGCTTGCGTGCGTTTCGCATCGCCGTGGGATCTGTCTGCGGCAGGTTGTACAGCGCGTCGTCGTAGATGTCCGGCCTGCTCCGGACCACGCTGCCGGCGACCCAGTACGACGAGGCGCACGAGTGCACTGCCGGCATCGGTGCCAGCGGCCCCGGCGTCCACGTCGCGCGGCTCGGGTCGATGATGAAGCCGATCAGCCAGACCAGCTGCGCGCCGACGGCCAGGCTGCCGGCGACGAACAGCGCTCGCGCGATCGCCGGCGGACGCGCGACGAGGGCGGCGAAGCCGGGTCGTCGCGCCAGCACCAGCACGGTGGCTGCGGCGGCGACGATCGCGACGACGGTCGCGATGGCCATGTCGTTGCGGACGCCGGCGCTGGCCGTGAAGCCGACGACGCCCGCGCACGCACCGGCCGCCGCGAGGACTAAGGCAGGGAACGGACGGAGCAGGGCGTTTGGCATCATTCGTTTCAGGCGGGGACGGTGAGGCCCTGCGCGTTGCTCGGCCGCGCCACGACTTCGGCGGTCGACACGGGACGCAGCGCGAGGCCGACCAGGACGAGCCCGGCGACGGTGTGGCCGAAGGTCAGGATGGCGTTCAGCTGCGGTGGGACGGCGCCCTGGCCTGGCGAGAACGCCAACAGCAGCCCGAGCGCGATCGCGAACCATCGGATGCCTGGTCGGTGCCAGCAGACCGCGGCGACGAGCGTGGCGAGCCAGAGCGGCGGGAACACGGCGTAGCTCGGGAGGAATGGGCTGCGCAGGGTCGCGAGCAGCAAGATGGCCACCCACAGCAGCGGATCCCGGGATCGATCGCGGACGCCGAGCGCCATCCACGCGGTCGCGCCGACGACCACGAGCGTGTAGGCCCAGCCGACGATCTTCGCGGCGGCAAAGCCCATGTCCGGGACGCCGAACAGCCCGAGCTTGAAGACGAGCCCTGGCACCGACTCGTTGATCGCGATCGGGTCCGGCCGGAAGAGGCCCGGGAACGCCTCGCCGCTCAGCAGCTTCGGCAGGTGTTCGAGGAACGCCGCGAACGGCGTCCAGCCGACGTCGATGAACGAGATCAGCGTCAGCGCCGCGCCAGCCGCCACCGTCCAGCCGATGGCTCGCCAGTCCCGTCGCAGCACGAGGAACAACAGCAGCACGCCGGGGAACAGCTTGCTGGCGACCGCGTAGCCGAGCAGCACGCCGCCGGCGGCGTGCTGCCGGCGCTCGAAGAGCAGCATCGCGACGGCGCTCATCACGATGAACAGCAGCTGCACGTTGCCCACTTGCAGCGTGCCGACGACCGCCGGGGCGGCGAGCGCGAACGGCGTCAGCCATGTCGCGTGGGTGCCGGCCTCCGCGTCGAGACGCCGGGCGATCGCAACGAGTCCGACCGCCACTCCGGCGAGATTCAACGCGAACCAGAGGCGGCGGAAGGTCCAGAAATCCGGCGAGACCAGGCCCAGCAGACGCGGCAGCGGCAGGAACGGTGGGGGGTACTCGAAGACGTCGACGAAGAAGGGCCCGAGGTTCGGCTGGCGCGTCACGGTCGGCGGAATGGGCGTGCGATAGACCGTCTCGGCGTAGAGATTCGGCACGTCGTTGACGCGCTGCGCCGCGACCCAGTAGGCGGAGACGCAGGAGTGACGCGACTGCCAGGGCCGCCAGACGCTGGAGCGCCAGGCACTGGCGTTGGCGTCGACGATGAAGATGGTCAGGAGAACGAGTTGCGGCAGCAGCACCAGAGCGCCGACGGTGAACCAGCGCCGCGCGGCGGGCGAGGCGGCGGCAATGACCGCCCAGAACGCCGGAACCCGGGACAGCCACGAGTTCACCAGGCCGGCGGCCACCAAGGCGCCCGCCCAGCCCTGGCCCATCCGGTCAACGAGGCCCGTCGCCGCCGTGAAGCCGACGATGCCTGCCAGCGTGGCGGTCGTCAGCCACACACAGCCGGTGAAGAGGCGGTCTCCCGTTCGCGGGCTAGTCGACATGCTCTTCCTAACGTGTGCGGTCGAGACTCCGCACACGCCTCAGACGTTGGACACGAGTCGCCTCGTCGAGGACAGACCTGGGTAAGGGGACGGCCGAGCGGAGGATACACTACCGATTCTGTGTCCACGGTTCCGACCATCACCATCGACGTTCTGCTCGACCGCTACGACGCGGTGCTCTTCGACGCCTATGGCGTCCTGGTCCACGGCGGCGGCCCGCTGCCGGGGGCCAGCGAGCTGCTCGGCCGCCTGAATCGCGAGGGCCGGCCCTACTTCATCGTCACCAACGACGCCTCGAAGCTGCCGGCGACCGCCGCGGCCCGCTACCAGCGATTCGGCCTGCCGCTCGATGCCTCGCGCATCCTCACCTCCGGCATGCTGCTGGCCGGACACTTCGAGGCGGCCGGCCTGCGCGGCCGGCGCTGCGCCGTCCTCGGTCCGACCGACAGCGCGCACTACGTCGCCGACGCCGGCGGCGAGGTGGTGCCGCCCGATGAGGCTTTCGACGTGCTGGTGATCGGGGACGAGTCCGGCTTCCCGTTCCTCGAGTGGGCCGACGCGGCGTTGTCGTCGCTCTTCGCCTCGGTCGATGCCGGTCGGCCGGTGCACCTGGTGGTGCCGAACCCGGATCTGATCTACCCGGGGAGCGGCGGCTTCGGCTTTGCCGCCGGGACCATCGCCAACATGTTCGAAGGGGCGCTGGCGCTGCGGTATCCGAGCCGACCAGACCTGCGCTTCGTCCGCCTCGGCAAGCCCAATACCCCGATCTTCGAAGACGCGATCCGTCGTATCGGCACGGCGCGGGTGGTGATGGTGGGGGATCAGCTCGAGACGGACATCAAGGGCGCTCGCGCCGCCGGCCTCGACGCGGTGTGGATCGAGACCGGCGTCACCGCCGAGATTCCCGACGACACCCCGGCCCACCTGCGCCCGACCTGGCGCATGGCGGGGCTGGTGCCGGCGCCGCAGGGGACCGCGCGATGAGCGGGCGCGAACCGGAGCTGCCGATCGGGCCGGAAGTCGCACCGCACCCGGCCCGGCTTCCCGAACGGACGCGGATCGAGGGGCGCGATGTGGTGCTGGTGCCGATCGACGTCGCCGCGCACGGTCCGACGCTCTACGCGCTGTCGCACGGGCCGGAGCGCGAGGCGCAGTGGATGTACCTCTGGGACGGACCCTATCCGTCCGAGGCGGCGTTCCTGGAGAACCTCGCGCAGAAGGCGGTGAGCGCGGATCCGTTCTTCGTCAGCATCGTCGAACGGGCCTCGGGCCGCGCCGTCGGTGTCGCGTCGTACCTGCGCATCACGCCGAAGGATCGCGTCATCGAAGTCGGCAGCATCCTGTTCACGCCGGCGCTGCAGCGGACGCGCGGCGCCACCGAGGCGATGTTCCTGATGATGCGGCACGCCTTCGACACGCTCGGGTATCGCCGCTACGAGTGGAAGTGCAACGCCTGCAACGAGCCGTCGCAGCGGGCCGCGGTGCGCCTCGGGTTTCAGTTCGAAGGCATCTTCCGGCAGCACATGATCGTCAAGGGGCGGTCGCGCGACACCGCCTGGTTCGCGATGCTCGATCGCGACTGGCCGGCGATCCGCGCCGCCTACGAGGCGTGGCTCGATCCCGCCAACTTCGACGAGGCCGGGCAGCAGCGGACGCCGCTGCGCGTGCCGTCAATCGCCGGCCCCGTCGTGCTCGCGCCGGCGCCGTGAGCGGCCCGCGGCGGCGGCCCGTGTCCGCGCCGCCGTCGCTTCCGTTTCGATGCGCGGCCCCTGGCCGCCTTCCCAGGTGAAGCGCCAGGTGCCGGTGCGCCGCACCCGTCCGACCAGCGCCGGGCGGAAGCACGCCAGACACGTCCCGCCGTCCCGACGCACGCTCGGATAGACGACGCCGGGCGCGCCGGCCTCGAGCAGCCGCGCCGCCAGCGTCTGCGAGGCGGCGTAGCTGGTCGGCGAGAGGCAGGATGCCCAGCTGCCGTCGCGCAGGTCGGGAAAGTCGCCGGCGAAATCGGCCTGATAGTCGTCGTAGGTGATCGATTCGTCCGGCCAGCCGATCTCCGCCAGCTCGGTCGCTTTGTGAAACGCCACTTCCGCGTGCGAGGTCTCGATCTCGAAGCCGCCGTACCAGGCGCCGCGATCCGCGCCGCCGAAACGGGAGCCGAGCGGATGCGCGTGACAGAAGGCGGCGTTGATGACGGAGGCGAGCGGCACGGCGGCGACCAGTTCGTCGAGGCCGATGCCAGGCAGCAGGCCGCGTTCGGCGACGAGGCGATCGTTGGTCGCGCCTTCGAGCTCGAAGATGGACGCGAGGTGGGCGTCGTCCCCGGAATCGGCGATGCGGACCAGGACACTCTCGCCGCGCGGCGAATAGCGCGAGGGCACCAGCCGGTGCGTGTCGCGCTGGTCGATTGGCGACGTCGACGGCAGGCGCATCAGCCGGCCCGGCGGGCGTCGAGCAGGCGGCGGACGGTCTGCAGCGCCGGCAATCCGCCGCGGATCATGTAGGCCAGCGGCGTCGCGCCGCTGAACAGGCGATTGGTGTTGGGCAGGTTTACCCAGCGGTCGGCGAGGGCGTCCGAGTAGAGCACGCCGAGGGCCTTGAAGATGCCGATGATCAGCGACACCCGCGTCAGCCGATCGACGTCGAGCAGCCGATCGGGCTGCCGCTTCATCTCGTAGTAGGGGCCGTTGGTGACGCCGCCGAGGAGCAGCCGCGCGTCGTCGTCGCGGACCTGCCAGCGGGTGATGACGTTGAAGAACGCCCGCAGCCCGGGGCCGCTCAGCCGCTCGCGCGTGGCTCGATCGCTGAGGTCGACCGGCGGGACCGGCGCGACCGGCGAGGCCGGGTAGGCAAAGTTCCGGTTGGCGGTGAGAGTGCGGCGGGCCACTGTCAGATCTCCTGATCAGGAGTATATGTGGTCCTGCCGCACCCGTCAACGCCCGGCCTGAGCGGCGGCCGCGGCGGTGTGAGCCCGCGCTAAGCCACCCGTCCGACCGATCGATCAGCCGTTGAGGTAGCCCATCATCGCCGCCTGGTAGCGGTCGCCGGCCGCGGCCGTTCCTGCCGGCGTCACCGCGTCGAGCGCCGCCAGATCATCGGCGGAGAGCCGGACGTCGAGCCCCGCGACATTCTGCTCGAGGTACGGGATGCGCTTGGTGCCCGGGATCGGCACGATGTCTTCTCCCTGCGCGAGCGCCCAGGCAATGGCGAGCTGGGCCGAGGTGCAGCCCTTGGCCTTGGCGATGCCCTCGACCCGTTCGACGAGCTCGACGTTGTGCGCCAGGTTGTCGCCCTGGTAGCGCGGCGACTGCAGACGCCAGTCGTCCGGCGTCATGTCGTCGGCCTTGCGGATCGTGCCGCCGAGCAGGCCACGGCCGAGCGGGCTGTAGCCGACGAAGCCGACGCCGAGACGGCGGCAGGCCGGCAGGATCTCGCGCTCGGGCTCGCGGTAGAAGAGCGAGTACTCGGTCTGCAGCGCGGCGATGGGGTGAACCGCGCAGGCGCGTTCCAGGGTCGCCGGCGACGCCTCGGACAGGCCGAGGAAGCGGACCTTGCCCTCCTGCACCAGCTTCGACAGCTCACCGACGGTCTCTTCGATGGGCGTCGACCGATCGATGCGGTGCTGGTAGTAGAGGTCGATGGTGTCGATGCCGAGCCGCCTGAGGCTGGCCTCGCAGCTCGCCCGCACGTAGTCCGGCTTGCCGCTGATGCCGCGCTTGAGCGGGTCGTTGGGGTCGCGGACGATGCCGAACTTGGTGGCGACGACGACGCCGTCGCGCCGGCCCTTGATCGCCTTGCCGACGAGGATCTCGTTGGTGTGCGGGCCGTAGACGTCGGCGGTGTCGAGCAGCGTGACGCCGAGATCGAGGGCGCGATGAATCGTGGCGATACCTTCGGCCTCGTCGGTCGGGCCGTAGAACTCGGACATGCCCATACAGCCGAGACCGAGGGCGGACACGGTGAGTGAGCCGAGATGACGCGTGTGCATGGTGTGAATCACAGGACCCAAGTGAACGGGCCGCGGGGAATCCGCGTGGCCTCGAAGGCGGGGAGCGCGTGGTGGAGCATGGCCGGCCCGTCGGCCACGGCCGCCCCGCCGTGGACAGCCGGGAAGGGCGCCAGGCCGAGCCACGGAAGCACCGTGCGCCAGATATCGCCAGCCGACCAGCCGAGTGCCCGCAGGTCGCCGACCGCCGCCGCCCGATGCGACTTCGATAGCTTCTTTCCATCGCCGCCCAAGATCAAGGGCGCATGGAGCCAGGCCGGCGGCTCGGCGCCGAGCGCCCGCCACAGCACCGCCTGTACTGCGCTCTGGTCGGCAAGGTCGGCACCGCGAGCCACTTCCGTGACGCCGTCGGCGATGTCGTCGGCGACCACGGCCAGCGTGTAGGTCGCGCAGCCGTCACGACGCTGCAGCACGGGATCGGGGAGCGTCGCGAGGTCGACGGTGGATTGGCCGAGGGCGCGATCGACGATCGTCTCGACGCCGGCCGGCAGCGCGAAGCGGATGGCGCCGTCGGTCAGGCCGCGGCTCCGGCAGGCGGCGACGCAGGCTCCGCCGGCCTCGCGGCTCGCCGCGCGCGTGCAGCCGCAGCGGTAGGTGTGAGGCGCCAGACGGGCCAGCGCCGGCGTGTAATCACGGGCCGACTGCGGCGGCGTCTCGGCGTCGCAGGTGAGGCCGAGCCAGTCGAGGTCGGCGCGGATGTCGTCGGCGATGTCGCGTCGCGCACGCCCGGCGTCGACGTCCTCGATCCGGAGCAGCAGGCGTCCGCCACGTTGCCGTACCGAGAGCCACGCGGCACCCGCCGCGCAGACGTTGCCGAGGTGCAGCCGACCCGACGGTGTCGGCGCCAGACGCCCCACGATCGACCCGGGCACCGCCCGCAATTCCCGCAAACTCATCGCCTTACGAGCGTAATATGGTCTCGATCGTGCCGACCACCATGGATCAGGCGACGTCGCCCCGGGCCCGTGTCACGCTGCCGCCGCGCATCGCGTCGGCCGGCCCCGGTCTGCGCAGCGGTGTCGTCAACTGCGCTGCCTACGACAACGGGGTGCGCGTGGCCGACGTCGAGGTGGCCGACGTCCGCCAGGTGCTGACGGAGCCGGGCCGCTTCGTCTGGATCGGGATGTACGAGCCGGGCGAGGACCTGCTCCGCGAGGTCCAGCGCGAGTTCGACCTGCACGACCTCGCCGTCGAGGACGCCCACAACGCGCACCAGCGCCCGAAGTTCGAGGTCTACGACGACTCGCTTTTCGTGGTGCTCCGCACCGCGCAGATGAGCGGCGCCCCGCCGCACATCCAGTTTGGCGAGACGCACGTCTTCGTCGGCAAGAACTACGTGGTGTCGGTGCGGCATGGCTCGCTGCTGTCGCACGTCGGCCTGCGCACCCGGTGCGAGGCGACGCCCGGCCTGCTCTCGCAGGGCCCCGGCTTCGTCCTCTACGCGCTGATGGATTTCATCGTCGATCAATATTTTCCGATCGTCGAAGCGCTCGAGGACGAGCTCGAAGGCCTCGAGGACGAGATCTTCCGCGACAACGTCAGCCGCGACACCACCAGCCGCATCTATCAACTGAAGCGCGAACTGCTCGCCGTCAAGCGCGCCGTCTCGCCGCTCGTCGAAGTCTGCAACCGCCTCACCCGGTTCGACGTCGACATGATCCCCGAAGACACCCGGCCCTACTTCCGCGACGTCTACGATCATGTCATCCGCATCAACGACATGATCGACAACACCCGCGAGCTGCTGACCACCGCGCTCGAGGCCAACCTGTCGCTGATCACGATCTCGCAGAACGAGGACACCAAGCGCCTCGCCGGCTGGGCGGCCATCATCACCACGCCGACCCTGATCGCCACCATCTACGGCATGAACTTCACCAACATGCCGGAACTGGGCTGGCGCTATGGCTATCCGGCGGTGCTGTGCCTGATGGTCGCCGCCTCGTCGGGCCTCTACATCGGCTTCAAGCGCTCCGGCTGGCTTTAGGCTGGTTTGTCGACGGCGCGTGGCCGCGCCTTCGACCTCACGACGCCTCCGGCCTATCGGCCTCGGCGTTCGTGTGGCGGCCGCGCTCTCACGCGTGCCGGCAACAGGTATAGTGATTGAGCCGCCTGTCAGGAGAGCCCGTCCATGTCCACGTCGCGTCAGGTCCGTTCGCTGATCGTTGCCGTCGGACTCTGCGTCCTGGCCGGCGCAGGACCAGGCGGGCTGATGCGTGGCCAGCAGGCCGCGCCGCCCCAGGCCCCCGCGGCCCAGGCCCCCGGGCCGCAGCCCGCCGCGCCGCCGGCGGAGGTGACTTTCCGGACCGACGCCAACTTCGTCCTGACCGACGTCTTCGTGACTGCCGACGGCAAGCCGGTCACCGACCTGACCCAGGCCGATTTCGAGGTCCGCGAGGATGGCGTCGTCCAGACCGTCCGCTCCTTCGAGGCAGTCCGGCACGATGCGCAGCCGGCCGTCGTGGCGCGCCGCGATCCGTCGACCGTCGCCGAGAGCGAGGCGATGATCGCCGACCCCCGGAGGCGGGTGTTCGTGATCTTCCTCGATACGTTCCACGTCGAGCGGAGCGGCTCGATGGTCGTCCGCGAGGCGCTCATGGGCTTCCTGAAAACCGCGCTCGGCCCGGATGATCTCGTCGGCTTCATGACGCCGCACATGTCCGGTCGCGACATCAGCTTCACGAGCTCGACCAGCCCTCTGGTGCGATATCTGGACGACAACCCTGTCTGGGGCGTCGCCGATGAGATGCCCGGCACCGAAACCGATCCGATCGAGAAGGACTTGTCGAGCTGTTTCGTCGGCAACGACGCGGCGTGGGGCCCGCTGCGCTCGCGCCTGCGCGAGCAGAAGACGCTCGCTTCGCTGCGCGGGCTCGTGGCGCACCTCGATGGCCTGCGCGAATCGCGCAAGGCGGTGATCACTGTCACTCAGGGCTGGCGCCTGTTCCGGGAAAACGAGACGCGGCTGACCGATGCCGGCAATCAGAACCAGATCCGCGGCCTCGACCCGGTCGCCGGCGGCCGGGGCGGCGGTCTGGGCACCGATGACCGCGGTCGCCTCGGCGGCGTCGCCAAGGGGACGTGCGACGGCGCCCGCCTCGAAGCCGGGTTCACCGACAGCCAGCGCCTCTTCCAGGATCTGATTGGCGAGGCGAACCGCGCCAGCACCAGCTTCTACACGTTGGATGCGGCCGGCCTGCGCACCGAGACGCGGCCGCACCCGACGAACCCGCTCGAAGCGGCGGTCGAGGCCCGCAACCGCGAGCGCATGCCGTACTCGACGCGGCTCGATTCCATCCGCACGCTCGGCGAGTCGACCAACGGGATGGCGCTCGTCGACAGCAACGACTTCAGCGGCTCGCTCCGCCGCGCCGCCGCCGACTTCAACGCCTACTACCTGCTCGGCTACACCTCGACCAACGGCAGGTCCGACGGCAAGTACCGCAAGATCAAGGTGGCCGTGAAGCGGCCCGGCGTGCACGTGCGGGCTCGCGAGGGCTACCTGGCGCGCCGGTTGAATGAAACGGCGCCATCGTCCACGACGTCGAATGGCGCCACGGCTCCGTCGAGCAGCGCGATGGCCGAAGTGGCGCGAATCACAGCTGCCCTCGGCAAGCTGGCGACGGCGCGTCCGGGCGTGCCGCTCGTCGTCTCGGCTGCCGCTGGCGTGATGGGCGCTGGCTCGCGCGCCATCCGCGTCACCACCGAGCTCGATTCGGCGATCGCCGCCACCCCCGAATGGGTGGATGGTGGAGAAGCGCAGGCGTTCGTTCGCGACGCCAAGGGCGACACGGTGACGACCGCCAAGGCGGCGTTGCCCAAGGGATCGCGGACGGTGGAGATCGAGCTGCCGATCGTTCCGGGCATGGCCGGCGACGTCAAGGTGCAGGTGCGGCTGACGGGCACCGGGCCGCTGGCGCGCTATACCGACACGACCAGCGTCGCGCTCGACGCGATGCCGGACGGATGGGGGGCGCCGCGTCTGAGCCGCCGCGGGCCGTCCACCGGCGTGGCCTGGGTGCCGACCGCCGATCCGCGCTTCCGCCGCCAGGAGCGCATCCGCGTCAGCGTCGGCGTCGGGCCTGAGGCCGGCACCATCACCGGCACGCTCCTCGATCGCCAGGGCAAGCCGATCAACGTCCCGGTGAAGATGGATCAGTCCGAACCCGCCGCGCTGGTCGCGGAGTTGGCGCTGGCGCCGCTCGCCGTCGGCGACTACGTGCTGGCCCTCGGCAGCGGGCCGAAGCGGCTGCTCGTCCCGCTGCGCATCGTCCCCTGACGGCCGCGTCCGGCGCGCCGCCGTCGCACCATCTCTGCTAGAATCGGGCTTCGCGTCGATGGCCGCGTCTGCGGTCGCCGGCGCGGCGTCCAGCACCCGCGGGCGGGCTTAGCATAGTGGTAATGTCCTGGCTTCCCAAGCCAGTCAGACGGGTTCGATTCCCGTAGCCCGCTCCATTGATGTTCCTGGCGCAAACCCTCGAAAACAACCCGTAGCGTAGATGGCCATGAGCGGCCGTCCTCGTCGATTGAGACGCATGGCGCTCAAACGCATGGACAACGTAGGAATCGTCGTCGAGGACCTCGCCGCGACGAAGTGCTGACCTTCATCCGGTCGTGATAAAATCACGCCTTCGAGCGCGGGCTTAGCATAGTGGTAATGTCCTGGCTTCCCAAGCCAGTCAGACGGGTTCGATTCCCGTAGCCCGCTCCAATCTTGAATCGTCGGGGACCCCTGCTTGCGGCGCCGTACCCCTGGCGAAGGCG
>JBDSLU010000051.1:0-10329 GCA_039916225.1 Vicinamibacteraceae bacterium
CGATGACGAATCGGCGACCGGCATTGACGGGGCCCGACAGGCCGTCGACGTCGAGCGTCACTTCCTTGGTCACGCCATGCATCGTCAGATCGCCGACCAGCTGGAACTTGCCGGCCGCGCCCGGGACGACCTTCTTCGATTTGAACGTCAGCGTCGGGAACTTGGCGACGTCGAAGAAATTCTCGCTCCGCAGGTCCTTGTCACGGCCTTCGTTATTGGTCGTGATCGTCGTCGCATCGATCGTGACGTCGGCGGCGATCGACGACGCGTTCTTGCCGTCGTAGGTGATCTTGCCCGACACCTTGCCGAACGAGCCCGGCACCGTCGACACCATCAGGTGGGTGACCGTGAAGCCGGCGGTCGAGTGCGCCTGGTCGATGTTCCATTCATTCGGCCCGAGCACGGGCTGCGGCGGCGGACCCTGCATGGCGGGCGCGGCGGCCGGGGCAGGTGGCGGGGCCTGGGCGTAGGCAACGGCCGACGCGAGGACGAGGGCGGTAGTAGTGAGGGTCTTGAACGTCACGAGGGGCTCCTTCGGAGAGGGCGTCAGACGACGCCACGAAACAGGCGTGGGGCAGAGAGGTCAGGGTGCGGAGGGTTCCGCGCTTCTTGCCCGGCTGGCGACGCTGTCGCCGTCAACGAGGGCGCGAAACGCGGGCTCGTCCCGCAAGGCATCGAAATCAGGGTCCAGCCTGGCGCGAACCCGGGTCAGGGCCGGCTTGGCGGCGATGCATTCGGACAGGTAGCGCAGCGCGTCGGCGGCGTCGCCGCGCAGGGCGTACAGCGATGCGACGTAAAACTTGGTGAATGGGTCATCGGCGCCGCTCGATTGGCGGGCCCGGAAGGCCTTCACCATATCGGTGAACGCCTGATCGGATGCCCCGCGATCGCCTTTACGCCAATACGCCGCTCCCTGTTTCTGGAGGATCTCGATCTGGAGCCGGCCCTTGAGGGCGTGATCGTGCTCGGCGAGAAAGGTCTGCTCCCGGGCGTACGAGGCCAGGGCACTGTCGTAGCGCCCCTGCCGGTAGCGGGCGTAACCCAGGCGGACATGGCTGCCGACCATCAGGAGGCCCTCGGTGCCGGACTTCAGGCCCTCCTGCAGGGCCACGGCACGCTCGGCATCGACCTCCGCCGCCGCCAGGTCGCCCTTGATCGATCGGAGCAGGGCGAGCTGCTGGAAGACATAGCCGGCGTCCGGGTTGAAGGCCCGGGCCCGTTCGAGCGCGGCGATCCCTTCGTCGATGAGGCCCTTGCCGATCCAGAAGGCGCGCGCCAGCGTGTTGCGGGCGGCCAGGTTGGTCGGGTCCAGATCGACGGCGCGGGTGGCGGCGCCGATCGCCTCGTCGTTGCGCCCTTCGGCCAGCCGGACCCCGGCCAGGCCGGCCAGCGCCGACACGTTGTCCGGGTCGAGCTGCAGGGCCCGCTCGAGCGCCGCGTTGGCCTTGACCAGCAGCGCCGGCAGCGAGAGGAACTGGCCCTGCATGCTGTAGGCGATCCCGATGTGGGCCCACGCCGAGGCGTACTGCGGGTCGTGGGCGACCGCCTGCTCGAACAGCACCAGCGCCGCGGTCATCGAGTCGCGGGTGGCGGTGCGGAGGTTGACCTGCCCGCGCGAGAACGCCTCCCAGGCCGGCAGCGACTCCGTTTCCTTGTGTCCGTGCAACGGCCCGCTGCTCTTGATCGCCGCCGACAGGCCGAGCTTCATCGCCTCGACGACCCGATCCTGCAGGTTGAAGAGATCGTCGACCTTGCCGTCGACTTTGACCGTCCGCACCAGCGAGGCGGATCGCACGTCGACGAGCTCCGCCGTGATGCGGATCAGGGCGCCCAGGCGCTGGTAGGCGCCGCCGATGATGTACGACGCGCCGAGGCGGCGCCCGATCTCGATCGCCTGGTGCTCGGCGACGCGCTCGAGTGACGGCCCGCTCAGGTGCTTGATCGCGTCGTGCACCTGGGTGCGGCCGATCAGTGTGACGCCGCGCGCGCCACGCAGATCGGCGGTCACGGTCTCGGCGATGCCCGAGCCGATCCAGTCGTCGACCGGCTCGCGCGTGGTGTTGCCGAAGGTCATCACGGCGATCGCCGGCGCCTCGTCGGACCGCCGGTCGGCGGTCGGCGCGACGATCGCCCCGGACGGCGCGCGGCGCGTCGATCGGCTGGCGGTCGGATCCTCGAGCCAGCGGGCGGCGGCGTGGAGATCGATGTAGAGCTCGCGGGCCGACTGATAGCGGAAGGCCGGATCCTTGGCCAGCGCCTTCAGCACGATCGCGTCGAGGCGCTCCGGCACCCCGTAATTGAGGCGGGCCAGCGCCGGCGGATCGGCGTTGAGGATGCGGTCGGCGACGTCGGTGGCGGTGTCGCCGATGAACGGCAACCGGCCGGTCAGCATCTCGTAGAGGACGACGCCGAGCGAGAACAGGTCCGTGCGGGCGTCGAGGGCGCGCCCGCGCACCTGCTCGGGCGACATGTAGGTGAAGGTGCCCATCACCGTGCCCGGCTGCGTCTCGACCAGCGCGCCGGTGGTGATCGAGGACGCCGTCGGCCGCTCGTCGTACTTGGCCAGGCCGAAGTCGAGCAGCTTGACGCGGCCGCGGCTGTCGACCATCAAGTTGGCGCTCTTGACGTCGCGGTGGATGATGCCGTGACCGTGCGCCTCGTCGAGCGCGTCGGCGGCCTGCGCCGCGATGGACACCGCTTCGGGGATCGGCAGCGGGCCGCGCGCCAGCCGCGTCGAGAGCGCCTCGCCGTCGACCAGCTCCATCACGATGAACGGCCGATCGCCGTGCTGGCCCAGGTCGTAGATGGTGGCGATGTTCGACGAGCGCAGCACCGAGGCGGCGCGCGCCTCGCGGAACAGGCGCGAGCGCTCGTCCGGGCAGGTCGGGCCGGCGTGCAGCACCTTCAAGGCCACGGTGCGTCCGAGCCGGGTGTCTTCGGCGCGATACACCTCACCCATGCCGCCGGCTCCGAGCCGTTCGCCGATCCGGTATTGCGCGAGTTGCTGGCCCGCGAGTGACACGGGCGAAGGGTCGTTCATGTTCCGTCGAAGCCGTGCCCGAGGGCGCGGCGGAATTCGTCGAGCGTCTTGCGCACGGCTTTGAGACGGATGAACTGTCCCTCGCGCCGGCTCTCGATCAGCCTCGCGTCGGCGAGGATCTTCAAGTGATGCGACACCGTCGCCTGGGTCACGTCGAAGGCGCGGCCGACTTCGCCGCAGCACAGCTCGCCACGTTTGGCGACAGTGCGCAGGATGCCCAGCCGGGTCCCGTCGGCGAGCGCTTTGGCGATGCGTACGAGCTGCTGGTCGTCCATGTCAGGGGCCATCGCTGGCGCTGCGGCCATGCCGCCGGGCCGCGATGATGTTTAGATATCTATCTTAATAACGAAACGCGGGCGCCGTCAACCGGGACAGCGTGCAGGGCAGGTTTTAGAGGCAGGACCCCGGGAGCCGAAGCTCCCGGAGGCGGCTGGTGGGATGAGCGAATCGGACGATTCGGCTGTGGAAGCCGGCCGACCCGCGGTGGGGATCGTGCGCTTTCGCGCTCGATGCCTCCCTTAGAGCAACAGCTATGCCACATCCGGCCGGCCGGATTTCGCGACATTTGATTGGATCGGTGTCCCCATGTAGGCAACCTGGCTCCACCTACCCGGGCAGATCTGCACGCCAGTCGTCACAATTTCAGTCACGTTGACGTTGATGGGCCATTTCGCACAAGCTCACCGGTGCGATGCCGTCCGCGGTTCGTTCGGCCCTGGTGCGCTCGGCACTCGAACGGCTTTCCAGCCCCTGGCTGCAGGAGGCGGCGGCCTTCGGCCTCCTCCAGGGACGGACGTGGATGGTCAGCTGGCCGCCCGGCCCGGCCCCGGCCCCGCCGGATCTGACGGCCGCGATTCCGGATTCCCAACAGTTGGAGCTGGGGCTCGTCGCCCCGAAGCCCGGCGCCAAGCTCAGGCTGGAGGCCGACGCCGCCACCATCGCCGCACTGATCCGCAGCGAACAGGACGGCGACCTGCTTGCGGCAGAGCTGGTCGACCGCCAGGACGAGATCCTCGCCCTCTACGATCTGGCCCGATCCAGCCGTAACAAGCTCGACCTGCCGCTGACACTGCAGACCGTTGCGGCCGAGATGGGGCGGCTGCTCAAAGCCGACATCGGCTTCATCGCCCTCGTGCCCGAGAACGGCCAGCCGCAGGTCGTGACCTCATCCGGCGCCACCCTCGAGCCCGGGCGTGTCGGCGGCTGGCTCGACAAGATGCGGCGAGCGACCAAGGTCCACGTCGGCCAGGACGCGGCGGAGTCGCCCTCCGCCCGCCATGACTGCTGGGTCGTCGCCCCGGTCCGCACCCGTAACGCCGGCGTCGCCGCCCTCGGCGCGGCCCGCGCCGCCCGGCCCTTCAGCACGCCGGACGTCAAGCTCTCACTGGCCATCGCCGAGCAGGTCGGGGCGCTCATCGAAAACGCCTTCGCGCATCGCGAGAATCTCGCCGAGGCCGCCCGCAACGCCGAAATGCAGCTGGCGGCGCAGGTGCAGCACGACCTGCTGCCGCGAGTCTGGCCGTCCCTGCCGGGCATCCAGGTCCACGCCGCGGCCCGGCCGGCCTCGGCCGTCGGCGGCGACTTCTACGACGTGCTGCCGCTCGGCACGCACGGCCTGTTCGCCTGCCTGGGCGACGTCTCGGGCAAGGGCGTCCCGGCGGCAATCGTCATGGCGATGGCCCATGCCGCCTTCCGCTGCGCCCTCCGAACCAGCCCGCCCGAGCCGCAATGGCTGCTCCGCTCCGCGGTCGGCAGCCTCTATGACGACTTCGTCGCGCTGGAGATGTTCGCGACGGCGTTCCTGGTCCTCTACGACGAGCGGACGCGGACGCTGCGCTACGTGAACGCCGGCCATGCGCCGGCGATCTACCGGCCGCACGGCGGTCCGAGCCTGCTGCTCGACGCCGACGAGCCGCCGATCGGCATGCTGGCCAGCTCGAACAGCCCCGGTCACGTGCTGCGCTGGCGGCCCGGCGATCTGCTGGTCGTGGCCACCGACGGCTTCACCGATTCGACCGCCCCGGACGGCACCTACTACGGCGTCGACCGGCTGGCCGACGCGATTGCCCGGATCGCGCAGCGGGACGCGCACGTCATCGTCAGCACCCTGCTCGAGGATGTGGACGCGTTCCGGCAGGGCCGGCCGGCCGGCGACGACCAGACCATCCTGGTGCTCAAGGCCCCCGTAGACGTGCCATGATCGGAGCGACACGCTGATGACCAGCCAGGCCGACGCCCCGCTCGGCAGCCCAGCCTCTCCCGGAGGCCGCATCCTGGTCGTCGACGACGACCCGGTGACCCGCCGCGTCCTGTCGTCGATGCTGGAGCGTGCCCACTACGACGTGATGGCCTCGACCGACGGCCACGAAGCCTGGACCGAGCTGGCCGCGGCCCGCATCGACCTGGTGATCACCGATCGCGAGATGCCGGCGATGAACGGCCTCGAGCTGCTCCGCGCGGTCCGGCAGTCGCCGCGGCACGGCGGCGTCCCGGTGATCATGCTGACCGGCACCACCCTCGAAAGCGCCGGCGACGAGGCGGACGCCGAAGGGGCCAGCGCCTTTTTGACCAAGCCGGTGAGCTCGCGCGAGCTGCTCGAGATCGTCGAGCGGCTGCTGCGCGAAACGACCGCCGGCGCCTGAGCCCGTGACCGCGACGGATCCGGACCGCGGCGTCTGCCTGCAGGAGCGCTACGCTCCGTCGCTCGCCTGCTTCGGCTGCGGCCCGGCCAATCCGGCCGGCCTGCAGGTCCGCAGCATCGTCGATGACGACGGCGCGCTGATCGCGAGCTGGCGCCCCGGTCCGCACCACGAAGCCTTCCCCGGTGTCCTCAACGGCGGGATCATCGGGACGCTCCTGGACTGCCACTGCAACTGGACCGCCGCGCACGCGCTGATGCGTCGCCTGGCGGTCGATCGGCCGCCGTGCACGGTCACCGCCGAGTATGCGATCCGCATGCGGCGGCCGACGCCGACCGCCGGCGAGGTCCAGCTGCGCGCCTGGGTGGTCGAGATCGAGGACGACCGCGCGACCATCGACGGCGAGCTGTCCGCCGACGGCGAGGTCACCGCCACCTGCCGCGGCCGTTTCGTCGCCGTCCGGCCCGGACACCCGGCCTACCACCGCTGGTAGCGCGGGACGGATACAATCCGTTCCGTGAACGTTGAGTCCATTCTCGAAGCCGAAGGTCATCTCGTCGATTCGCAGATCTTGACGTCGGTCTTCGACGCCGTCATCCGCCACGACAGCACCTTCGAGGTCCTCAGCTTCGACATCGGCCGCACCAACACCGACTACTCGCGCCTGCGGTTGAAGGTCACGTCCCCCGACCAGCCGCGGCACGGCTCGTTGCTCGAGGCGCTGCTCGCGCTCGGCTGCCACCCGCTCGCCGAGACCGACGTGACGATCCGGCCCGCCGACAAGGACGGCTGCGCGCCGGAGGATTTCTACTCGACCACCAATCACCGCACCGTCGTCCGCCACGACGGCCGCTGGATCGAAGTCGGCAAGCAGCGGATGGACGCGGTGGTCATCGTCGAGGGCGGCACCGCCGTCTGCCGCAAGCTGCGCGACGTCCGCCGCGGCGACCCGATCGTCTGCGGCAACGACGGCATCCGCGTCGTGCCGGAGTTCCGCGAACGCGATCGCCACGGCTTCGCGTTCATGACCAACGAGATCTCGTCGGAGCGGCGGGTCGAGGTCAGCATCGCCAAGATCGCCGCGATGATGCGGGACATCAAGCGCGACGGCGGCAAGATCGTGTTCGTGATGGGCCCGGTCGCGGTCCACACCGGCGGCACCGCCTACTTCAGCGACATCGTCCGCAAGGGCTTCGTGAACGCGGTGCTGTCCGGCAACGCGCTGGCCGTGCATGACGTCGAGAACGCGCTCTTCGGCACCTCGCTCGGCGTCGATCTCGAAGCCGGCTCGCCGGTGAAGGAAGGCCACCGCAATCACATGCGGGCGATCAACACGGTGAACCGCGCCGGCGGCATCAAGGCGGCGGTCGCGTCCGGCGCCCTCAAGTCCGGGATCATGTACGAGCTGGTCACGCACGGCGTGCCCTACGTGCTCGCCGGGAGCATCCGCGACGACGGGCCGCTCGCCGACACCGAGATGGATCTGGTCGCGGCGCAGGACGGCTACGCCGCCGCGCTGACCGACGCCAGGCTGGTGCTGATGCTCTCGACGATGCTGCACGGTATCGGCGTCGGCAACATGCTGCCGGCGTGGGTCAAGGTGATCTGCGTCGACATCAACCCCGCGGTCGTCACCAAGCTCGCCGACCGGGGCTCCAGCCAGACGATCGGTCTCGTCACCGACGTCGGTTTGTTCCTGCAGCAGCTTGCCGCCAAGCTGGCCTGAATGAGAGGAGCGGCGGCACGGGCCGCCCCATCACAAGGCGTCACGGCAGCCCAGGGATCCGCCCATCGGGCGGTGATTCGGGGCTCGAACCGACGCCCGGCTGACGAACCTCAGGGCACTGGCGTCCCCGGCCAGTTCGCACCGGCGGCGAACGGCTGGCCCGGCAGGCTCCAGTAGATCGCGCCCTCGACGACGAGGGCGTTGGTGGCCGTTCCGACTTCCGAGACCGAGACTGCGGAGCGCCCTTCTAGCGGAAAGGGCAAGGGCGGATCCCCGGCGAAGACCGTGCTGAGCGGGACGCTGGCCCGCGACTGCGCCGGCAGCGTCAGCACCTTCTGGTAGACCGCTTCCTGGCCGATCTCGGGCAGCAGCCGCACCCGGACCTGGACCGGAGACGCCGTGACGTTGGAGATCAGGACGTAGGTCTCGGCTCCCCACGGGCCGCCGGTCTCGCCTTCCGCCAGGAGCCACGCACTGCTGGCCGCCGTCGCGCCGGCCGACACGTGGCCCTCGTAGTAGTCGAAGAAGCCGCCCGGCCAGTACATGGCGCGTTCCGCGACGACGCCCACGTTCGACGTGACCCGGGCACCGAACGACGATCCCCCGATCCCCGGGACGTCGTCGACGTAGACACTGCGGCGGCTGTTGGCCGGCACCGCATAGGTCTGCGTCACTGCCCCGCCGATGTCCTTGAGGTATTCGACCTGGACCGTCGCGTCCTGCGCCGAAGGGTTGGCGAACAGCAGGTAGGTGTCGAAGAAGCTGCCCGCCGCACCCTCCGCGAAGTACCAGGTGGTCGAAGGCGCCGGCACCGCCGCCGCGGCGTGACCGACACCAAACACCTGGCTGCCGACGTTGCGATACATCGCCCGCTCGACGCTGATTGGCTGCGTCGCGGTGATCTCGGCCGAGACGTCGGTGGCCTCGAGCGATGGAATCTGGTTGACGTAGATGGTGGTGCGGCTCTGCGGGCCCAGCTGGTAGTTGCGCGTGAGCGGCGCACCGGACGGCAGCAGGAAGCGCACGGTGGCGGTGACCGCCGTCGTCTGCGGGTTCTGCAGCAGGTAGAACAGCTGGAAACCTTGGACGGTCGAGCCCTCGGCCAGGAACCACGCCGGCAGCGGACCCGGGGCAGCGCGCTCGGCATGGCTGCCATATGGCACGGCGCCGGCGGCGCCCCACGTCATCAGGCGATCGACGGCGACCGGGAAGGTGCTTTCGACGACCGCCGAAAACGAGGCCGGATCCAGGCCGAGGGTGTGCGAGCCGATCGTGGCGCGCTCGTTGACGACCACCGTCTGCGACACGCCCTCGCCACCCTCGCGTTCCAGCCGGACCAGGACGCCCTGCTGAATGCCTCCCGGGTTGGCGATCGCATAGCGCGTCGAGAAAAAGTCGGCCGAAGACGCGCCTTCGGCGAGGTATTTGGTGAACCGGCCGTTCGGGTGCGTGCCGCGCGCCAGCTCCTCGGCGTTCGATACGCCGTCGTTGTCGGGATCGCCGGCGGCGCCGTTGACGCCGGCCGCTCCTGTTCCGGGCGTCGACGAGAGGCCGAGGGCTGTCTCCCAGTGATCGTTCATCCCGTCAGCGTCCCGGTCGAGCAGCACAGCAAGCTCGGAGGCCACGACGTCGAAGGCCTGGCGCATCGGCACGAAGAACTGGATGGCATACGCCACCTTCGTGTCGGCCGCATCGAAGGACGGCGAGGTCAGCGCAGAGACGGACGAGCCGTAGGTATAGTCCATCAGGCCGAGGCCGTTCGCATACCGCCCGGACGGTGACGCCGTGCCTCCTGGCGAATTGAACGGCAGGCGCTGCACCTCGCCGCTCGGCACGTGCACCCGAAACGGCGAGCTGTAGGGTCCATTGAAGCCGTTCAGGAAACGACCATCGGCCGAGACGCTGGGATTGACCCCGAAGACCGCGCGCTCGGCTTGACCAGCAGGCAGCAGGTGGATGGTGCCGCCTCGCGACTCGATGTCGATCAGCTGGATGTCGTAGGCGAGGACGCTGCCGTCGCTCGACACCGACGGCTGCACGGCCGTCCATTGACCGAACCCCACGCTGCCCAGCGGCTGCGGTTCACTGATGCGCGTCAGGGTCGCCTGGGCGACATCGCGTTTCACGATCAACCCTCCGTACCCGACGGCGCCACCGTCGATGTTGTCGGCTCTGGTCGCGAAATAGACGGTGTTGCCGTCGGCGGTGACCGCCGGCCGCCTCGACGATCCATTCAGTGGTTCGCCGGCTGCGTTCTGGCTGACCAGGACGATGTCGCCCGTCGTCCGATCCCAGCGGAGCACTTCGTGGAACGCCAGCGGCGGCTGTCCGAACGAGAACAGCGACGACGCCGTGGAGGCAAAGAGCACGAACCGACCGTCCGGCGTGATCACCGGCGCGTCGCTGGCGCCATTCGCCTGGGTGGTGCCGCGCTGGCTGACGCGCACGGTCGATACCGCACCGGCTTCGTCGAGGACGCCATCCGCGTCGGTGTCGCGATCCCGGAGGAACACGTCGGCCACACCGTTGGTATCGCCGGCCACGAGATTCGAGGCGTCGGACAGGAAGGCCACGAAACGGCCGGTCCCCGACATGGCCGGCGATCCGCTCGAACCATTGGCCTCGGTTCCATCGGTGGCCACGCTGAGGCGGACGGGCTGTGCGGACGCGGTCACAGTCGCGACCAGCACCGCCGCGAAGGACGTCACCACGTGTTTGAACATGCGATTCCGCGGCTCCTGCGGGAGCAAAGAGAAGGGGGACCGCGATTCTACTGCACCGGTGGTACGCTTACGGGCTCGCCATGATCTCCTTCTCGCGCATCAACAAGCAGTACGGCCGGCAGGTCCTGTTCGTGGACGCCTCGTTCCAGCTCAACCCCGGCGACAAAGTCGGGCTGGTCGGCCCGAACGGAGCCGGTAAGA
>JBDSLU010000052.1:0-2657 GCA_039916225.1 Vicinamibacteraceae bacterium
TGGATCGAAGCGCACGTGGTCCTCCCGCTCACCCGCTTGCAGGCGGGCCTCGCAGCAGGGTTGTTCGGCGCGCCGGCGGCGCCCGTCGAGGCCACGCTCGCGTGCAGCGGCACCGACGCGTTGGCGCTGTGCCTGGCCGCGATCCTGGCCTATCCAGTGGCGTGGCCGGCGCGCCTCGCCGGGGCGGCTGGCGGCGTGGTCCTGATCCTCGGCCTCAACACGCTGCGCATCGGCACGCTCGGCTGGCTCGCCGCGTCGCCGGCGTGGTTCGACGCCGTCCATGTCTACGTCTGGCCAGGCGCCCTCACGCTGGGCATCGCCGTCTATGTGCTCACCTGGATGCGCCTCGCCGATCGGGCGCCAGACCCGGCGCGTCGACGCTGGCCCCCGCAGCCCTCGCGGCGATTCGTCGGGCTCACGGTGACGTTTCTGCTGCTGTTCGCCGCCGTGTCGCCGCTCTATGCCGCGAGTCCCGTCCTCCTCGCGCTGGCCGGCTTCGTCGCCCGCGCCGCCGCCACGATCCTCGCCGCGGCCGGTGTCAGCGCCTCCGCAGCAGCCAATGTGCTCTGGACGGCGCGCGGCGGCTTCCTCGTCACGCCGGAGTGCGTCGCGACGCCGCTGATCCCGATCTATCTCGCGGCCGTCTGTGCCTATTCGACGACATGGCCGCGGATGGTGGCGGGCGCCGCCGCGGCGTTCCCGCTCTTCGTCGCCCTCGGTATCGCTCGACTGCTCGTCGTCGCGCTCCCCGGCGTGGCGGACTCGCCGACGTTCTTCGTCCACGCTTTCTATCAAATGATCCTCGGCGCGTTGGTCGTGTGTCTGGCGGCGCGGTGGCGGCACGGCGCCGGCGCGGCGCCCGGTCCGGCGCTGGTCGGGATTGTCGTGGGCGTTCTGGTCGTTGTCCTCCTCACCCCGGCCTACGCCTACGCGCGCGTGGTCACCGACCTGGGCGCACCCCTCGACGATCCGCAAGGCGCCATCGCGTTTCTGCCCCCGTTCCAGGTCGGTCTCTATCTCGCGTTGGGGGCGGCGGCCTTCGGTGCCGTGGGCTGGAGCCGCTTCGTGGCCGGGCTCGCGGCGCTCGGTCTCGCGCAGGCGGCGGGCTTGCTCGGGCTGCACGCCCTCGCCGGCTACGCCGGTCTCACGGCCCACGTCCGCGACGTCCGCGGATGGGCCGTGGCCGGCCCCGTCCTGATCTTCGCCGTGGTGGTCCACCTTGCGCGAGCGCGTCGCTGAAGTCCTCGCGGTCACGGCGCTGGCCGTGGTCGTCACCGTGGTCATGGCGGCCCCGGTGCTGCGCGCGCCGTCGGAGCGCCTTTTCGGGATGGACAGCGTCGGGCGCCACCACGATCCCTTCACCGTGATGGGACAATGGGCGCAGCCCGTCAGCCTTGGCGTGTACTCGCAACCGGCGACCGACATCCCCGGAAGGCTGCTGGCCCGGCTCGCGGGGCCCGTGGCGGGGTACAACTGGCTCGTCCTTCTCACCTTCCCGCTGTCGGCGGCCACGGCCTACCTGCTGGCTCGGTACCTGACCCTGTCGCGATGGGGCGCGACAGTCGCCGCCATGGCCTACGCGTTCTCGCCGTTCCATGTGGCGCACGCGGCCTACCACCCTCATGTCGCCCAGACCCAGTGGATGCCGCTGTACCTGCTGGCGCTGTGGCACTGCCTGGACCACGCCTCGCCAGCAGCGGTCGGCGCGCTCGGGGCCGCGACGCTGGCCGTGACCCTTTCGAACTACTACGGGGCATTGGTCGCCGCCGTCCTGACGCCGGCGGCCGTGGCCGCGTACTTTCTGACCTCGCGCCGGGAACACCCCCGACCGATGCGCCGGCTGGGCATCACGGTCGGCAGTCTCCTGGCCATCGCCGCAACCGGGCTGGCCTACGCGTGGCTCGCGGCCAGCGCGGCCATCGCCAACCCCGCGGCGTTCGCCTTTCCGCGAGCCGACCTCTTCCTCTATGGCGCGAAGTGGTGGAGCTACCTGATGCCCCCGATCGCCCATCCCCTGCTGGGCGCGACTGCGCAGCGCATGTGGCGTGACGCCGGTGTGCACGAGGGGCTGCTCGAACAGCAGGTGAGCCTGGGCTGGGGCGTGGTCGGGCTCGGGATCATCGCCATCGTGTGGTGGCTGAGCGGCGACAGGCACCCGGCGTCGCGTACGCGCGTCCCGCTCGTGGCGGCGGTGGCCTTCGCGGCGCTGCTCTGCTCGCTCTCTCCCGAACGGACCATCGGGTCATTCACCTTCGTCCGCCCCTCCAGCGTGCTCTACGACATCGTGCCGATGTTCAGGTCGTATGCGCGGTTCGGGGTGGTCGTGCAGCTCATGGCCGCGCTCCTCGCCGGCATCGGCGTCGACCGGCTCGTTCGAACCGGAGCCACCTGGGCACGGATCGCGGCTACCGCGCTCGTGGCGCTGGCGGCCGCCGAGTACGCGGTCGTGCCGTCGACCCAATGGCGCGACCCGCTCCCGACGACGGCGCACCGGTGGATCGCGCAGCAAGGCGATCGTATCCGCGCCCTTGACTGCGTGCCGCTCGACCTGGAATCCGAATCGGTTCGCTGGCTGACGGACAATCGGGTGACGATGCTGGGCGGACCGATCAGCGACTGCGCGGAACCGAATCTCTCCCAGAAGCTGGCGGCGGAGG
>JBDSLU010000053.1:0-3227 GCA_039916225.1 Vicinamibacteraceae bacterium
CGACGGCTCCAGAGGTCCACGGCGCGGTGGCCGCAGCCGGCAAGCCCGACGGCAGCCGCGAGCTCACCGCCATCTCGCACCAGAACGACGCCTGGCTGGCCAAGCTGCAGCTGGGTCCCGTCGAGGACTTCGACTTCACCTCGCCCGACGGCACCAAGGTCGGCGCGGTGCTGGTGAAGCCCGTCGGCTATGAGGCCAGCAAGCGTTACCCGCTGATCCTCTACATCCACGGCGGCCCGAACGGGCAGGATCAGCACGAGCTCGATCTCGAGAGCCAGCTCCTGGCCGCGCACGGCTACGCCGTGCTCAACGTCAACTACCGCGGCAGCGCCGGCCGCGACGCGAAGTTCCAGACGGCGATCTTCGCCGACTGGGGCCACTTCGAGGTCGTCGACCTCCTCGCCGGCGTCGACGCGGCCGTGGCCAAGGGCATCGCCGATCCGGCGCGGCTGGGTATCGGCGGCTGGAGCTACGGCGGTATCTCGACCAACTACGCCATCGCCACCGACCCCCGCTTCAAGGCGGCCGTCAGCGGCGCCGGCAGCTCGCTCCAGCACACGATGTACGGCACCGATCAGTATGTCTTCCAGTACGACCTCGAGATGGGTCCACCGTGGAAGAACCCGGACGTGTGGATGAAGGTGTCCTACCCGTTCTTCAAGGCCGACCGGATCAAGACGCCGACCCTGTTCCTGTGCAGCCAGGCCGATTTCAACGTGCCGTGCGCCGGAGCCGAGCAGATGTACCAGGCGCTTCGCACCGAGGGCGTCGAGACGCAGCTCGTGATCTATCCGGGCCAGCACCACGGCCTCACCGTGCCGAGCTATCGCCGGGACCGGCTGCAGCGGTACATCGACTGGTTCGGCAAGCACCTCGGAGGCGCCAAGTGACCGACTCGTATGCCTCGCTCGTCGCCTACACGCGCTGGGCGGATCGCGCCCTCCTGGCAGCATGCGCGGCGCTGACGCCGTCTCAATACACGCTGGAACTGGGCGGCAGCTTTCCGTCGCTGCAGTCGACCATCGCCCACGCCGCGGGAGCGGCGAAGCTGTGGAGCCTGCGCCTCGCCGGCGAACCGTACGGCGGGCTGCCGACCGTCGCCGACATCCCTGATGTGCCGACGGCCCTCGCCCGCCTCGGCGAGGCGTATGCCGTGTTCGAGCGCGTCGCGCCCGAGTGGGAAGCGACCAAGGCCGACACGTTCACGTATCGCAGCGCGGCCGGCGTCGAGACGACCAAGGTGAAGTGGCAGATTTTCCGCCACATCGTCAACCACGGCACCTACCACCGCGGCCAGATCGCCAACATGCTGCGGCAGCTGGGCGTGAAGCCACCGACGACCGACCTGCTCTACTGGGACGGCTCGTAGCGACCGATGTCCGAGCGGTGCGGCCGCAATTTAGCCACCAAGCACGGGACAGTCCACTAGAATCCGGGCGTGGAGATTTCCGGCGACTACCAGTACAAAGCGCTCCATCACGGCCCACGACTCCAGCGCTTCTGGCATCGCAACAAGATCGGCGTGCTCCGCGACCTCGTCGGTACCGACCCGGTGAACGTCGTCGTCGAGGTCGGCTGCGGATCGGGGAATCTCCTGCTCGAAGGCCACCTGCCGGCGCGGACCGTGGTGGGCGTGGACGCCAGCCTGCCGGCGCTGCGATTCTGCGCGTCACGTCGCGGCGGCTCGCGGTTCCACTTCTCGCGCGCGGCCGGGGAGCGACTGCCATTCCGGGACGCCAGCGTCGACCTCGTCATCCTCGTCGAGGTGATCGAACACCTGCCCGAGCCCGCGCTGACGCTGCGGCAGATCGCCAGAGTGCTGCGGCCCGGCGGCCGGCTCGTGATGACGACGCCCAACTACGACTGGCCGAGCCCGTGGCCGCTGCTCGAGTGGCTGGCGGACAAGAGCGGGCTGGTGGCGCAGATGCGGGACGCCCAGCACGTCACGCGCTTCGGCCCGACGTCGCTGGCGGCGCTGCTCGAACGCGAGTCGTTCGAGGTCCTGCGTATCGGCACGATGTACGGCGGCAGCGCCGCCATCGCCCTGGCCTCGGATCGCTGGGCGGACGCCGCCGTGCGGCGCGAGCTTGGCCGCGGCATCCGCCATGGCGCGCTCGTCTACTCGGTCGCGCGGACCCCGCACGCGTGATGGAGCCCCATCCCGCGGCGACACCCACGACGAGTGACGCCGTCCGGGGGCGAGTGTCGCTGCGCGCGTCCGTGGTGCTGGCGGCGTGCTCGTGTGTGCTCGCGTGCCTCGCGCTGCTTCCCGCGCAGACCCGTCGACTCGACGCCGGCCGTCCCGGCGACACGGTGTGGCTCGATGGAGTGTCTGCGCCGACCGTCCAGCGAGGCTCCGCTGGACGGTGGACGCAAGGCGACGGGCACGTCCAGCTGGGCGCGACGGGACTCGCCTCGACGGTCCGCCTGCGCATCCGGAGCGCCGACGGGGGCATGCCGGACCGGCTGGCACTCGTGCTCGATGGAACGCCGGTCGCCACGACGCCTCTCGATCGCGAGTGGACCGACCTGGAGTTCGTCGCCGACCGCCACAGCCGCGGACGACTCTCGCTGCAGTCCGCGACGACGGCGGCGCCGGACGGGCAACGGCAGGGCGTGTTTCTCGACTGGATCGACGTCACCACTGGTGGCGCGCGGGGCGCCTCGATCGCCACCGCCGCGTCCCTCGCCTTGGCCATCCTGGCGCTCCTGGTCACCGCGACGCTCGCCCAGCCGCTCGCGGCTTCTGCGGTCGTGGGGGCGCCGGTGCGTGAATGGTGGCTGACGATAGCCACGGCAGGCGCAGCCCTCATCGTCACGATCCTCTTTCGTGACGCCGTGCTGCGCCACGTGGGCGCCGTCGCGGCCGGCACGTCCGGATTGTCGGCGTGCGCATGGACCGTGATCGTCCTGAACGAAGACGCGACGCGGCGGCGATGGCTCGCCTCCGCGCTGTTCTGTGCGGCATCGACGCTGCTGGTCGCGGGGCTCTTCTCGGAGGCGTGGCTCGAAGGGCGCGTCCTGTCCCAGGCCGACATGCTCTACGACCACACGCCGTGGCTCGAGCATCGCCCCCCGGGCTGGCGGGCGCTGCCGCGCCCGCCGTTCGGCGACGTGCCGATGTTCGTCTACCCATTTCAGGCAATCGCGATCGAACGGCTGCGCGCCTTCGACCTGCCCCTGTGGACGCCGGGCGTTGGCGCGGGCGTGCCCGTGCTCGCCAACTA
>JBDSLU010000054.1:0-18434 GCA_039916225.1 Vicinamibacteraceae bacterium
GGCCGCCCGGCCTGCCGCCGGCGCGTCCCGCATCGCAGATTCCCGGCCGCACCATGGTGATGGGCCCGGGCGGCATCGCCCGTCCCACCTACCAGCCGACCGGCACGCCGATTCGTCCGAGCACCTACACGCCAGGTGCGCGGCCGGGCGCGCCCGGCCAGCCGGCCGGTTACCGTCCGCCGACGCCGGGCTACCGTCCGCCCGGTGGCAGCTTCCGGCCGGGTGGCAGCACGCGCCCGTCCGGCCCGCGGCGTGACCGCGTCACGACGCCGTCCGTTCCGCTGGTGCCGGTGGGTCCGCCGCCGGTCACGCGCAGCATCACCCTCGCCGAGGGCATGACGGTCAAGGACCTCTCGGACAAGCTCGAGGTGCGCGTCAAGGACGTCCTCAAGAAGCTCATCGATCGCCGGATGATGATGACGATCAACACCACGCTCGACACCGAGACGGCGACGATGATCTCGCGCGAGTTCGGCGCCGACGTGAAGATGCAGACCTTCGAAGAGGAACTGGTCCAGGTCGAGACCGACGCCTCGAAGCCCGAGGACCTCGTCCCGCGTGCCCCGGTCGTCACCGTCATGGGTCACGTCGACCACGGCAAGACGACGCTGCTCGATGCCATCCGTGAGACCCGCATCGCCGAGCGCGAGGCGGGCGGCATCACCCAGCACATCGGCGCCTATGCCGTCGAGGTGAACAAGCGCAAGGTGGTCTTCCTCGACACCCCCGGTCACGAAGCGTTCACGACGATGCGTGCGCGCGGCGCCAAGGTGACGGACGTCGTCATCCTGGTGGTCGCCGCCGACGACGGCGTGATGCCGCAGACCAGGGAAGCGATCGATCACGCCCGTGCCGCGAACGTGAAGATCATCGTGGCCATCAACAAGATCGACAAGCCGGACGCCAACCCGGAGCGCGTCAAGCAGGCGCTGACCGAGGTCGGGCTGCTGGCCGAGGACTGGGGCGGCGACACGGTCATGGTGCCGGTCTCGGCCAAGAAGCGCGAGAACCTCGACGCGCTGCTCGAGATGGTGCTGCTCGTCTCGGACATCGGCGAGTACAAGGCCAATCCGAAGCGGGCGGCCTCGGGCACCGTGCTCGAAGCGAAGCTCGATCGCGGCCGCGGCGCCGTGGCGACCGTCCTCGTCCAGGACGGCACGCTCAGCGTCGGCGACACGGTCATCGCCGGCACCATCGTCGGCAAGGTCCGTGCCCTGATCGACGACCACGGCCGCTCGATCAAGACGGCCGGTCCGTCGACGCCGGTCGAAGTGCTCGGCCTGCCGACGCCGCCCTTGCCGGGCGACACGTTCCAGGCCCTGGCCGACGCGGCCAAGGCGCGGCAGATTGCGCTCTTCCGCCAGACCCAGCAGAAGGAGCGCTCGAACGCCTCGAAGTCGAGCCGCCTGACACTGGAGTCGCTCAAGCAGCAGATCGCCGAAGGCGGCGTCAAGGAGCTGCCGATCATCGTCAAGGCCGACTTCCAGGGCTCGGCCGAAGTGCTGGCCAGCTCGCTGCAGAAGCTCGGCGACGAGCGCGTCAAGGTCCGCATCATCCATGCGGGCGTGGGCGCCATCAACGAGTTCGACGTGCTGCTGGCGCTGACCTCGAACGCCATCGTCATCGGCTTCAACGTCCGGCCCGATCGCAACGCCTCGGAGATCGCCGATCGCGAGAAGGTCGACGTGCGCCTGCACTCGGTCATCTACAACGTGACCGACGAGATCAAGAAGGCGATGGCCGGCATCCTCGAGCCGACGCTCAAGGAAGTGCGGCTCGGCGCGGCCGAAGTGCGGCAGATCTTCAAGACGCCGAAGTTCGGCACCATCGGCGGCTGCATGGTCACCGACGGCATCATCAAGCGCTCGGGCGAGTCGCAGGCTCGCCTGCTGCGCGACAACGTGATGGTCTACGAAGGCAAGCTGGGCTCGCTGCGCCGCTTCAAGGACGACGTGTCCGAAGTGAAGACGGGCTTCGAATGCGGCATCGGCTTCGAGAGCTACAACGACCTCAAGATCGGTGACGTCATCGAGGTCTTCACCGTGGAGCGCGTCGCCGCGACGATTTCCTAGGTAGTCAGGGCGCGATCAGGCGATGGCCCAGCCGCGGCGTCCGGGCTCGGACGTCTCGACGTTCGTCGGACTGCTGTCGGTGGAGGTCTTCCTCCCCGACGCCCAGTCGTTGAAGGACAAGCGGATGTCGGTACGTCGCGTGAAAGATCGCCTGAAGGCGCTGGGCGTGGGGGTGGCGGAAGTCGGTCACCTCGACGTCTGGCAGCGCGCCGCGCTCGGCGTGGTGGCGATCGGCAATCGCCGCGGCCACGTCGACGAGGTCCTGGCCAGCGCGCTCACCACCATCGAATCGAACGTGGACGGCTACGTCACGGCCGTCCAGACCGAGTTCCTCACCTGAGAAGCCACAGACATGCAGGGTTCGCGGCCGGCGCGCATCGGTGAAGAGATCCGGCAGGAGCTGGCCGACCTGCTGTTTCGGGACGTCCGCGATCCGGGCATCGGCTTCGTGACGGTCACCCACGTCAAGGTCAGCGCCGATCTGCAGGTGGCGCGCGCCTACTACACGACGCTCGGTGACGACGCCCAGCGTCGCACCACCGCCAAGGCCCTGGAGCGCGCCAAGCCGTTCCTGCGCCAGCGGCTTGCTGCGCACCTGCGGCTGCGGCGCGCGCCCGAACTCGCCTTCCAGTACGACGAATCGATCGCCCGCGAGGAGCGTATCGAGACGCTGCTGCAAGAGATCCAGGCCGCGCCCAAGGCGCCCGCCGGCGACGACGGCGGTCCGGCCACGCCGAAGCCGGCCGACCCACCGTCGGCAGTCGAGCGCGGGCCAGACGCCGGCGCCCGCGATGAATAGCCCCGCCCAGGCCATGGACATCCTCGCCGAGATCCGCGACGCGATCCGCGCCCGCTCCAGCTTCCTCCTCACCTCGCACGCGCGGCCGGACGGCGATTCGATCGGCTCGCAGGTGGCGCTCGCCACGGCGCTGCGGGCCCTCGGCAAGTCGGTGCGGATGGTCAACCGCGATCGGCCGCCCTCCGCGTTCCTGGCCCTGCCCGGCGTCGCCGACATCGAGGTCGCGCCGCAGGTCGACGGCGCCTTCGACGCCCTGGTCGTGCTCGAGTGCAGCGACCTCTCGCGGCCCGGCGTGGCCGGCCTCGAGGGCTACTACACGATCAACATCGACCATCATCCCGGCAACGCGATGTACGGCGCCATCAACTGGTTCGACGGCGGCGCCTCAGCCTGCGGCGAGCAGGTCGCCGACGTCATCGACGCGCTCGAGGTGAAGTGGGACCGGGCGATCGGCTCGGCGCTCTACCTCGCCATCCTCACCGACACCGGCGGCTTCCGTCACAGCCACATCACCAGCCGCACCTTCGAGACGTGCCGGCGGGCGACGGAAGCCGGCGTCGACGCGGGGGCGCTGGCCCGTCTCGTCTACGAGCAGAGCACCATCGGCAAGCTGAAGCTGATCGGGGCGCTGCTCGAGGGCATGGAGGTCACCGCCGACGGCAAGCTCGCGGTGCTCGCCTTCGACGACGCGCTGCTGGCCCGCACCGGCGCCACCCCCGAGGACACCGACGGCCTGATCAACATGCCGCTGATGTCGGCCGGGATCCAAGCGGTCGTCCTGGTGCGCGGCGAGTCGAGTGGCGACGTCCGCGTCAGCCTCCGCTCCAAGGGCGCCACCGACGTTCGCCTGGTCGCGGCCGAGTTCGGCGGCGGCGGCCACTCCAATGCCTCGGGCTTCACCCGCCACGACGATCCCGCCGTCGTCCGCCGCGACGTCGTCGATCGCCTGACGCGGGTCCTGTCGGGCGCGCCCGTCGCGACGCGTGGATAGCGTCCCGGCAGCCGCCGGACCCCCAGTGTCGGACCTCGCCGGCCTGCTCGTCGTCGACAAGCCGGAAGGACCGACCTCGCACGACGTCGTCGGCCGCGTCCGCCGCGTGCTGGGCGAGAAGCGCGTCGGTCACGCCGGCACCCTCGATCCGCTGGCCAGCGGCGTCGTCGTGGTGGTCGTCGGCCGTGCCACGCGGCTCTCGCCGTATCTGACCAGCGACGACAAGCGCTATCGGGCCACGCTGCGCCTCGGCGTGGCCACCACCACCTACGATCGCCAGGGCGATCCACTGGCGCCGCCGGCGCCGGTTCCCGCCGACCTCGAGGCCCGCCTGCGCGAGGCGCTGGACGCGCGCCTCGGCACGCAGCCGCAGACGCCGCCGGCCTACTCGGCGAAGAAGATCGATGGTGAGCGCGCGCACCGGCTCGCCCGCCGCGGCGAGGCGGTGGAACCGGCGCCGGCGCTCGTCACGCTCAAAGCCTGGACGCTGGTCGCCGTCGAGGGCGACACCGCGACGATCGACCTGCACACATCGGCGGGCTTCTACGTGCGCAGCCTGGCGCACGACGTCGGCGCGGCGCTCGGCTGCGGCGGCCATCTCGCCGCGCTGCGGCGGACCGGCAGCGGCCGCTTCACGATCGAGGAGGCGGTGCCGCTGCCCGCGCCGGACGCGCCGGCCACCAGCCTGACGGTCGCGCTCCGGTCGATCGATGCCCTGCTGCCCGAGTGGCCGGCCGCCGTCGTGACCGCCGCCGGAGCCGAGCGCGTCAGCCACGGCTCGCTCATCGGGCAGGACGTGTGCACCGTCTGGCCGGACGCCGCGTCCACCAGTGGCTCCAGCGTGGCTGTGGCCCCTGACCGCGGTGACCAGCCGCTGCAGCGGCCGCCGACGGTCAAGCTGCTCGACGAGACCGGGCGGCTGCTCGCCCTGGCGGTCTGGCGTGACGGCCGCCTGCACCCGTCCGTCGTGCTCGTCTAGCGCTCGCTCTCCTGGCGGGCCTGGAATCCTGTTGCGGTTCCGGGCGCCTGGGCACTAAAATTACCAGTTGGCGTCAGGCTGGAAAGGGCTGGCTGTGGCGCCATGACGGCGGTCTGGGTCGCAGGACCCTTCCCCTCATCAGCGAGTAGCTGGCAGGGGGGCATCTCCCTGCGCCGCGCTGGACCGCTCGTGGAGGATAGTCGTTTGCCACAGACGAAAGACCGCAAGACCGAGATCATCGAGTCGTACCGCACGCATGCGAGCGATACCGGCTCTCCGGAAGTCCAGGTCGCCATCCTCAGCGACCGCATCACCTACCTCACGGATCACTTCAAGACGCACGCCAAGGACCACCACTCGCGGCGTGGGCTGCTGAAGCTCGTCGGGCAGCGGCGGCGCCTGCTCGACTACCTGCGTTCGAACGACAACGACCGCTACGCCGAACTGATCAAGCGACTGGGTATCCGCAAGTGAACATTCACACACAGCGCATTGCGTTCGGCGGCACCTCGCTCACCATCGAGACCGGCAAGCTGGCCAAGCAAGCCGACGGGTCCGTCGTCGTCCGCCAGGGCGACACGATGGTCCTCGTCACGGCCTGTCACGCCGCGTCGCCCCGCGAGGGCATCGACTTCCTCCCTCTCACCGTCGACTACCGTGAGAACACGTATGCCTCGGGCCGCATCCCCGGCGGCTTCTTCAAGCGCGAAGGCAAGCCGCCCGAGAAGGAAGTGCTCACCAGCCGCCTGATCGATCGTCCGATCCGGCCGCTGTTCCCGTCCGGCTGGCGCTACGAGACGCAGGTCGTCGCCCTGGTCATCTCCGCCGACACCGAGAACGACTCGGACGTCCTCGCCCTGACCGGCGCCGGTGCCGCCCTCGCCCTCTCCGAGATCCCGTTCGCCAAGCCGATCGCCGGCGTCCGCATCGGGCTCGTCGACGGCGCCTTCCTGGTCAACCCGACCTACGACCAGCGGCGCAAGAGCCGCCTCGAGCTGATCGTCGCCGGCACCGCCGACGCCATCGTGATGGTCGAAGCGGGGGCCAAGGAAGTCTCGGAAGACGAGATGGTCATCGCGCTCGATACGGCGCACAAGGCCATCAAGGAGATCATCGCCGGGACGATCGAGCTGGCGGCCAAGGTCAACAAGCCGAAGCTGAAGGTCTCGAAGCGCGAAATCCCCAAGGAGTTCGCCGCCGCCGTCGAAGGCAAGGTGCTCGGACCGCTGGCCGACGCCATGCGCATCCAGGACAAGCTCGAGAACTACAGCACCGTCGACAGCGTGCTGAAGAACCTCGTCGCCTCGTTCCCCGAGACCGAAGTCCAGCAGCGCGCCGACGCCAAGCAGATCTTCAAGGATCTCAAGGAGAAGGTGCTGCGCGACGAGATCCTCGAGAACGGCAAGCGTCTCGACGGGCGCAAGTTCGACGAGATCCGCCCGATCTGGAGCGAAGTCGGCATCCTCCCCCGCGTCCACGGCTCGACCGTGTTCACCCGCGGCGAGACCCAGGCGCTCGTCACCTGCACCCTCGGCACCGCCGACGACCAGCAGAAGGTCGAGGGCGTCGACGGCGAGATTTACAAGCGCTTCATGCTGCACTACAACTTCCCGCCGTTCTCGGTCGGGGAGGTGCAGTTCCTGCGCGGCCCCGGCCGGCGTGAGATCGGCCACGGTGCGCTGGCCGAGCGCGCGCTGGCGCCGATGATGCCGACCGAGGAGCAGTTCCCCTACACCGTCCGCGTCGTCTCGGACATCCTCGAGTCGAACGGGTCGTCGTCGATGGCGTCTGTCTGCGGCGGCTCGATGGCGATGATGGACGCCGGCGTCCCGCTCGCCGCGCCGGTTGCCGGCATGGCCATGGGCCTGGTGATGAACGAGGAGACCGGCAAGTTCGCCGTCCTCTCCGACATCGCCGGCGCCGAGGACCACTACGGCGACATGGACTTCAAGGTCGCCGGCACCAGCAAGGGCATCACCGCCCTGCAGATGGACATCAAGGTCGGCGGCATCACCATGGAGATCATGCGCCAGGCGTTGGCGCAGGCCCTCCAGGGCCGGCTGTTCATCCTCGGCAAGATGGCCGAGACGCTGGCGGCCTCGCGCTCCGACGTGTCGCTGCACGCGCCGCGCATCGTCACCATCAAGATCCCGGTCGACAAGATCCGCGACGTCATCGGGCCCGGCGGCAAGATGATCCGCTCGATCATCGAGCGCACCGGCGTGAAGATCGACGTCGAGGACGACGGCCGCGTCAACGTCGCCTCGAGCGACGAGGCGTCGGCGGCCAAGGCCATCGCCATCATCCAGGAGCTCACCGCGACCGCCGAGCTCAACAAGACCTACATGGGCAAGGTGCAGCGGATCACCGACTTCGGCGCGTTCGTCGAGATCCTGCCCGGCCTCGACGGCCTGCTCCACGTCTCGGAGATCGCCAACCACCGCGTCAAGGACGTCCGTGACGAGCTCAAGGAAGGCGAACAGGTCATGGTCAAGGTGATCAACGTCGACCCGTCCGGCAAGGTGCGTCTGAGCCGCAAGGCGCTGCTGACGCCCGAGCCTGGCGCGCCCGCCGCCGCTGCCGCTGGCGATGCGGGCGGCGACGCGCCGCGCGGTCCGCGTCCGCCGCGCCGGGAGAACTAGCCCGGTGCGAGTCGCTACGGCCGGCCTCCGCAGGCCGGCCGTGGTGCTCGGGCTCGTCGCCGGGGTCGTGGCGATCGTCGCGACGGCACCGGGCGCGGGCCTGGTCTCCGCTCCCCAAGGCACGGCGTCCACCCAGGACGACCGTCACCGCGAGGTGGCCGTCACGGTCACCGACGCGGGCTTCGAGCCGGCGCGCATCGATGCCCGGCTCAACGACATCGTCGCCATCACGCTGACCGCCGGCGACACGCCGCACGGCTTCAGCGTCGACGCCTACCGCGTCGCCAAGCGGGTCGAGCCGGGCAAGCCGCTGCGCTTCGAGTTCCGCGCCGACAGCGTCGGCACCTTCCCCTTCTACTGCTCGCTGACCGGCGCCGACGGCCGTCCTCACGACGAACGCGGCGAGCTCGTCGTCCGGCGGTAGCCGCGGCGCGGTGATCAGGAAGGTCGCGCGCAAGAGGCGGCGGTCGTCTGCCGCGCCCAGACGCCTCAGCGCCGCGTCGGCTCGGCGTGGCGCAACGCAGCGAGCACCCGATCCCGCACCGGCGGGTGCGACGACAGCAGGCGCGCCACGCGGGGAGGCCGATCGTCGACGAGGTTTGTCTGGGAGAGGCGTCGCATCGACGCGACGAACGCGTCGGCGCCGCCGGTCAGGCGCACCGCGAACGCATCGGCGGCGAGCTCGCGGCGACGCGACAGCGCCAGACCGATCGGCTCGAGCAGGCGGTGCGCGGCGAGCGCGACCGCCGCGGCAACAGCCAGCCACGACGCGGACGCCGCGGTGCCGATGGTGAGACTCGCCTTCGCCGCCGCCATCGGCCACGCCCCCATCGGCGCACCGAGCCACGACAGCGCGACGGCCGCGCCGCCGAGCGTCAGGGGCAGCGCGAACAGGCGCCACGCCGCGGCACGCCACACGTCGCCGTGCACGTGGTGGGCGAGCTCGTGCGCAACGACGACCTCGATTTCGTCGTCGCCGAGGGTGTCGATCAGCGTGTCGGAGAGGATGATCTGGCGGGTGCGGCCGAGGCCGGCGAGCGCCGCGTGGGCACGGGTCGTGTCCTCGCCGCCTCGCCACTCGCGCACCGCGATGCTGGCACCGGCGCGCTTTACCAGCATCTCCAGCCGGGCGGCGAGCGTCGGCCGCCGCAGCGGGCGCAAGCCGCCGAAGACCGTGAGGAGCAGCGGCGCCGTCACCAGCCAGGCGACGTGCGCCGCGAAGCAGATCGCCGCGGTGACGATCCACCAGCCGGCGCCAGTCCACGCCCACGAGGCCCGGACGACGAGGGCCGCGCCAACGCCGAGGACCACGCCGCCAAGAACACCGCGCACGTGCGAGCGACGCCACACCACCAGCGCCGTCCTCACCAGGCCGTAGTGGTGCTCGAGCGTCCAGTCGCGGTAACGGTCGAAGGGATAGCGGGCGGCGTGCATCACGCCGAGGACGATGGCCGCGAAGATGGCGGTCGCCGCGGTGTCGCCGAGGGGCCAGCCGGCCGTCACGGCGTGCAGCCGCTCGGCGAGCCATGGTCCGGCGCCCCACGGGCCGAAGGCGGCGAGGGCCAGCAGCGACACGGCGAGGGCGCCCCCGCCGGCCCGCACCCGGGCGCGATGGTAGCGGGCGGCGCGGGTCTCGTTCTGCATGGTCTGGCGGCGCGCCGCCGGATTCGAGCCGGCAGCGCGACTGCGTGGCCGCGCTAGTGCAACTGGAGAGAGATCAACTTCGACACGCCGGGCTCTTCCATCGTCACGCCGTAGAGTCGATCGGCGATCTCCATCGTCTTGCGATGGTGCGTGATCAGGATGAACTGCGTCTGGTCCTGCATGCCGCGCAGCATCTCGACGAAGCGGGCGATGTTGGCGTCGTCGAGCGGCGCGTCGATCTCGTCGAGCAGGCAGAACGGCGACGGCCGATAGCGGAACAGCGCGAACATCAGCGCCATCGCCGTCAGCGCCTTCTCGCCACCGGAGAGCAGCTGGACGCTCTGCAGCCGCTTGCCGGGCGGCTGCGCGATGATGTCGATGCCGCTCTCGAGCTCGTCCTGATCGTCGAGCAGCACCAGGCCGGCGCGGCCGCCGCCGAACAGCGTCGAGAAGGTCGTGCCGAAGTACTCGTTGATCGTGCCGAACGCCTCGTGGAAGCGCTCGCGCGTGGTCTGCTCGATCCGCTTGATGGCCTCGCCAGTCTGCTTGATCGACAGCAGCAGGTCGGCCCGCTGCGTGGTCAGGAACGTGTGCCGCTCCTCGAGCTCGGTGAACTGCTCGATGGCCATCATGTTGACCGGCCCGAGCCGCTCGATCTTCTTCTTCAGCTGGGCGATGGCGTCTTCAGGGGTCAGCGCGGCACGCGCCTGGGCGCCGTCACCCTCGGCCGACGCGACAGCGTCCGCCGAAGCCGCCCCGTCCTCGGGGCCTTCGGTCTCCTCACCATCGACCGGCTCGTCGACGGCTGCGAGCGACGCTTCCGGCGACGGCAGGTCCGACGCGGCTCCCGCGGCCACTTCGGCGGCGACGTCGGCCACTGACATCTCCAGCGCTTCGACGCAGATGGCTTCGAGGTGGGTCAGGTCGGCTTCAGCCGTTGCGCACGACACCTCGAGACGGACGGCTTCGCCGCGTACCGCGTCGACCGCGCCACGCGCTTCGCGGGTGCCCTGCTCACGGGCCTGGTAGTCGGCCTGGAGGCCGGCGGCGCGCTCGTCGCACTGGACGACGCGCTGGCGCAGCTCGGCGTAGGCGACCAGATCGCCATCGAGCCGCAGCCGGTTCTCTTCGGCCGACTGGGCGAGCTGGACGCGACGCTCATCGAGCCGCGTCCGCTCGTCACCGCGCGCGGTGATGCGGGCATCGAGCTCGCGCGACTGGTCCTCGAGGCGGCCGACGTCGATCGACAGCGCCGACGCGCGCTCGACCAGTGCGGCGTGGCGCGCCTGGGCGGCGGCGGCGTTGCGGCTGGCGGATGCGAGCGACTCGCGGCGGGCGCCGAGCACCTCGAGCGCCGTCGCCAGGCGCGCGTCGATGACCTCGCGCTCGCCGGCCAGGCGAGCGATCGCGCCGCGCGATTCGTCGGCGCGGACGTCGAGCTGCCGCCGTTCTTCCTCGTAGCGGCCCCGCTCGTTGCGGCCCAGCGTTTCGCGCCGGGCCAGGCGATCGAGCTCCTCGCCGAGGCGCGCGACGTGCAGCTCGTGCTGCAGCACCGTCTTGTCCTGACGGTGGCGCTCGCTGTCGAGGCCGGCCAGGCGTTCGGTGGCGGTCTGGATCGAGCGCTCGAGCTCGGCGATCTCACCCTGCAGCGTCTCGAGCGTGGTCCGCTTGCCGGCCAGCTCGGCGGCCAGCTCGCGCACTTCGCGGCGGTTGGCGAGGATGCCGTGGCTGTCTTCGCCGGTGCCGCCCATGACCAGGCGTCCACCGCGGTAGACCTCGCCCATCGACGTGACGACCGCCACCGGGGCGTCGAGCGACAGCTGGCGTGCGGTGGCGACATCGGGCGCGATCCACACGTCGCCGAGCGCCCAGCGGATCAGTCCCTGGTACGGACCGACGACGCGACCGACGGCGTCGATCGACTGGGCCCCGTCGACGGCCGGGCGAGGCTCGAAGGCCGGTGCTCCCTGATCCGCCGACAGGAAACCGCAGCGGCCGAGGCCGCGATCGCGCACGAAGGCCAGGCCGCGATCGGCGTCGGCGGACGTGGCGACCACCACGCACTGCAGCAGATCGGCAAACGCCGCTTCGACGGCACGTTCGCCGCCGGGCTCGACGTCGAGGTGATCGGCGACGGATCCGTGATGGCTCACGCCGGCCTCGGGCGAGCCGAGGATGAGGCGGGCCGCTTCGCCATAGGCGGCCCGCGTCGCTTCGAGCTGCTGGAGCGAGCGCAGCCGGCCTTCGGCGGCCGCCACCTCTTTCTCCTGCGTCCGGGCGTCGCGGACGCGCCAGTCGCGCTCGACGCGGGCCGTGCCGAGGCCCGATTCGGCGGCGTGCCGCGAGGCGACGGTCTCGGTGAGGGCAGCCTGCGCAGCGGCCAGCGTATCCTGGGCCTGGACGCGCTCGGTGGTCAGGCGCTCCGCTTCGATCCGCAGATCCCGGGCTTCGACGTCGAGGCGTCCGAGCTCGCCGCCGATGCGCTGGCGGCCTTCCTCGGCGCGTTCGATCGTGTGCTGCAGCGTCGTCATCGACTGCAGGTTGACGGTGGCGCCGCGGCGGGCCACGTCGACGTCGCGATCGAGAGCGCCGATCTCGGTCTCGAGGGCCTCGACGCCGCGCGCCTCGGTCCGCAGCGTCTCGCCGGCGGCATCGCGCTCGGCGTTGGCGGCCTGCGCCGCGGCACGCCGGGTCTCGATCTCTTCACGGGCGGGGCCGCGACGGCCTTCGAGCAGCCCGAGTTCGCCGGCGATCTCGGCCACCGTCTGGACGAGCGCCGCCGCCTGCTGCTGATCGAAAATGATCTGCTGCTGGCGACGCTCGTTCTCGAGTTCGCGCTGGTGCGCCTCGGCGCGCAGGCCGTTGGCCTGGCCCTCGGCCTCGGTCAGCTCGATGCGCACGCGCTCGAGGTCGCTCTCGACCTCGGCCAGGCGCGCGGCCGCCACCTGCTCGCGCTCGCGAACGGCGGTGAGGGCTTCCCGCGCGGTGCGGATCGCCTCGGTGAGGCGCTCGTAGCGCTGCGCGAACAGCAGCTTCTCCCAACGCCGCAGCTCGCCGCGCAGGCGCTGATAGCGGCGGGCCTTGCCGGCCTGCCGCTTGAGGGCGGCGCGCTGGCGCTCGAGCTCGTAGACCAGGTCGTCGACGCGGGTCAGGTTCTGCTGCGCCGCTTCGAGTTTGAGCTCGGCCTGGCGGCGGCGCGACTTGAACTTGGTGACGCCGGCGGCTTCCTCGATCAGCTGCCGCCGGTCGGTCGGCTTCGAGCTGAGGATCTGGCCGATCTTGCCCTGCTCGATGACGGCGTAGCCCTTCACGCCGACGCCGACGTCCATCAGGATGTCCTGGACGTCGCGCAGGCGGACGGCGTGGCCGTCGATCAGGTACTCGCTCTCCCCGGATCGATAGAGGCGTCGGCCGATCTCGACGTCGCGGGTGATCGGCGGCAGTTCCTCGACGACTTCGACGGCTTCCCCGCCCTCGCCGGCTGTCTGGCCGTCAGCGGTCACCGCTTCGCCGAGGCCAGGCAGAAGTGCCGCCTGCTTCGGCCGCGCCACGACACCCTTCAGGTGGAGCCGGACCTCCGCTGCGGCGGTCGCCTTGCGGGCGTCGCTGCCGCCGAAGATCACGTCCTCCATCCGTTCGCCGCGCAGGCTCTTGGCGCTCTGCTCGCCGAGGACCCACGTAATGGCGTCGACGATGTTGCTCTTGCCGCAGCCGTTGGGGCCGACGATGGCGGTGACTCCCGTGTCGAACCGGACGTCGGCGCGATCGGGGAAACTCTTGAAACCCGAGAGTTCGAGTCGTTCCAGGCGCATGGGAGCCGGAGTGTAGCAGCCGCTGCCTATTGGGGCAATAGGAAGGAGCGACCACTAGATATAGGGTAACTGACCAGCTTGACGGGCGGCGTCAGGTCCCAAGTCCGTCAGCGCGTCGAACGCGGGCGGCGGGAGCTTACTTGTCCGCCTTCGCCTGCCGGGACGCGGCAGTGAGGCGCGTGAGGCCCTCGGCCTCGCCGAACAGGCTGAGGGCGAACTGGGCCTGCGGATCGACCGACACGAGGTGCCGGCGCGCGTCTTCCATCGAGAACAGGGCGGCGTCGATCTCGTAGCGGATCATCGCCCGGATGAAGGCCTGGTCCTTGGTCCAGCCCTCTTCGTCCAGCACGACGCGCGCTTCACTTGTCAGGAAGCCCTTGAAATCGTCCACCATCGCGTCGCTCATCGCGAAGTTGCGGGCCACGAGGCGCCGATCCTTGCCGCCGACGATGCGCGTGTCGCCCTGCTCCGAGAAGCGCTGCGCGAAGTCGGCGAAGATCTGCCGGTTGTGCAGCGATCGGCCGAAGCGGCTCGGGTTGAAGCCCTCGATCGGACCGGTCATGTGCTTGTCCGGCTCGATGCCGCCACCACCGTAGACCTGACGGCCGGCGTCGGTGTGCTTCAGCTCGTTGCCCTTGTGCTCGCGCGGCTGGTCGTCCTGCTCGCGGTACGAGTAGGTCAGGTATTCGTCGAAGGTGCCGTCCCACGGCCGCTGGATCATCCGGCCGCTCGGCGTGTAGTAGCGCGCCGTCGTCAGGGCCAGGCCGGCCTCGCCGGCGATGCGATACAGCGACTGGACGAGCGCCTTGCCGAACGTGGTCTCGCCGACGACCAGCGCCCGATCGTGATCCTGCAGCGCGCCCGAGACGATCTCGGAGGCGCTGGCGCTGTTGCGGTTGACGAGTACGATGATCGGGAGCGTCGGCACCGTCGCCGGCTCGGAGGCGTGATAGTCCTCGTCGGAATGACGCGTGCGGCCCCGCGTGTAGACGATCATGTCGCCGCGCGGCAGGAAGCGGTTCGACACGCGGATCGCCTGATCGAGCGGCCCGCCGGGGTTGTCGCGCAGATCGAGCAGGAGGCGCTGCATGCCGCGAGCCTGCAGCTTGGTCAGCTCCTTGCCCAGTTCGCGATCGGTGACCTCGGAGAAATCGCGCAGCCGGATGTAGCCGGTGCGTTCATCGATCATGAACGCGCCCTGAAGGCTCGGGATGCTGACCTCGTCGCGCTCGACGGTCAGCTCGATCAGGTCGTCGAAGCCGCGGCGCTTGATCGACACCTGCACCGACGTGCCCTTCGGGCCCTTCAGCTTGGAGACGGCCTTGTCGCTCGCCCAGCCCTTGGCGCTCTCGCCGGCGATCTTGGAGATGGTGTCGCCGCGGCGGATGCCGCGCCGGAAGGCCGGCGAGCCTTCGAAAACGTTGCCGACCAGGATGTCGCCGTCGATCGCCTGGATGGTGATGCCGAGGCCGTAGTAGTGGCCTTCCTGGCGCTCGCGCATCTGGGCGTAGCTGCGCGGGTCGAAGAAGCTCGAATGCGGGTCGAGCGTGTTGAGGAGCCCGTTGATCGAAGAGTAGACGAGGCGATCGGATTCGACCGGCCCCACATACTGCGCTTCGACCGCGGCCAGCGCCGCGGTGAACACCCGGTAGCGCGCCTCGACTTCGTCCTCGGTGGCGAGGAGGCGCGGGCCGAACAAGCCACCGGCCAGCGCAGCAAGCGCCACGGCAGCCACCATCGTCGTCCAGGCTCGGCGTAGGAGCATGGATCGACTCTAGCAGACAACCCTGGAAGCGGCCAAGAGTTCCAGTCACGGACGAGCCGTCCGCCGCTTGACCCTCCCGGACGGGCTTTCTATAATCCTCTCAAGAGGTTGCGGCGAGTTCATCCGCCCCCTCCCCGCAGATACGTTCCCCGGGCTCGACGCCGGGGCCCGCCTGAAGGAGCACAATCGCCATGGGCCCACTGGGCATGCCCGAACTGATCGTGATTTTCGTCATTGCGCTGCTCGTGTTCGGGCCGCGCAAGCTGCCCGAGCTCGGTCGCTCGCTCGGCAAGAGCCTGGGCGAGTTCAAGCGCGCGTCGAACGAACTGCGTAACACGCTGGAAGAAGAAGTGCGGGTCGAAGAGCAGAAGGAAGCGACGCAGCGGGTCGCCGCCCCCGTCGAGCCCGTCGCCGGCCCTCGGGCCGTCGAAACACCGGTGGTCGTCGCCGACACGCCAGTGGTCGACGAGGGCCCGCGCGCGGCGTCGGACACGACCCCGCGCAGCGTCACCGCGGACTAGCGGGCGAGGTAACCCACCCGAATGGCCCTCGTGCCCTTCCCCGGTACTCGCGCGCCGTACGACGGCGACGGCGATCCCGACGACGATTCGGCCGGCGCCGACAAGATGTCGTTCCTGGAGCATCTCGACGAGCTCCGGAAGCGGCTGATCATCGCGGTCTCGTCTCTGGCCATCGGCTTCATGGTCAGCTGGGCCTACGTCGAAAAGCTCGTCGACTTCATTTTCGTCCCGCTGAGGGCGACCATCAAGGGCGGCAAGTTCCAATACATCGAGCCGGGCGAAGGCTTCATGATGCGCATGAAGCTCGCGGCGCTCGCCGGGCTGTTCCTCGCCCTGCCGGTGATCCTCTGGCAGATCTGGCGGTTCGTGGCGCCGGGGCTCTACTCGAACGAGAAACGCTTCGCCATTCCGTTCGTGTTCCTGTCGACCTTCTTCTTCACGCTCGGCGCCGCCTTCTCCCACTACGTGGCGTTCCCGTGGACGATGCTGTTCTTCGCCAGCTACGAGTCCGACTACATGGTGTTCATTCCGACGATCTCGCCGGTCTTCTCCATGTACGTGAAGATGATGCTGGCGATGGGGCTGGTGTTCGAGATGCCGACCGCGGTCTTCTTCCTGGCCCGCATCGGACTGGTCACCGCCGGCTTCCTGATCAAGCAGTTCAAGTACGCGCTGCTCATCATCGTCATCGCCGCCGCCATCCTGACACCGGGCACGGACGTGGTGTCGCAGGCGCTGATGGCCGGGCCGATGCTCATCCTCTACATCATCAGCATCGGCATCGCGTACATCTTCGCCAAGAAGAAGACACCGGTCGATTCTGACGCATAACACGACACTACCTGCGCGAAAGGACGAGTCGGATTTATACATTCGTCCGTCCCGCGCAGGTTCCCGCAAGCCCCTGACTCGCTTGACGTTGACTTCACTGAGGTCGACTCGTAGGATGGTGTCTGGCTTTTCCTCGTGACTCGGAGGCGTACTCGTGACGACAACAGGCATGCAGCGGTGGTGTAGAACGGTGCTCGGAGCATGTGTGGTGCTGGCTGGCGCAACGCCCGCGGGCGCACAGGCGCAGACGCCGGCGACCGCGCCGCCCGCGCCGTCGGATGCCACCCGGCCGGCAACGACGACTTTCCTCGGTGATACGGGACTCTGGTACGTGCCGACGGCTGAGGTGCTGCCGAAGAAGCGCTACTCGGCCAGCGCCTATTACTCGAACATCGACCGCGAAGCCGGCTTCACCGACATCGGTCACTTCATCGGAACCTTCGGCTACGGTGTCGGTGATCGCACCGAGCTGTTCCTGTCGATGCGGGTCGCGTCGCGCATCGACCGCGACTTCCGTCCCCTCGGCTTCATCGGCAACCCCGCCGGCGGCCCGGTGAACGAATACCCGGCGATGCAGAACAGCTGGTCGGGCACGACGTTCGGCGACGTCTTCGCCGGCGTCAAGTTCAACATCCTGTCCGAGTACGCCCAGGCGCCGGTCGCCCTGGCCGTGCGCGGCGTGGTCAAGCTGCCCACGGGCAGCGACGACGCCGACAAGGGCACTTCCACCGGCAAGCCCGATTTCCTCGCCGACCTCATCGTCAGCAAGGAAATCAACAAGGCGTTCGAAGTGTCGGCCTACGGCGGCTTCCAGGTTCGCGGCCAGCCGGATCGCAATGGCGCCCTCGGCACCGATGAGATTTCGAACGGCCTGCGCTGGGGCTTCGGCGTCGCGGTGCCGACGCGCAGCGCGCTGCGGCTGACCGCCGAACTCTACGGCGAGAAGTACTTCGACGACACCATCAGCGGCACGGCCCTGGTCGGCGGCGACGCCGTGTCACCGTACGTCTGGCCGAACCGCAGCCCCGTCGAGTTCACGCTCGGCGGCACCTACATCAGCCCGAAGGGCTTCTTCGTCGGTGTAGGCGCGACCGTCAACCTGGCGCACGACGGACGCACCAACTTCGGCTTCGAGAGCGACGAGGGCGGCGACAACATGGGCGGGCAGGTCCGGATCGGCTACCACCCGGGCGTGCGCACCTACGTGCCGCCCCCGCCCCCGCCGCCGACGCCTCCGCCGATGACGCCGACCAACCGGCCGCCGACCGTCAAGGCGCGCTGCGAGCCGTGCATCGTCGAAGTCGGCAAGAGCTCGACGGTCACCGGTGACGCCAACGATCCGGACGGCGATGCGCTGACCTATCGCTGGACCACGCCGACCGGCCGCCTCGCCAACCCGGGCGATCGCCAGACGCTGTGGACCGCGCCGATGCAGGAAGGCTCGGTGCCGGTGACGATCACCGTCGACGACGGCAAGAGCGGTACCGCGACCGACACCGTCACCATCCAGGTGATCAAGCCGCCGGTCAAGGAGTACACGTTCGAAGACGTGCACTTCGACTTCGACCGCTACTCGCTCCGGCCGGAAGCGGTGCGCATCCTCGACGAGGCGATTCGCGCGATGCGCGACGACGCCGCGCTCAAGCTCGAGATCGAGGGTCACACCTGCAGCATCGGCACGGCCGAATACAACCTCGCGCTCGGCGAGCGCCGCGCCACCGCGGTGCGCGACTACCTGACGTCGCGTGGCGTGACGGCCGACCGCCTCCGCACCGTGACCTACGGTGAGGAACGGCCGAAGCACGACAACGCCCGCGAAGAGACGCGTCGCCTCAACCGGCGCGCGCAGCTCGTCGTCCGGCTGCAGCAGTAACGCAACGGCGCCGCGAGCGCTGTCCGGGAAAGACAAAAGGCCGGTCCCCTCGGGGATCGGCCTTTTTTTCGTTGTCCGCGTGCCTCCGACACGCGGGCGGGCAGCGTCGCCGTCCCGGCCCTACTTGGACAGCTTGCGGAGCTCGACGACGTCGCCGACCTTCACCCCATGCCGCTTGGCGAAGCCGGCGTTGGTCTCGATCACGTAGGACGCGACGGCCTTGGGCGGGTACTCGGGACAGGGATCGGCCTGGCACGGCGGGACCGATTCGGCGATCCATACGACCTTGCCGCTGGTGTCGGTCCAGAACATGTCGAGCGGGATCAGCGTGTTCTTCATCCAGAACGGATAGACGGCCGGGCGCTCGAACAGGAAGATCATCCCGGCGCGATCCGGCATCGACTTGCGATGCATCAGGCCCTGCGATCGCTCCGCTTCCGTGCGCGCGACTTCGAGCGAGAGGACGGTCTTGTCCGGGAAGACGGCCTCGGCGCGGCCAGCGGGC
>JBDSLU010000055.1:0-5632 GCA_039916225.1 Vicinamibacteraceae bacterium
TCGCCGTGGTGTGGGCACCAGGGGCCCCGTCGGACACGGCGCTCGACTGGGTCGTGATGGTGGACGTCAGCAGCGAGGCCCTCGCCGGCATCCGGGCTGGCGGGCGGCCCGACGTCGAGCAGGATGCTGCTGCGAAGGCCCTGACCGTCGAAGTCGCGGCGAGCTACTCGACGGCCGCCGGTGAGCGCCATGCGATCGTTGCCCGCCGGGGCGCGCGCGTGCCCGCCTAGGGACTCTACTTGCGCCAGCTCGGCGGCGCTGTGCTGGCACAGCAGAATCAGGCCTTCGTCTTCGAGCCCGCCAGCTCCATCAAGGCTGCGGCCGGCCTCCATGCCTTCCGCCAGGTCGAAGCCGGCACCTCGACCCTCGCCGATCCGGTGGACGTCTTCCAGCCACCCGTGCCGCCGTCCACCTGTCCGGGCAACACCGACGTCGGCAACGAGACGCTGACCGTGGCGATGCAGGAGATGCTGTGGCACTCGGACAACTCGCGGACCCGGGTCATCGTCGACACGTTCGGCCGGGCGAACGTCAACGCGACGATGACAGCGATCGGCATGACCAACAGCAGCATCAATCACGACATCGGCTGCGCCGGGCCAGTGCCGGATCGGATGACGCTGGTCGATGCCGGCGTGCTCTATGAGGGGTCGGCCGATGGCACCCTGATCGCTGCGGCCAATGTCGACCTGTTCCACAGCTTCTTTGCGGGGCGAGGCCAGTTCATGGTCGAGGGCTACGATTGGACGGGCATCTGGGACACCGACATCCCGAACATGCTTGCCGCGGAGGCGCCGGCCGGCATGACCGCGTCGCAGCGTCAGGCGTATCGGGGCCAGATGGACCTGGCCTACAAGGCCGGCAACTACAAGATCTGCACCAGCGCGAACTGCGCCACGTACCTCGATCACTACTCGGTGGCCGGCTGGGCGAGCGTGCCGTTCTGCACGGGCACGGTGATGGCCCCGCGCGAGTTCGTCTTCGGGATTTTCCTCGCCAACTCGACGAGCGACGCCACGGTGCAGACGGCGTTCAACGCCGCCAACGGCGAACTGCTCCGCGAGCAGATTCGCGACGGCATGGCGTCGTGCTTCCACGCCGACCTCTCGCTGACGAGCGCCGCCGCGCCGAGCCCTGTGCTGTCGGGCGCCAATTTCACGGTCACGCTCGATGCCGCCAATGCCGGTCCGCTCGACGCCGCGGCGGTCAGCATCACCGGCGCCACGCCGGCCGGCACTACGTTCGTCGCCGCCACCGCGGCGTCAGGGTGGACCGCGTCGACGCCGGCAGCCGGTGCAGCCGGGGCGCTTTCGTTCACCCTCCCGGAGATGGAGGTCGGCGCGACGCCGCGGTTCATGGTCACGCTGGGAACGAATTGCGCCGTGCCGGACGGGTCGTCGATTGGCTTCCACTCGGCCATCGGTTCGGCCACGACGCCGGACCTGACACCCGGCAACAACCTGAGCGCCGCGTTCGTCCTGGTGTCGAATCCGCCGCCAACCATCGACGCCATGTCGGCGAACCCCGCGGTGCTGTGGCCGCCCAATCACAAGATGGTCGACGTGACCGTCGCCTACACCACCACCGACAACTGCGGCATCCCGGTCTGCTCGCTGTCGGCGACCAGCAGCGAACCGGACGATGGCGGCGGTGACGGCAGCACGACGGGCGACATCGCAATCGTCGATCCGCACCACTTGCGCCTGCGGGCCGAACGCTCTGGCGGAGGGCCCGGCCGCCGCTACACGGTGGCCGTGGCCTGCACGGACAGCGGCGGTGGGAGCTCAGCGGCGCAGACGATGGTTGTGGTGCCGCACAACCCGTGAGCCGTCGGATCACCCGTCCCGCAGATAGCCATGTAACCTCGCCCTGGCCACTGCGGCAACACCGCTGTTGACTTGGCCTACGGAGACACACGATCGAACCCGGACCAGCGTTCGGGAATCAGTGTTCGAGGGCAAGTTCCAGCCGCCCAAGACACGGAAGGCGCTTCGGACGATTCCGCTTGGACGACACGCCGTCGCGGCGCTCAGGTCGCATCGAGATCGTGTGTCGCGTCGGGCGGACACGGATCTCGTTCTCGGCAATCGCAATGGCGATGCGATGCGAGAGTCGAGGCTGCTCACAACGTGCTGCAGCCGGCGGCTGAAGCGGCGTTGTTGCTCCGAAGTTGCTCCGAAGTTCCGAGGCTCAAAGCGGCGAACATCCATGCCGGTCGCTGGGGCCCTCATAGAATTCTCCACCTAACCCTCGCGCAAGGCGGAGGGCGGCGTGGTCGGCCGCCCTGCCCCATGGCGCCGGCGCTCAGCGGCCGTTCTTCGGGATCCACATGATCGCCCGGTCGCCGTAGCCGACCGCGTCGGCCTCGAACCCGACGATCTCGCCGTGGTCGTTGATTGCGCTCGCGATCGTTGATGCTCATCGCCGCCGTGTTGAAGCTGCCGGGCAGCAACCCGAGGTCGACGATCGCGCCGTCGCGCCAGAGGACGGCGTGCCGGGTGCCGTCGGCGGCCTGCGACGAGCCGGCGATCTCGCCGCGGTCGTTGATCGATTGGGGATAGCCGGAGCCGGGATCCGTGAGCGACGGCAGGTAGGTGAACACGCCGTCCTGCCAGAGGAAGGGGCGGCTGCTCGACCCGAAGATCGCGTAGCCGACGATCTACCGGCGGTTGTTCATGTCGGTCACCCACGCGCTGCCGGCCCGGAGGCGCCGCCCGGATTTGAACCGGGGATGGAGGTCTTGCAGACTTAGCGAGGCTGTGATTCGTATCGTCTCGTGCTGGTCTCTGGTCGGTCCAGCATCCCCGTCTTACCCGGTGCTTGGGCCCCATCGGACGACGTCTGGACTACGACATTCGGACGCTGGACCGCGTCTGTGCGAAACCGCGCGGTCCGGCGTTGATTGGAGCATGGAGCACGCATCCGGACACAACCCCGCGACCCGCGTCATCGGCGGCCTCGTGGTCGTCGCCGCCATCGTCGCGCTGTGTTTCCAGGTCAAGGAACCGTTCGAGGGCCGCTCCCTGGCGTATGTGGGAAGACTGCTCGGTCCCGTGACGATCGTGTTGATCGGCGCGCACTTGTTTCTGCAGCGCCGCCCCCACCCGCTCTTCGGCGCGCTCCTGGTCGTGCTCAGCGTGCTGACGCTCCTGTTGGTCGTCCTGGGCTTCCGGCACTAGAGCGTTTTTCACATCGACGTAGCAAAGCGATAGCCGCAGTGCCGCACGAAGCTGCGGCATCAGGTCGACGGCGTGATGGCGTTCGCTCCTCCGCGGGCGTAGATGCGGAGGTGACGGACGACGCGAGGCGAACTCGAGATTGACGGTCGCGCAGCGCCTCCACACAGCCCCTTTTGTCGCGTCCGACAGGGCTTCTGTCGGACGGCAGATCCGACGGTCCCACCATTGAGGCATGGTCAATGGCTGCGCCGGACTCTAAACGCACCCGCTACTCAAGGCGGGGGGTCATGCGTTCGGCTTTGGCTTCCGCGGCCGCGCTGAGTCGAACGCCAGCTGACTCGAGCCCTCACCGCGGCCCACGCTCACGCGTCGCGTCGTCCAGCGCAGGTAGCTGCCGTCGGCGCGCCGGGTCATCGACGGGCGCCGCTGCACCATCACGCCTTCGCGCGGGATCTCGGCGTCCTTCAACACCTTGATGTCGGCGCGCTGGAGGATGCGGCCACGCGGCAGGATCGCGGCGCCGTTCGCCGCCGGCATCGCGCCCTGCACGAGATCGACGGCGCGGTAGCCGGACGAGCGCGGCAGGTACGGAATCCAGCGTCCGGGAAGCCCTGTCTGCAGCAGATAGTCGAGCGCGGCGCTGGCCACGGGGCCGCGGCCCGGCGGAGCCGGCGTGTCGCGCTCCCGGCCGCGATCGCGCGCCGCGCCGCTCGGTCCCTGCACCGATCGCTCGACCGCCCAGGCGAGGTTGGCCATCTCGTCACGCAGGAACAGCACGTCCTCGATTGCCGGCCCGTCCTGCACCGCCACCGCGCCCGGCGGCACGAGCAGACCATCGGCGACGGCGCCGTCGGCCGCGGCGATGGTGAACATCCGCCAGTGGCCATCCGGGCTCGCCTGCGCCGTCAATTCGACGACAAAGTGCTCGCCGAAGCCGGTGGTATAGATCACCGATTCGATGCGCGTGAGCGAGCCGAACGGCACGTCGATCGGCGCCACCACCCAGTCGTTGCCGTAGGTGAGCGCGAACTCGGCGACCAGCAGCCGGGCAAGATCCCAGGGCTCGGCTTCGATCAGCCCGAGGTTGACGCGCGCGTCCTCCATCTCCCACAGCCGATCCGCGGGCATGCCGGCGTAGCGCAGCGGGCTGGCGAGCAGCGTGTGCACGACGCGGGTCGTCCGCTCGGCGACCGGCGGCGCGCCGTCCGGATCGGCCAGCCTGGCGGCCGGCGCGGGATCGAAGGTGTACCACTCGATGTCGCCGCCGTTGTGCGCCGGCGCGGCCAGCACGGTCGCCCCGGCGCCGATGCGAAAGCGGTACTCGAGCCGCTCCCCCGTCCAGCCGTCGTCTCCGCCCACGGGCGGCGAGACGTCGCGTCGATACCACGACAGCCACTCCTCGATCGCCGCGAGCAGCGCCGCACCCTCGCCGGCCGCGGGAACCAGCCACGGCGGCAGCCCGCCAGCCGCCTCGCAGGCGAGGGCGATCGATTCCGCATCGGCCATGCCGCCGGCGCCGAGCAGGCGCGAGAGCCGCAGCCAGTGCGGATCGAGCGCGGCATGCGCACCATCGGGATGCTGGAGCGGATCCAGATCGAGCGGACAGTTGTCGACAATCGACGGACGATGAGCGCCGAGGCCGGCATCGTCGAGCGAGGCGAGCAGCACGGCGGCCGCTTCGGCGCGCGCGCGCAGGCCGGGTGACACGACGACCACCGGCTCGCGCTCGACGAGCGGTTCGAGGAGCTCGTGCTGGTTGCCGCCGAACGACTGGCTCACACCGTCGACACCAGAGCCCCAGCGATCGACCGGCGTGCTCTGCAGCGCGACGCGAACGCTGAGGGGCGTGCCGGCGTCCTCGCCGGCGAACTCACCCAGCTGCCATTGTCGGCCGAGCAGCCACAGCGGATCGTGCACCCGCGCTTCGACACCGGGTCGCGGATCGCCGGCCGTGCTCTGTGGTTCGAGCCGCGTCCACGTTGGCGGGTTGGCCAGCGCGAAGCTCTCGACTTCGACGAATCGATCGTTGGTGATGAAGGAAAAGGCCATCGCTCTGGGCTCGCTATGGGTCGACTGCCAGGTATTTGAGCGCGTGCGTCACGTCGAACTCGGTCGCCACCTTCACCCAGTCGATGACCGGTTCGCCTTGCAGCGACCAGTCCCTGAAATAAAGCGCCGGCAGATACGTCCCGGCGAACGGCAGCTGTTGCAGCGTCAGCGTGCGCATCCGCGCCAGCGCCTGGGTTTCGTCGAGCAGGTGCACGAGGCGATCGCCATTCCATGCGGCGCCGTCCGGGCTGAGCGCCAGGAGCAGCGCCTGCGGCGGACGTGCGCCCGGCGCGTTGGCGTTGATCGCGAGCCCGGTGGTGGTGACATCGACGAGCGTGGGCGGCGCGTCGGGATCGGCCGGATCGCGTTGCTCGAGTCGGCGCGGCACGACCTCCGTCCACTGA
>JBDSLU010000056.1:0-7387 GCA_039916225.1 Vicinamibacteraceae bacterium
CGGCACCGTGTTCGATGGCGGCGGACGCCACGCCACGGGCGGCATGGTGATGGCGATGACGGCGGGCAACGCCGCGATGATGAACGTCGGCGCCGTCCGGCCGCTGGCCGGCGACGGCACGTTCACCCTGACCGGACTCTCGCCCGGCGAATACACCCTGAACGTGCGCGCCTCCTTCGATGAGAACCGCGATGGCAACCCGCTGAAGGGGCTGGAGAACGCGGGATTCTCGCTACCGATCGCGCTTGCTGGGACCGACGTCACCGACCTGCGGGTCACCGTCCCCGAGCCCATCGTGCTGCAAGGCCGTGTTGTCGTAGAGAGCGGCGTGCTGGGCGAAAAGGATCAGGTGAACGTGAACCTGATGAGCGCGGCGTCGTTCATGGACGGCGCGACGGCCCAAGCCGGCGCCGATGGACGCTTCACCCTCAAGGTAGTGCCGGGCGTCCGTCGCCTCAGCGCGTGGGCGCCGAAAGGCTTCGTGGTCAAGCGCACGACCTGGCGCGGCCGCGATGTCGAGGCCGACGACGACGTCGAGATCACGACCGAAGGCGGGCGCATCGATGTCGTCGTCACCAACCGCCTGAGCGTCGTCACCGGAGCGGTGACCGACGGCAGCGGCAAGCCTGTGACGGATTACCAGGTCATCATCTTCCCGGAGGACGCCGAGTTGGCGCGTCGCGCCGGCATGCGCCGGCTGCGCTTCGAGCGCGGGGATCAGCAGGGCCGGTTCCGTGCCGAAGGCCTGCCGCCCGGACGCTATCTCGCCGCCGCCGTCGCTGATCTCGATCCGGACGAAGCCAGCGATCCCGACGCGCTCGAGGCGTATCGGCGCATCGCCACACCGGTCCGGCTCACCGAAGGCCAGACCGAAACGATGAACCTGACGCTGGCGGCGATGCCCTGACGGCTGGACCGGGGCCTACTTGGCCCCGGAATCGGCGTCGGCCGGCGTCGGCGCGTCGGCGAACAGCTCCTCTGCCGCGTCCCGCGGCTCGTCGTCGGTGATCTCGACCGCGCCGACGCGGCGGGCATATGCGTAGGCCGCCGTGAAGATGACGACGATGAGGCCCAGTGACAGCCACTTCGGCACCTCGAAGCCGATGTAGTGCATCTGGTGCAGGTACTCGATCAGCAGCTTGATGCCGACCCACGCGATGATGATGAAGGCGCCGTCGACCAGCGGGGGGTAGCGCTGCACGAACGTCAGCAGCTTCCCGATCAGCATCCGCATCGCGATGATGCCCAGGATGCCTCCGGTGATGATCACCCACAGCTTGCTGGACATCGCCACCGCCACCAGGATCGAGTCGATGGCGAATACGATGTCCGTGAACTCCACCTTCACGACGGTGGCCCAGAACGCCGACAGGCCCAGCCACGACCGCGCCGGCGTGAAGGCCCGCTTCTCCCCTTCCCCAGCCTTCCCGGTGAAGTGGCCGTAGGGCAGGTAGAGCAGGTAGGCGGCGCCGATCAGCTTCACCCAGGCCACGTCGATGAGGTAGGCGGCGAGCGCCGTGGCGATGGCCCGGAAGGCGAAGGCCCCCAGGATGCCGTAGCGCAGCGCCTTCTTCTGCTCTTGCCGCGGCAGGCCCAGCACCAGGATGGCCAGGACGAGGGCGTTGTCGGCGCTGAGCAGGCCCTCGAGCAGGACCAGCAGGCCGATGGTGACGAAGTCTGTGAGATGGACGTCCACGATCAACTCGAAAGTATCACCCGAAACCCACGACGTCCGCCACGCACGGGCTAGCGCTCACGTGATCGAAGGCGCCTTCGACGGAGCGACGTGGACGGCCTCACCCAGGGCGGAGGGCCCGAGGCACCATCCGCGCCCCCGCCAGCCCCGCGGGCAGGCCGCGCCAGGCTCAGCCGCATCGACTGATAGCATTGACACGCTCCGTATCAAGCCGCATACTCGGATCGACGCAGCTTGAGGCGCAGTCATCCATGAACATCGGCGACGACCTCTTCTTCATCAGCATGGCGGCGGAGCTGCTCGGGATGCATCCGCAGACGCTCCGCAAGTACGAGCGCCTGGGCCTGATCCAGCCGACCCGGACGATCGGCAGCATGCGCGTCTACTCGCGGGAAGAGCTCGAGCGCCTGCGCCTGATCAAGCACTTCGTCGACGAGGCCGGCGTCAACCTCGCCGGCGTCCAGCGGCTGCTCGCGATCGCCGATGTCGTGCGCGGCATGCAGACCGTCGCCGGCGGCGAGCAGTCGCCGAAATCACAGCTGCGCAGACTGTCGAGCGACCTGCGTCGGTTGACCACTCTTCTGGAGCTCTGAGCGCATGGACTTCAAGGACTACTACGCCACGCTGGGGCTCACCAAGACGGCCACCGACAAGGAGATCAAGCAGGCCTTCCGCAAGCTGGCCCGCAAGTACCACCCCGACGTCAACCCGGGCGACAAGACCGCGGAGACCACCTTCAAGGAAATCAACGAGGCCAACGAGGTGCTCAGCGACGCCGACAAGCGCCGCAAGTACGACGAGATGGGCTCGAACTGGCGCGCCTACGAGAACGTGCCGCCCGGCGCGCAGGGCTTCCCCGGTGGCTTCGGAGGCTTCCAGGGTCGCGGCGCCGGCACCTACACCACCGGAAGCGGCGGGCAATACCGAACCGTCTCGCCGGAAGAGATGGAGGAGCTGCTGCACGGCGGCGGTGGCGGCTTCTCGGATTTCTTCACGACGTTCTTCGGCGGCGGCGGCGCGGCCCCTGGGGACGACAAACGCAGCCGCGGCCGCAGTCGGAGCCGGATCGGCGCCGATCTCGAGCACCCGGTGCAGCTCTCGCTCGACGAGGCGTATCACGGCGCGCTGCGCCGGATCTCGATGAAGCACGAGGGCCACGCCCGGGCCATCGACGTCCGCATTCCGGCCGGCGTGCGCGACAGCGCGCGGGTCCGCGTCTCGGGCGAGGGCGAGCCGGGCGCCAGCGGAGGCCGCGCCGGCGATCTGTATCTGCGCGTGCAGGTGCTGCCGCATGTGCGCTTCGAGCGCCAGGGCGATGATTTGACGACGCGCGTCGAGGTGCCGCTGACCACCGCCGTGCTCGGCGGCGAGGCGTCCGTCACCACGCTCGCCGGCATCACCGTCCGGCTCAAGGTGCCGCCGACGACCCAGAACGGCCAGAAATTCCGGGTCAAGGGCCAGGGCATGCCCGTCCCGGGTAAACCCGACGAACGCGGGGATCTCTACGTCGTCGCCGACGTCCAGCTCCCCCGCTCGCTCACGCCCGAAGCGCGCGCGCACTACGAAGCGATTGCGCAGCTGGCCGAGGGCGATGCCCAGTCGAAGGTGTCCTGATGAACATCAACCGTTTCACCGAGAAGGCTCAAGAGGCGCTGGCCGCGGCGCAGGGCGCGGCCGAACAGGCCAACCATCCGCAGATCGATCCCGAGCACCTGCTGGCGGCGCTGATCGCGCAGCCGGGCGGCGTCGTGCCGGACATCCTGCGCAAGCTCCAGGTCGACCCCACGGCGGTCGGCGCCGACGCCCAGCAGTTGCTGGCGAAGCTCCCGAAGGCCTACGGCTCGACTCACGCCGGCTTCTCCTCGCGGCTGCGCGGCATCCTGCAGAAGGCCGAAGGCGAGCTGGCCCGGTTCAAGGACGAGTTCGTCAGCACCGAGCACATGCTCCTGGCGCTGGTCAGCGAAACCGGCCGGTCGCCGGGCGCAGAGGTCCTGACGCGTCACGGCGTGAGCTACGACCGCGTGCTCGAGGCGCTCGTCAGCGTCCGCGGCAGTCAGCGCGTCACCGATCAGAACCCGGAGGGCAAGTACCAGGCCCTCGAGCGCTACGGCCGCGATCTCACCGCACTCGCCCGCCAGGACAAGCTCGATCCGGTCATCGGCCGCGACGACGAGATCCGCCGCATCATCCAGGTCCTCTCCCGCCGCACCAAGAACAACCCGGTGCTGATCGGCGAGCCCGGTGTCGGCAAGACCGCCGTCGTCGAGGGCCTGGCCCAGCGCATCATCCGCGGCGACGTCCCGGAAGGCCTCAAGAACAAGCGCGTCATCGGCCTCGACATGGGCGCGCTGATCGCCGGCGCCAAGTATCGCGGCGAGTTCGAGGACCGCCTCAAAGCCGTCCTCACCGAAGTCACGCAGTCGGACGGCGCGGTGGTGCTGTTCATCGACGAGCTGCACACCGTCGTCGGAGCCGGCGCGGCCGAAGGCTCGCTCGATGCCTCGAACATGCTCAAGCCGATGCTGGCGCGGGGTGAATTGCACACCATCGGGGCGACGACGCTGACCGAGTACCGCAAGTACATCGAGAAGGACGCGGCGCTCGAGCGCCGCTTCCAGCCCGTCCAGGTCGATCAGCCGACCGTCGAGGACACGATCAGCATCCTGCGCGGCCTGCGCGAGCGCTACGAGATCCACCACGGCGTGCGGCTGAAGGACTCGGCGTTGGTCGCGGCGGCCGTCCTGTCGAACCGCTACATCCCGGATCGCTTCCTGCCCGACAAGGCCATCGACCTGGTCGACGAAGCGGCGTCCAAGCTGCGCATGGAGATCGACTCGATGCCGGCCGAGCTCGACGAGGTCGCGCGCCGCCTGATGCAGATCGAGATCGAACGCGAGGCGCTGCGCAAGGAAACCGACGCGGCGTCGCGCGAGCGCCTGACACGGATCGAGCGGGAGATCGCCGAACTCAGGGAGCAGCAGACCGCCCTGACGGCGCGCTGGGAGACCGAGAAGGCGCAGATCCAGGCGGACCGGACGGCCAAGGAAGAACTCGAGCGGCTCAAGGCTGATGTCGATCGCGCGCAGCGCGAAGGCGACTACGCCCGCGCATCAGAGCTGCGCTATGGGCGCATCCCAGAACTCGAGAAGCGGATCGGCGCGCTCGAGAGCGGCGGGCCCGAAACCGGCACGCCGCGGCTGCTGAAGGAAGAAGTCGACGAAGAGGACATCGCCGACGTGGTCGCCAAGTGGACGAACATCCCGGTCAGCAAGCTGATCGAGGGTGAGGTCCAGAAGCTGCTCCAGATGGAGACGCGCCTGCATCAGCGCGTCATCGGGCAGGACGAAGCCGTCGTGGCCGTGGCCAACGCCATCCGCCGCGCGCGCGCTGGCCTGCAGGACGCCAACCGTCCGCTCGGGAGCTTCCTGTTCCTCGGCCCGACTGGCGTCGGCAAGACGGAGCTCGCGAGGTCGCTGGCCAACTTCCTGTTCGACGACGACCAGGCGATGATCCGCATCGACATGTCGGAGTACCAGGAGAAGCATAGCGTCTCGCGCATGATCGGCGCGCCTCCGGGCTATGTCGGCTATGAAGAGGCCGGGCAGCTCACCGAAGCCGTGCGGCGGCGGCCCTACTCCGTGGTGCTGCTCGACGAGATCGAGAAGGCGCACCCCGACGTGCTGAACATCCTGCTGCAGCTGCTCGACGACGGGCGGTTGACCGACGGCAAGGGCCGCACGGTCGACTTCCGGCAGACGGTCGTCATCATGACCTCGAACGTCGGCAGCCACGCGCTGGCGGCCAACGCCGGCCGCGACATGGGTATCGACGAAGGGACACGACGCGAGGTGATGGACGCGGTGCGCGAGCACTTCCGTCCCGAGTTCCTGAACCGCGTCGACGAGACGATCCTGTTCCACCCGCTCGGCCGCAGCCACATGGGCGCGATCGTCGACATTCAGCTCCTGAGCCTCGTGAAGCGCCTCGCCGAGCGGAAGGTCGCGGTGCACCTGACCGACGAGGCCAAGGCGCGGCTGGTCGAGGAGGGCTACGACCCGGTTTACGGAGCGCGGCCGCTGAAGCGGACGATCCAGCGCCGGCTGCTGGATCCGCTCGCCATGAAGGTGCTCGAAGGCGCGTTCGGCGAAGGCGACACCGTGGACGTCGGCGTCGCCAACGGCGAGCTTACATTTACGGCCACGCATCCCGCCGCCGCAACGGCGTGAGTGGTCGCGTGGGGCTCCGAGCTGACCATGGACCGCACACGCCGCGACGTCGGCATCTTCAACGGTCAGGGGGGCACGATCGGCACCTACGTCGGCAAGGACGCCGTCGTCGTGATCGATACGCAGTTCCCGAACACCGCCCAGATCTGCCTCGACGGGCTGTAGCCGAAGACCGGCGGCCGCACCGTCGATCTCGTGGTCGACACGCACTTCCACGGTGACCACACGCACACCGGCGGCAACGGCACCTTCAAGGCGGCCGGCGCCAAGAAGATCGTCGCCCACGCCAGGGTCACCGGAGGCAAGGCCGACCTGCAGTACATGCGGGACTTCCTGACCGCACTGCTGGACTTCACGCGAAAGGCGAAGGCCGGCGGTCAGACGCGCGAGACGTTCATCAAGACGGCGAACCCGCTGCCCGGCTTCACCGACTATGGTCCGCTCATCGAGCGGGCCACCGGCACGGCCTGGGACGAACTGTCGTAAACGGATCGGAGAAGACACATGCGAATGCAATCGGTAGCCGCCGCGCTCGCGGCCTCGCTCACGCTGGCCTCCGTTGCCGCGGCGCAGGCCCCCAATCACCTCTCGCCCGCCGAACAGAAGGCGGGCTGGACCCTGCTCTTCAACGGCACCAGCCTTGACGGATGGCACGGCTACAAGACCGCCGACGCCAGCGGCACGCGCTGGGTCGCCAAGGACGGCCTGTTGTGCCTCGCCCCGGGCGACAGCACCGACACGCGCGGCGCGCGCGACATCGTCGCCGCCAAGCCGTACGGGCAGTTCGAGCTGGCCTGGGACTGGCGTGTTTCGGTCGGTGGCAACAGCGGGCTGAAGTACTTCGTGCTCGAGGATCGCGAATCGGCGATCGGCCACGAGTATCAGCTCATCGACGACGCCAAGCACCCCGACGCCAAGATCGGCCCGCATCGGCAGACGGCCGCCCTCTACGACGTCCTGCCCGCCGCCAATCGGCCATCGAAACCCGCTGGCGAGTGGAACACCAGCCGGGTCGTCGTTCGCGGCACCGAGGTCGAACACTGGCTGAACGGCACCAAGGTGCTGAGCTACACGCTCGACAGCCCGGCGCTCCGCGCGGCCATCGCCAAGAGCAAGTTCAAGGACGTCGAGCGCTTCGGCAAGCCGCAGCAGGGGCTGATCCTGCTGCAGGACCACGGCGACGCGGTCTGCTACCGCAACGTCAAGGTGCGGGCCCTGACGGTAAGTCGTAGCGCTGCCCCGCCGCATGACGCGGCTCGAAGTCCATCCCCAGCAGCAACTCTCACCCGCCGCCCGGATTGGGTGGCGTCTGGCCAGTAGCGGCGGACAGGCCGCCGACTAGGCCTGTAGCGCCGGCCGGGTCAGTCATGCCGCGGGCGCGCCGCGGCATGCCTGCCCCGACGGCGCTACGATGCCAGAACAGCCCTCTGAATGCGGCTGCCGACCAGTTGCTCAACTTCGGCCA